>DASREC010000547.1:0-10554 GCA_035652295.1 Polyangia bacterium
GCGCCTCGAGCATGTGCAGGTCGAGCACGTCCTCGTACGGATCGGGCTGGAACGTCATGATCGGCTTGGCCAGCAGCTCGCGCTCGTACGGCTTGACGCGCACGCAGCCGCCCGCGCCCGCGCCTCCGACGGCAAACAGCAGCGCCACAAAAAAAGCACGAACGTTCGTTCTTTTTTTCTGCATCGTCATTTTCTCTTCGTCTTCATCGCGGCGCGAGCGACATGGCGTCGAACAGCGCCTGGCACTTGGCGTCGACCGGTTTGGGTTGCGCCGCGCCGCCCACCCACGCGACCAGCGACTGCCACTCGCCGTCGTCGTCGAGCGTGGTCGCGGGGAACGCCGGGAACACGCCGACGCCGTGGTGCTCCGAGCCGCCGAACGCCGCCTTGAGCGGCTTGAGGAGCAGCGTCACCTTGTTCACCACCGGCGTGGGCGTGCGATCGCCCGCGGCGGTGCCGTAGACCATCCCCGACGCCGACTCGAAGTTGCGCTCCACCTCGTCGGCGGAGAGCAAATCGAACGATCGTGCTTTTCTGGTGGTGGGATCGCCGATCCGCAGCTTGCCGAGCGAGTACACGCGAAAGGCGTGCGTGGCGTTGCCGTGGCACGCGAGGAACGAGCAGCGCTTGATCAGCACCGGCTCGACGGCGCACACGAACTGGTTGTAGTCGAGGAACTGATCGGGCGGCTGCGTCGTGCCGAGACCGGTCGCCGGATCGGGCGACGGGCAGCCGGCCAGCGCCAGCGCCAAGGCTCCCCCGAGCCAGCCGCGAAGACCCATCGGGCGCCGACGCTAGCAAATCCACGCGCCGAGCGGAAGCGCTTCCGCGCGCGCCGCCGACTGTGCTAGCGTCGCGCCGCAGTGAACCGGCTCGGCTCCACCGTCGGCGCGGCGCTCCTCGTGCTCCTCTCGCTCGGCGAGGCGCGCGCGGCCACGCACTCGGTCTCGCTGCTCGGCGTCAGCGGGCCGGGCGGCGGCGAGTTGTCGGAGCAGCTCGAGTGGGCGCTGGCCGAGCTCTACGACGTGGTGCCGGGCGAGGTGTACCGCGCGGCGGCGCAGCGGCTCGGCCATCCCGGCGCCACGCCCGACGAGGTGAAGTACATGTGCCGCCGCCTGCGCCTCGACGCGCTGGTCGCCGGCTCGGTGCAGCCGCGCGGCGTCGTGATCGTCGTGCGCGACGGCGCGACCGGCGCGGTGAGCGCGCGCGGCGTCTATCCGCTCGACGGGCGGCCGCCGATCGCGCTCAAGGATCGCGTGCTCGGCGATCTGGCGCGCGCGTTCGAGCGGGTCCACGGCGTGCCGCGCGGCGGAGAGGTGGCGCAGCCCGCGCCGCGTCCGAGCGAGGGCGACGAGGAGCCGGCCGATCTCAGCGAGCTGCCGGGAACGCCCGAGACGCCGGCGCCCGCGGCGACGGTGAAGAAGAGCGCGCCCAGCGAGCCGGTGCTCGCCGGCTGGGTCGGCGTCGGGCTGTCGCTGTTCACGCGCCGCCTCGACTTCGACGTCTCGGGCGCGCAGGCGTACGGCGGCGGCACGCTGGCGGCGGTGCGCGTCGAGGGCGGCGTGTTCCCGTTCGCGCTCGCCGCCGACTACGCGCACGATCATCCGATCCTCGCGTGCCTCGGGCTCGCCGGCAGCTACGAGCGCGCGGGCAGCTTCAACTCGCAGACCGCGAGCGGCAACGAGCCGGGCGAAGCCTGGCGCTGGCGGCTCGGCGCGCTCGGCCGGATTCCGCTCGGGCGCGCGCCCGGACACGGCGCGCTGCTCGTCGACGCCGGCGTCGATCAGCTGCGCTACGCGCACCGCTCCGAGCGGCAGCTCGGCGTGCCCGACGTCGGCTACACGCTGGTCGGCGCCGGGCTCGGCCTCGATCAGCCGCTCGGCACGCGCGTCCTACGCCTCGGCCTGCGCCTCGCGTTCTCCGGCCTCGTCGACTCGGGGCCGGTCACCAACGCCGACGAGTACGGCACCGCGTCGGGCTGGGCGGTCGAGACCGAGGGCGGTCTCTCGGTGTGGCCGATCCGCTGGCTGTGGCTGCGCGCCGGCGCCCGCTACACGCGCGTCGCGCTGGCGTTCGACGGCAACGGCATGCGCTTCGCGCACAGCGCGGCCGATCAATGGATCGGCGGCGCGTTCGAGGTCGGCGGTGCGTTGTAATCGCTCGCTCGTGCGCGCGCTCGCGCTGGCGGCGGTTCTGCTCGGACCGCGTTTAGCCGGCGCGTTCGTCGATTCAGCGCAGTTCATGGATCAGTCGCCCGACAATCCGCACGCCGCGACCACCAGCGCGTCGAGCGAGGGCGTGTACCCGACGGGCGCGCCGCGCGTCGCCGGCCAGACCTGCGCCGCCTGCCACACCGACGGGCCGGGCGTGGTGCAGCTCAAGCTCGGCGCCGATCCCGCGTCGCTGTTCACCGACGGCTACGAGCCGGGCCAGACGTATACCTTCGAGCTCGAACTGCTCGGCGAGCTCGAGGGCACCGACTTCAACCTGCCCGCGACCTGCACCGAAGTTCCGACCGGCCACGACAACTTCAACTACGTGCAGTGCGACAACAACAACTTCGGCCTCGAGATCGACTCGGCCGCGGGCCCGCTCACCGGCTTGTGCGCCGTCGCGCCGGTCAACGGCGTGTGCCCGCCGCCGTCGCCGAGCGACGAGAGCCTGGTCGCGCCCGGCGGCGACGCGGTGTTCGGCAACCGCGCGCACGGCGCCGGCAAGATCGTGCTGCGAAACGATCCCACGCGCTGGCACTTCTTCTGGACCGCGCCGCAAGTCGGCACCGGGCCGGTCACCGTGTACAGCTCGATCGTCGACGGCAACGGCGGCGCGGGCGACGTGTCGAACGATCAGGATCCGTACGGCGACGACGTGATCTCGGCGGCCATCACCATCGGCGAGAAGGGCGGCCTCGCGCCGCCCGACGCCACCGCCGGCTGCGGCGTGGCGCGCGGCCCTGTCCCGCTTTCCGCCGTCGTGCTACTCACGGCCATGGCGCTCGTCATGAGGCGCCGGAGTCGACGATGAAGTGCTCGCGCCGAGAGTTTTGCGCCGCCGCCGGATCGGGTCTCGCCGTGCTCGGCGCGGCCGCGTGCACCGGCGACTCGCGCGTGTTCACCGGCGCCATCGACGATCCGACGCAGGGCGGCCCGCCGCTGCTGAACGACGCCGGCCAGCCGATCGACTTCGCAAGCGGCAATTTGCCGCAGGACGGCGGCCGCGCCTCGGGCGACCTGGCGCGCCCGCAGAGCTGCGGCGGCACGCTGCAGGCCGGCGCGGCGAGCGCGATCGCCGTCGGCGCGGCCAAGCACCTCTCGGGCGGAAGCTACGATCTGTATCTATGCCGCGACGCCGGCGGGCTGTTCACCGTCGACTCGGCGTGCACGCACTCGGGCTGCGTCGTCAAGCTGTCGAGCGGCCACTGGCGCTGCCCGTGCCACGGCGCGCGCTTCAACTTCGACGGCACCGGCCCGACGGCGCCGGCGTTCGCGCCGCTGCCGAACTACGCGGTGTGCGTCGACGCGAGCGACAACGTCACCATCGATCTCAACGTCACCGTTTCGCCCTCGCAGCGCGCCTGACTCGCGCGCGCCGCCCGTGCTATAGAGCGGCACATGCGCTATTCGCGGCTGCTGATCCCGACGCTGAAGGAAGCTCCGGCCGAAGCTCAAGTGGTGTCGCACGTGCTGCTCGTGCGCGGCGGCTACATCCGCAAACTGGCGGCGGGCATCTACGCGATGATGCCGCTCGGCCTGCGCGTGGTCGCCAAGATCGAGCGCATCCTGCGCGAGGAGCTGAACCGCTCGGGCGCCGAGGAAGTCTTGATGCCGATCGTCCACCCGGCCGAGCTGTGGCAGGAGTCGGGGCGCTGGCAGAAGTACGGCCCCGAGCTGTTGCGCCTGAAGGATCGCAAAGGCGCCGACTTCATCATGTCGCCGACGGCGGAGGAGGCGTTCTGCGACGTCGTGCGCCGCGACGTGAAGTCGTATCGCCAGCTGCCGCTCAATCTGTTTCAGATCCAGGACAAGTTTCGCGACGAGATGCGCCCGCGCGCCGGCCTGATGCGCGGCCGCGAGTTCATCATGAAGGACGGCTACTCGTTTCACGCCACCGTCGACGACGCGCACCGCGAGTACAAGAACATGTACGACTGCTACGTGCGCATCTTCAAACGCTGCGGGCTCGACTTCCGCGCGGTCGAGGCCGACACCGGCGCGATCGGCGGCTCGATGTCGCACGAGTTCCAGGTGCTGGCCGAGTCGGGCGAGGACGCGATCGTCTCGTGCGACACGTGCGACTACGCGGCCAACGTCGAGAAGGCCGAGCTCAAGCGCGAAGCCGCGGCCGCGGCCAAGGCGACGTCGAATATCCAGGAATTGCATACGCCGAATAAGGGCGGCATTGCCGATGTCGTAAAGTTTCTAAAAGAGCCGATTGAGCGTTTTGTCAAAACATTGATATATGTCGCGGACGGGAAACCGTTCATGGCGCTGGTGCGCGGCGACCGCGACGTGAACGAGCTCAAGCTCAAGGCTGCCGTCGGTGCGGAGCTGATGGAGCTGGCCTCGGACGCGCTGGTCTCGGAGGTCACGGGCGCGGCGGTCGGATACGCCGGGCCGCAGGGCCGCAATATCCCGGTTTATGCCGATTATGAAGTGGCGGCGATTGCAAACGCGATTACCGGCGCCAATAAAACCGATTATCACGTGCGCGGCTTCAACCTCGAGCGCGACGTGCCGGGCGCCAAGATCGTCGACCTGCGCACCGCGGCCGCGGGCGATCGCTGCGCGCGCTGCGAGAAGGGCACGTACCGCGCGCATCGCGGCATCGAGGTCGGCCACGTCTTCTACCTCGGCACGAAATATTCGGAGCCGATGAAGGTGGTGTTCCTCGACAGCGACGGGAAGGAGAAGCCGATGCCGATGGGGTGCTACGGCATCGGCGTCACGCGCATCGCGGCGGCGGCGATCGAGCAGCACCACGACGCCGACGGGATTCGCTGGCCGATGGCGCTCGCGCCGTTCCAGGTGGCGATCGTGACCGCGGGCAAGGAGCCCGAGCTGGCCGAGGCGGCGGAGAAGCTCGAGGGCGAGCTCGAGCGCGCGGGCGTCGAGGTGCTGTACGACGATCGCGACGAGCGCGCGGGCGCCAAGTTCAAAGACGCGGACCTGATCGGGATCCCGCTGCGCGTCACCGTCGGGAAACGCGGGCTGGCCGAGGGCAAGCTGGAGCTCAAGGCGCGCGGCGACAAGGAGGCGCGGCTGGTGCCGGCGGGCGAGCTCGCGGGCGAGCTGCAGAAGCTGATCGCCGCCGCCCGCGGAGCGCAGGCGTGACGACGGCGCGGCGCGCGGCCGAGCGGTTGATCGTCGCGCTCGATCATCCCGAGCTCGCGAGCGCCTTGAAGCTGGTCGAGCTGCTCGGCGATGCCGTCGAGTTCTACAAAGTGGGTCTGGAGCTGTTCATCCAGGAGGGCGCCTCCGCCGTCGAGGCGTTGCGCGCGCGCGGCAAGCGGGTGTTCCTCGATCTCAAGTTGCACGATATCCCGGAGACCGTGAAACGCGCGGCGGCGCAGGCGGCGCGGCTCGACGTCGAGCTCTTGACCGTGCACGCGTCGGGCGGGCAGGCGATGCTGCGCGCGGCGGTCGAAGGCGCGGGCGCGAAGACGCGCGTGCTGGCGGTGACGGTGCTGACCAGCCTCGACCTCGCCGACCTGCGCGCCGACGGGATCCCCGCCGCGTCGACGGAGGAGCAGGTGGTGCGGCGCGCGATCCTGGCGCGCGACGCCGGCTGCGCGGGCGTGGTGGCCTCGCCGCTCGAGGCTGCGGCAATTCGCCGCAGGGTGGAGGGCGCGCTCCTGATCGTCACGCCCGGCGTGCGCCTGGCGGCGCCCGCGCCCGACGCCGGCGACGATCAAAAACGCGTCGAGACGCCGCGCGCCGCGCTAAAGGCGGGCGCCGACGCGGTGGTCGTCGGCCGGCCGATTCGCGACGCGGCCGATCCGCGCGCCGCCGCCGCCCGGTTCCTCGACGAGCTCGCGGGATGAGCCGCCTGGTCTACGGCGTCCACCCGGTGAAGGAGGCGCTCAAGGCCGGACGCGTGCACGCGCTGTTCGTGCTCGAGGGCGACACCGGCACGGCGCTGCGCGAGGTGACCGACGCCGCGCGCGTGGCCAACGTGCAGCCGGTGCTGCGCTCGCGCTTCGCGCTCGACGCGCTGGCGCACGGCGGCGTTCACCAGGGCGCGGTCGCGGTCACCGGCGAGTATCCGTACGCGCAGCTCGACGAGCTGCTGGCGGTCGCCAAGCGCGCGGGCAAGCCGCCGCTCATCCTGGTGCTCGACAGCGTGCAGGATCCGATGAACCTCGGCGCGCTCCTGCGCACGGCGCACGTCATCGGCGCGCACGGGATCGTGATCGCGCGCGACCGCGCGGTGGCGGTGACGCCGACGGTGGTGAAGGCGTCGGCCGGCGCCAGCGAGCACATGCGCGTGGCGCTGGTGACCAACATCGCGCGCGCGCTCGAGGAGCTGAAGGCGGCGGGGCTGTGGATCGTCGGCGCGGTGGCGGGCGGCGGGCAGAACCCGTGGCAGATCGATTTCAAGGTGGCGTGCGCGCTGGTGCTCGGCGCCGAGGGCAAGGGCATCCGCCCGCTGGTGCTGCGCGGCTGCGATCTGCTGGTGCAGATCCCGATGACCGGCAAGGTGGCCTCGCTCAACGTCGGCGCCGCCGGCGCCATCCTCCTCTACGAAGCCGCCCGCCAACGGGCGTAGTAGAGTGTATTAATGCAGTCTCGCAAGGCGACCTACGCCGATCTGGTGGCGCTGCCCGACATTTTCATCGGTGAGCTTCTCGGCGGAGAGTTGCTCGCGTCGCGTCGGCCTCCATTTCGAGACGGGCACGCAGCGATGATGATCTGTGCAAGTCTCAACGGCTCGCTGCGAGCAGACTGGTGGATCGTGCTCAAACCGGAAGTGCACTTGCAAGATGATGTGCTTGTGCCGGATGTCGGGGTTGGCGGCGCGCGCGGGTTCCGCGGCCGCCGCGCGAAGGTCACATGCCGGTGGCGCCCGATTGGGTGTGTGAGGTGATTTCGCCGTCGACGGAAAAGATCGATCGCGCGCGCAAGCTGCCGATCTACGCGCGCGGAGGAGTGCCGCATCTCTGGCTGGCGAACCCGATCGCGCACTTGCTCGAGGTGTATGAGCTGCGCGCCGAGAGGTGGAGTCTCGTCGGCGCGTATGACAAGACGCTCCGCGTGGAGCCATTTTGCGGCATCGATCTCGACCCGTCTGAATGGTGGCTGCCCGAGGACGAGCCGCCGGCGCCTTGATTCGCGCGCTCGCCGCGTGTTACCCCGTTGCACGCGAGCAGTCGAAGTCTAGACCTTCTCATCGGAGCGCACGCGAGATGACCAAGTACGTCTACACGTTCGGCAGCGGACAGGCCGAGGGCGACGCGGCGATGAAGGAGCTGCTCGGCGGCAAGGGCGCCGGGCTCGCCGAGATGAACCGCCTCGGCATCCCCGTGCCGCCCGGCTTCACCATCACCACCGAGGTCTGCCGCTATCATTATGATCACGGCCGCGCGTTTCCCGATTCGCTCGACGGCGAGGTGCGCGCGGCCATGGCGCGCGTCGAGCAACTCACGGGCGGCGGGCGCTTCGGCGATCGCGACGATCCGCTGCTGGTGTCGGTGCGCTCGGGCGCGCGCGTATCGATGCCGGGGATGATGGACACCGTGCTCAACCTCGGGCTCAACGACGCTACCGTCGAGGCGCTGGCGAAGCGATCCGGCTCGGCGCGCTTCGCGTGGGACTCCTATCGCCGCTTCGTGCAGATGTACGGCGACGTCGTGCTCGGGCTCAAGCCGGAGACGAAAGAGGAGACCGATCCGTTCGAGGCGATCCTCGAGCACAAGAAAGAGGCGCGCGGCGTCGAGCTCGACACCGATCTGAGCGCGAACGATCTGCGCGAGCTCGTCGGCGAGTTCAAGGCCGAGATCAAGCGGCGCAAGGGCGTCGCGTTCCCCGAGGATCCGTGGGAGCAGCTCTGGGGCGCGGTCAAGGCGGTGTTCGGCTCGTGGGAAAATCCGCGCGCCGTCACCTATCGCCAGATGTACAACATCCCGTCGGCGTGGGGCACCGCGGTCACGGTGCAGGCGATGGTGTTCGGCAACCTCGGCGACGACTGCGCCACCGGCGTCGCGTTCACGCGCGATCCCTCGACGGGCGAGCGGCGCTTCTTCGGCGAGTACCTGATCAACGCGCAGGGCGAGGACGTGGTCGCGGGCATCCGCACGCCGCTGCCGATCTCGAAATCGCCCGACAGCGGCGGCCAGTCGCTCGAAGAAAAAATGGGCGCCGCGTACGCCGACCTCGTCGCCGTGTACCAGAAGCTCGAGCAGCACTACCGCGACATGCAGGACATCGAGTTCACCATCCAGCGCGGCAAACTGTGGATGCTGCAGACGCGCACCGGCAAGCGCACCGCCAAGGCGATGGTGCGCATCGCCGTCGAGATGGTGAAGGAGGGGATGCTCACGCCCGAGCAGGCGGTGCTGCGCATGGACCCGGCGAAGCTCGACGAGCTCCTGCACCCGATGCTCGATCCGCGCGTGCCCAAGCAGGTGATCGCCAAAGGGCTGCCCGCGTCGCCGGGCGCCGCCGTCGGCAAAGTGGTGTTTCACGCCGACGACGCGGAGGCGATGAAGCAGAAGGGCGAGAAGGTGGTGCTGGTGCGCGTCGAGACCTCGCCCGAGGACATCCACGGGATGAACGCGGCCGAGGGGATCCTGACCGCGCGCGGCGGCATGACCTCGCACGCGGCGGTGGTGGCGCGCGGCATGGGCAAGTGCTGCGTCGCCGGCTGCGGCGCGATCACGGTCGACTACGCGCGCGGCCAGTTCTCCGTCGCGCAGGGCGACACGATGTTGGTGGTGAAGAAGGGCGACCTGCTCACGCTCGACGGCGGCAAGGGGGAGGTGATCCTCGGCGCGGTGGCGATGACCGCGCCGGCGCTCGACGAGGATTACGCCGCGCTGATGAAGTGGGTCGACGGCGCGCGGCGGCTGCGCGTGCGCACCAACGCGGACACGCCGATCGACGCGCAGACGGCGCGCAACTACGGCGCCGAGGGCATCGGGCTGTGCCGCACCGAGCACATGTTCTTCGCCGAGGACAAGATCCTCGCCGTGCGCGAGATGATCCTGGCGTCGAGCGTCGAGGAGCGGAAGCGCGCGTTGGCGAAGATCCTGCCGATGCAGCAGCAGGACTTCGTCGGCATCTTCCGCGCGATGGACGGGCTTCCGGTCACGATCCGTTTGCTCGATCCGCCGCTGCACGAGTTTTTGCCGACGGAGGCGGCGCAGGTCGACGTGGTCGCGCGCGAGCTCGGCGTTTCGCCCGAGGCGGTGCGCGCGCGCGTGGCGGCGCTGCACGAGGCCAACCCGATGCTCGGCCACCGCGGCTCGCGCCTGGCGCTCACCAACCCCGAGATCTACCAAACGCAGGTGGTGGCGATCCTCCAGGCGGCGGTCGAGTGCAAGCAGGCGGGCGTGGACGTGCGGCCCGAGATCATGCTGCCGATCATCGGCCACGAGCGCGAGCTGACGATCATGCGCGCGCTCGTCGAGAAAGCGGCCAACGGCGTGCTCGCGGACGCGGGCGTCGAGGTGCCGTACACGATCGGCACCATGATCGAGCTGCCGCGCGCGTGCGTGGTCGCCGACAAGATCGCCGCGGTCGCCGATTTCTTTTCGTTCGGCACCAACGATCTCACGCAGACCACGCTCGGCGTCTCGCGCGACGACGCGGGCAGCTTCCTCGGCGAGTACGTCAAGCTCGGCATCTACTCGGTCGATCCGTTCGTGGCGATCGATCAAGAGGGCATGGGGCAGCTCATCCGGCTCGGCATCGAGCGCGGCCGGCGCGCCAAGCCCAAGCTCAAGATCGGCATCTGCGGCGAGCACGGCGGCGAGCCGTCGTCGGTGGAGTTCTGCCACCGCGAAGGCTTCGACTACGTCAGCTGCTCGCCGTTCCGAGTGCCGATCGCGAGGCTCGCGGCCGCGCAGGCGGCGTTGCGCGAGAAGAAATGATCGGGGGCGCTCGTCGCGCTCGTCGCGCGGCGATTGCGATTGGCCGTCGCCGTTTTGGGGGATCCACGGTCTGAAGACCGCGGCTCCGACAGAGATAAGCGCCGCGCGCTTGGTTCGTGGAAAAACATCCGGCGAAGCTGCCACCGACGGATTTCGCAGCCCGCGGGGCTTCCCTCTGTCGGAGCCGCGGTCTTCAGACCGTGGATCCCCAGATCCAACTTTCGATCTTCCAAAAACCGCCACGCCCAAGCGCCCAACACAGACACCGCGATTGCAAATTCGTGCTCGCTAAGGCAACCTCTCCGCCCATTACGTGATCCAAGAGAGTCGAGACTAAAGCCGAAGCATGTCCCGCGTTCTCCTCGCCGCGCTGGCGCTCACCGCCGGTTGCCACTATTCGCTCAACGACCCGGGCACCGACCCGTTGCCGGCGCAGTTCTATTTTCCGTCGGGGCTGGCGGTCGATG
>DASREC010000548.1:0-44176 GCA_035652295.1 Polyangia bacterium
CAGCGGCGCATAGATCATCTTGGTCGCGTCGAGATTCGTGATGGTCAGCTTGAGCGGCCGGAGCACGCCCATCACGCGCTTGCAGCGACGGTTGAGATCTTCGCGCAGGTGGAACTCGAGCAGCCCGACGTCCACCAGGCTGTCCGCCTTCGCCACGCCGACGCGCTCGCAGAAGGCGCGGATCGCCTCGGGCGTATAGCCGCGCCGCCGCATCCCGGCGAGCGTCGGCATGCGCGGATCGTCCCAGCCGGAAACGCGCTTCTCGTTCACCAGCTGCAAGAGCTTGCGCTTCGACATCACCGTGTAGGTCAGGTTGAGCCGCGCGAACTCGATCTGCCGCGACGGGAACATCTCGGTCTCGCGAATGCACCAGTCGTAGAGCGGGCGGTGCGCTTCGAACTCGAGCGTGCAGATCGAGTGCGTGATCTTCTCGATCGCGTCCGAGAGCGGATGCGCGTAGTCGTACATCGGGTAGATGCACCAGGTCTTGCCGGTGCGGTGGTGCGGCGCGAAGCGGATGCGATAGAGCACCGGATCGCGCATGTTCATGTTCTGCGTGGCGAGGTCGCCCTTGGCCCGCAGCACGTGCTCGCCCTCTTTGAACTTGCCGGCGCGCATGCCGCGAAACAGCGCGAGGTTCTCCTCGACGGAGCGATCGCGATACGGGCTGGGCCTGCCCTTCTTGTAGTAGTCGCCGCGGTACTCGCGGATCTGCTCTTCGTTGAGGCTGTCGACGTAGGCCTGGCCCTTCTCGATCAACTTCTCGGCGAGCTGGTAGAGCTGCTCGAAGTAATCGGACGCGTAGTAGAGGTTGTCCCAGTTGAAGCCGAGCCAGCGGATGTCTTCCTGAATCGCCTCGACGTACTCGACGTCTTCGGTGGTCGGATTGGTGTCGTCGAAGCGCAGGTTGGTGGTGCCGCCGAACTCGCGCGCCAGGCCGAAGTCGATGCAGATCGCCTTGGCGTGGCCGATGTGCAGGTAGCCGTTTGGCTCGGGCGGGAAGCGGGTGGCCACCCGGCCGCCGTACTTGCCGCTCGCTTTGTCCTCGACGATGATGTCGCGAATGAAGTTTCCGCCGCTCTCGCTCACGGCGGAATCTATACCACAGGATCATTTCTTCTTCGGGCGCAGGTCCTTGGACACTTTGACCGTCGATTTGGCCTTCACCTCGACGGAGAAATTCTCCTGCTCGCCGTCCGGCCGCGTGATGGTGATCGCGTGCGGGCCGGCGCCGAGCTTGAGCTTCTTGATCGGCGTCTTCTCCGCTTGCGGCTCGCCGTCGACCGTCACCGCCAGGCCGGGCGGCTTGGTCTCGAGCTTGAGGAAGCCTTCGCCGCGCCGGTTGATGTACGGCTCGGGAACCGGATCGACGACGTGGAAGCTGGGCGGCTCTTCCGGCGGCTTGGGCTGGACCTCTTTGCCTTTGCCGTCGGGCTTGTCGTTCTTCTTGTCGCCGGGGACGGTCGCGTCCGCGTGCGCGGCGCCGGAAAGCGCGAAGCCGGCCGCCGCCAGGATGCGCGACAGGTGCGCCTTGGTGCGATCGCGCGGCGTCGAGCGATCCGCCTTCTCCGGCAGCGGCAGCACTTCGTTCATCACCTTCTTGACGTCGTCGCTCATGGGAGCTCCATCTCGCGGGTGAGCTGCAGCGGAGTGGCCACGCGGTCGCCCATCTCGCTGAGCGGCGGGCCGCCGCCGATCGCGTCGAACATGGTGCGCGCCAGCGACTTGAGCGAGCGCGCCAGCCGGCGCTCGGTCTCGCGCAGCTGCGCCGACAGCTCGTCGATCAGCGCCTCGTCGCCGTCTTTGTACATTTGTACATGCGACAGGATCCGCTCCAGGCCGGCGGCGGTGTCCTCGCCGAGCGCGCGGGTGAGCGCCACCGCTTCGTCGAGCCACTCGCGCCGGAACGCGCCGGGGTGGAAGAAGCGCGCCACCTCCTGATCGAAGCGGAGCCCCATCATGCGGTTGGCCAGCGCGCCGTCGCCGAAGTTGCGCGCGCGGAAGCAGGCGAGCGCGAGCGCGAACACCCGCTCGACCTCCGGCGAGCCGAGCGCGTAGTCCCACTGCAGATAGTCGCCCCAGCAGCGCTTCTCGAATTGCATGCGGCCGAGCAGCGGCGTGCCGGCGTAGAGCTCGACGCGTCCGAAGTTGAACGGCGAGTCGCTGGCGTAGCGGATGAAACGCACGTTGGTGGTCAGGCTCTCGATCGTCGTGTCGGGATCGAACAGCAGCATGTTGAAGCAGGTGTAGAGATCGAGCGCGCGCACGATCTCGATCGACTTGCGGTTGTGATCCGGCCGCGCCCAGCGGTTGAGCGTGTGCAGCCCCTGATCGGCGTCGCTCTCCACGCCGACGTAGCAGCGGATGCAGCCGAGCCGCTCCTTGAGCACCGAGAACACTTCCATGGTCACGTCGGTGGGGCGCGCCTTCACCACGGTGGCGAAGCGCGGCATGGCGCGCGCGGCGAGCGCATCGGCGAGCGCATGGAAGCGCTCGAGGTTCTTCTTGTGGCCGGGGACGAAGAAGTTGTCGTCGTGAAAGACGAACACCTCGATGCCGCGCGTCTGCGCCAGCTCCAGCATTTCGTCGGCGACGTCGCCCGGCTCGCGCAGGCGGTAGCGCTTGCCCGGCTGGCTCTCCTCGTGCCAGGCGGCGATGCAGCAGAAGCTGCAGTTGGCGTAGCAGCCGCGGCTGCCCACCAGCGGCGCGATCGCGTGGCCGAAGCAGCGCGCCGGCTCGCCCGCGCGATCCGGCCGCGGCAGCGTGGCCAGGTTCGGCAGCGCCGGCTGCTCGGTCAGATACGGCACGCCGCCCTTCCGCAGCGCCAGCCCCGGCAGCGACGAGAAATCGGCGCCGTCCCTGAGCGCGCGCGCCAGCGAGACGATCGTGTCCTCCGACTCCTGCCGGCAGATCGAGTCGAGCTCGGGAAAATCACGCAAAAGGTCGATCGACGCGAACGTCGCGAAGTGCCCGCCGGCGGTGATGTGCCCGCGGTAGCCAGCCTCGCGCAGCGCCATCGCCAGCGCGAGAAAATCCTTGGCGCGCCACTGAAACGCGAGCGACAGCCCGACGAGCAGCGGCGGCTCGCCTCCCGGCGCGCGCGCGATCGCGTCGACGAGCCGCGGCAGATCCGACTCGCGGTTGAACGCCAGGAGCTCGGCGCGAAATCCGGCGCGCTCCAGCGACGAGGCGAGGTAGCGCAGGCTCAGGTTCTCTTCGAACTCGGGCCCGACCAGCGCGATCCACGGCATGGACTCCCCCCGAGCTGCGTGCCCCATGTTAACGGATAACGCCGAAGCGCGCGGATCGATCTTATAGTGCGCGGCCCATGGCGAAGAATCGCAAGGTGGTGATCGCGCGGCGCGGCGGCCCCGAGGTGCTCACGCTCGTCGAGGAGGAGGTGCCCGAGCCCGGCGCCGGCGAGGTGCGCGTGAAGATCGCGGCGACGGGCGTGGCGTTCGCCGACGTGCTGATGCGCGAGGGGTTGTATCGCGGCGTGCCCAGGCCGCCGTTCGCGCCGGGCTACGACGTGGTCGGCGCCGTCGACGCGATCGGCGCGGGCGTGAGCGGCTGGCAGGTGGGCGCGCGCGTGGCGGCGCTGACGAAGATCGGCGGCTACGCGGATTATTTGTGCGTCGCAGCAGAGTCGCTGGTGGCGGTGCCCGACGGCGTCGACGCGGGCGAGGCGGTGGCGCTGGTGCTGAATTTTCTGACGGCGCACCAGCTCATTCATCGCTGCGCGCGGCTCGGGCGCGGCGAGCGCGTGCTGATCCACGGCGCGGGCGGCGGCGTCGGCGACGCGCTCCTGCAGCTCGGCAAGTTGGCGGAGCTGGAGATGTTCGGCACGGCGTCGAAGGAGAAGCACGCGGCGGTCGAGCGCGGCGGCGCGACGGCGATCGACTATCGCGCGGAGGATTTCGTCGCGCGCGTGAAGGCGCTCACCGGCGGCGCGGGCGTGGACGCGGTGTTCGATCCGGTCGGCGGCAAGCAGTGGCGGCGATCGTTCGAGGCGCTGCGCGTCGGCGGGATGCTGGTCGGCTACGGCTTCTCGTCGGCGACGGTGAAAGGGCGGCGCAAGCTGGGCAAGGCGATCGCCAACTACCTCGGCATGCCGAAGTTCCAGCTGCTCGCGCTGATGGACGCGACGCGCAGCGTGATGGGCTACAACGTGATGGTGCTGAAGGACGCGCGGCCCGAGTGGTATCGCGCCGACCTCGCCGCGCTGTTCGCGCTGCTCGCCGCCGGCAAGCTGCGCCCCGCCGTCGCCGAGCGCCTGCCGCTCGCCGAAGCCGCGCGCGCCCACGCCCTCCTCGACGACGCCAAGATCACCGGCAAGCTCGTCCTGCTCTGCAACTGACGCAGAGCGGAGGATTGAAACGCCAAGACGCCAAGACGCCAGCTCAGAAATTAATATTTTCCGACTGGCGTCTTGGCGTCTTGGCGTTTAATCCCTCCGTCGAGCGGTCAGGAGCGGCGGGCTACGGCAAAATGCCGCGAGGCCTCGCGCACCAGGCGGGCCCAGCGCGGCGGGAGCAGCTCGGCGGCGGCGCGGTCGGCGGGCCAGTCGGTTTCGAGGGAGAAGCCGCGCGACGCGAGCCAGGCCGGCAGCGCCGACGGGGACCAGCCGAAGCGGAACGGCTCGCCGACGCGCGCGACCACGCCGCCGACGAGCCGCTCGGCGGCGCGCGGGCGCGTCACCAGCTCGCGATCGAAGTAGCTGAACGCCAGGCGCGAGCCGCGCGCGCTCAGCCGCGCGACCGTCGCCACCGTGGCCTCGATCGCGTCCTCGGTCAGGTACGGCGTCACGCCCTCCCAGATGACCAGCGCCGGCGACGCCGCGTCGAAGCCGCGCGCCGCGAGCGCGGCCGGCAAGCCGTCCATGCCGCGCTCGAAGTTCCACGCCAGGTACTCGACGCGCGCGCTCGGCTCGCCGGCGAGCAGCGCCCGCTTGCGCGCCTGCGTCGCCGGATGATCGATCTCGAACACCACCGCGTTTGCGCCGTCGAGCTCGCCGCGAAAGCGCGCCGCGCGGCAGTCGAAGCCGGCGCCGAGCAGCACCAGCTGGCGCCCGCCTTCGCGCACGAACGCGCGCAGCACGTCGTCGAACAGCCGCGTGCGCACCTGCATGTAGAGGATGAAGCGCGTGAGCGGCCCGCCGAGCTCGACGGTGGCGCGCGCCAGCGACGGCGCGCGATGGCCGGCGCGTTCGAGCAGCCGCGCCGCGCGTCCGCCGAAGCGCGCGCCGAACGGATCGTCGGCCAGCAGCGCCTCGCGCGGCAAGAGGCGCCCGAGCCCCCGGCAAGCGGCCACCCACGCGGCGGTGAAGCTCGGTCGATCTTCTTTCATCGCGCCGCGCACTATAGCCGTTCGCCGAGATGACGGCTCCGCGGCGATCGGATACGATCGAGCGAGTGGCGTCGTCCTGCGAGATCTGCGGCGGGAAGCACCCGACCGGCGAGTGCTCGCCGGAGATCGCCACCACCGGCGCGTTCGCGCGCACGGCCAAGGTGCCCAAGTCGGCGCTGCCCGAGCTCGCGCCCGAGTCGGTGGTCGGCGAGTACCGCGTGGTGCGCAAGATCGGCGAAGGCGGGATGGGCATCGTCTACGAGGGGCAGCATCCCCTGCTCGGCCGCAAGGTCGCGGTCAAGATCCTGAACGATCTGTTCGCGCGCTCGAACGAGGCGTCCGCGCGCTTCCTGCAAGAGGCGCGCGCCGCCAGCCTGGTGCGCCACCGCAACATCGTCGACGTGTTCGCGTTCGGGCAGCTCCCCGACGGGCGCTACTACCAGGTGATGGAGTTCCTCGACGGCAAGAGCCTGGCGCGCGTGCTCGAGGAGCGCGGCGTGCTCGGCGTCGAGTTGGTGCGCGTGATCGTCGGCGGCGTGCTGGCGGCGCTCGAGGTGGCGCACGCCAACCAGATCGTCCACCGCGATCTCAAGCCGGACAACATCTTCGTGCTCGGCGCGCTCGACGCGCCCGACGAGCTGCAGGTGAAGATCCTCGACTTCGGGCTCGCCAAGCTGATGCACGACGAGGGCGACGTGTCGCTGGTGAAGTCGCGCACCGGCACGCCGATGGGAACGCCGGCGTACATGTCGCCCGAGCAGTGCCGCGCCACCGGGCCGATCGATCACCGCAGCGATCTCTACGCCGTCGGCGTGCTGATGTACGAGCTGTTCACCGGCAACTCGCCGTTCGACGCCGACTCGGTGCTGGAGGTGATGAACATGCACCTCTCGACGCCGCCGCCGTCGCTGACCGATTTGATCGGCATGCCGGTGATGCTCGACACCGTGATCCAGAAGGCGCTGGCCAAGCGGCCGGAGGATCGCTGGCAGACGGCGGCGGAGCTGCACGCGGCGCTCGACCTGGCGTGCTTCGGCGCGAGCGCGTTCACGCCGCCGCCGCCCAAGCCGCGCGCGCGCGTCGATCTCGAGCTGGGCGCGACCGCGCCGGGCGGCACGCGCACGCCGACGCCCAAGCCGGCGCCGAAGCCCTCGGAGCCGTCGCTGGCGCCGGTGGCCACCGGGCAGCACGAGGCGATCGAGCCGGTGCCGCGATCGTGGATCGGGCCGGCGGTGTTCACGCTGCTGATCATCGGCGGCGTGGTGGCGTTCACGCTGGTGGGGATCCGGCCGCGGCCGCAGGCGCCGCCCGCGCCGCCGCCGACGCCGGCGCCGATCGCCGCGCTCAAGGTGCAGGTGAGCCCGCCGGCGCGCGTCGAGCTCGACGGCAAGCTGCTCGGCGAGGACGCGACCGCGGTCTCGGCGCAGGTCGATCCCGGCAAGCACCGGCTGCACCTCGAGGCCGAGGGGCGCGCGCCGAACGATCGCGAGGTCACGCTCGGCGCGGGTGAGAGCCTCGAGCTGTCGATCCAGCTCCAGCCGCTGGCGAACAAGCCCAAGGCGCCGCCGCGTAAAAAGTGAAACTAATTTCACTTTCTCCCGAAAAAGTGAAACTGATTTCGCTTTTAGAAGTTACCGTCGCTGGCTTGGAGCTTTTCGCGGGTCCATTCGGCGCCGTCGATCTCGATCGACTGCCACTTCGCCGAGAGGAGCTGCGCCTTCGAGGGCAGCGGCGCGGCCTGGCGCTCCGAGAGCGCGGAGCCGATCGACTTGCCGCTGTCGTCGGTGCCGCGCGCCGAGAAGCGGGCGCCTTCGAGCAGCGCGCCGTCGAGCAGCGCGCCCGCGAGATCGGCGCCGCGCAGATCGCAGCGCTTGAGGACCGCCTCGCGCAGATCGCAGCCGCGTAGGTTCGCCAGCGTGAGCGCCGCGCCGGTGACGTGCGCGCCGCGCAGTTTCCCGTTCTCCAGGTCGACGCTCTCCAGCACGGCGTCGAGCAGTCGCGCGCGCTCGAAGCTGGCGCCGGTCAGCTCGGCGCGGTTGGCGATCGCGCGCTTGCAGTCGGCGCCGTCGCAGCGCGCCTCGGCGAGCACCGCCTCGGTGAAGTCGGCGCCCTCGCACACCGCGCCGCGCAGGTCGGCGCCGCGCGCCTCGACCCAGCTCAAGTTGGCGTGATAGAGCACCGCGCCGTCGAGCGCGGTCTCCTCGAGGTTCACCTTGCGCAGATCGGCGTGCTCGAGGTGCGCGCCCGAGAGGCGCGAGCTCGACAGATCCATCTGCGTGAAGCGGCAGCCGATCAGGTTTACCCAGGCGAGGTCGAGCTTGAACAGGTAGCGCGAGTGGGTCGAGCCGGCCTGCAGCCCGACGCCGGCGAGCGTCGCCCACAGCCGCGCGGCGCCGTCGAGATCGTCCCACGACCAAGCGGCCGCCGGCTCGCGCGCGCCGTCGATCATCGCCGCACGCGGCTACTCGTCGTCGGCGGCGGCCGGCTCTTCTTCGTCGCCGCCACCGTCGTCCTTGTCGTCGTCGTCGCGCGGCGCCGCCGGCTTGGGCCCGCCGTCGAAGCTCTTGCCCTGCACCAGCTTGGCGGGCTCGTCCTTCACCGGCGCGACGAACGTCTCCCACGACGCCGCCTGGCGCAGCGCATCGCCGAGCGACATGCCCTTGGCGACCATCTCGTTGACGCGCGCCTTGGCCTCGGGCGTCAAGCGGCGCGCCGGCACCACCGGCGGCGCCTCGGGCGCGTCGACGGCGCGGCTCGAGCGCGGCGCGGGCTTCTTGGCCGCAGGCGCGGGCGCGCCCTTGGCGGCGGCCGGACGCGGCGCGGGCGCCTCGTCGTCGCCCTCCGCCTCGTCGTCGTCGTCCTCGGCGTCTTCGAGATCGGGCGCGTCGGCCACCTCCGGCATGTCGGCCGGATCGTCGATCGGCTCGGGCGCCTTCGCCTTCACCTTGGGCGCCGTCGCTGCCGCCTTCTTGGGGGCCGGCTTGGCGCTCTTCTTCGCGCCGCCGTCCTTCGCCGCCGCCTTCTTGCCCTTGGAGGGAGTCTTGGTCGCCACGTTCCGATCCTCAGCCGCACGCGCGGCACTCAGCGACCGATGCTTAGCACGGCTCGCGAAAGAAAAAAAAGCAACTCCTGCGGGCGGCGAAAATTGCGCAGGGGCGTCCGGGCGGCGATTCGGCGTCTGCCGTCGCTGCGCGGCGACGAAATGGTGACGCGCGGCTGCCGCGGCGGCGCGGGCGTGGTAACTTTCGCGCGATGCCGAGGACGTGGCTCTTCCCCTCGTGCGTCCTCGCCGTGGCGCTCGCGCCCGAGCGCGGGCCGCGCGCCGAACCGACGACGACTTCACCGCCGTCGCAAACTTCGCCGTCGCAAACTTCGCCGTCGCAAGCTTCGCCGCCGCAAGCTTCGCCGCCGCAGACCGCGCTGCACGTCGCGTTCGAGCGCTACAAGCTGCCGAACGGCCTCACCGTGATCCTGCACGAAGATCACCGCCTGCCGCAGGTGGTGGTCGACGTGCTGTTCCGCGTCGGCTCCAAGGACGAGCGCGCGCACCGCACCGGCTTCGCGCACCTGTTCGAGCACCTGATGTTCATGGGCACCAAGAACGTCCCCAACGGCCGCTTCGATCAATTGATGGAGGCGTGGGGCGGCCAGAACAACGCCGCGACGAGCGAGGACCGCACCAACTATTTCGAGATGGGCCCGTCGCACCTGCTCGAGACGTTCTTGTGGCTCGAGGCGGATCGCCTGGCGACGCTGCCCGACGACATGACGAAGGACAAAGTCGACCTGCAGCGCGACGTGGTGAAGAACGAGCGGCGCCAGACCTACGAGAATCGCCCGTACGGCCGCGTCGAGCTGGCGCTGCCGGAGCACCTGTATCCCGACGGGCACCCGTATCATCACCCGGTGATCGGCTCGCACGCCGATCTGACCGCGGCCAGCGTCGACGACGTGAAGGCGTTCTTCCGCGGCTACTACGTGCCGTCGAACGCGCAGTTGGTGGTGGCGGGCGACTTCCGGCCCGACGAGGCGCGGCGCTTGATCGAGCGCTGGTTCGGCTGGATGCCGCGGCTGCCCGAGCCGGAGCACGCGGCGCCCAAGCCGACGCGGCTGGCGCGCGCCGAGCGCGTGGTGCTGCGCGACGCCGTCGAGCTGGAGCAGGTGACGCTGGCGTGGAGCTCGCCCGAAGACGGCGGCACCGGCGACGCGGAGTGCGAGCTGCTGGCGGCGCTGCTCGGGCTCGGCAAGTCGTCGCGGCTGCAGCGCGCGCTGGTGTACGAGCAGAAGCTGGCGCAGGAGATCATCGTCGAGCAGCGCGCCAGCCGCTACGGCGGCACGCTGGTGATCGTGGCGACCGCGCAGCCGGGCCACACCGCCGCCGAGCTGGAGCGCGCCATCGACGCCGAGCTCGCGCGCTTGCAGACCGGCGCGCCACCGACGGAGCGCGAGGTCGAGCGGGCGCGCGCGCTCACGCAGGCCAAGAAGCTCGAGGAGGTGAGCGCGCTGTTCATGCTGGCCGACGCGCTCAACCAGATGGAGTTTCGCTACGGCGATCCGGGGCTGCTCGACTACTCGCTGGTCGGGCGCTACCAGCCGCTCAAGGCGGCCGACGTGCTCGGCCAGGCGCGCGCCGTCCTCGCCCAGCCGCGCCTGACGGTGACCGTGCTGCCGGCCGCAGGAGAGAAAAAGTGAAACCGATTTCGCTTTTTCCCGGAAAAGTGAAACTGATTTCACTTTTCTGTTTTCTCGTCGCTGCGGGATTCGCCGGCTGCGACAAGAAGCCGGATCTGTCGCGCGCGCCGGCGATCGTCGCGCCGCGCGGCTGGCAGGCGCCGGCGCCGCTCTCGCGCGTGACCGCATCGGGCGCGCGCGTGGTGCTGGTGCCCGATCACAAGCTGCCGCTCGTCCACTTGATGGTGACGGTGCAGGCGGGCGCCGAGCTGGATCCGCCCGACAAGCCCGGCCTGGCCGTGGCCACCGCCAACTTTCTCGTCGACGGCGGGGCCGGCGCGCGCTCGGGCCGCGAGCTGGCCGAGGCGTTCGAGGAGCTGGGCGGCGAGCTGAAGATCGAGTGCGACGAGACCGGCCTGCGCCTCTCGACGCCGATGCTGGCGCGCAACCTCGACCGCGCGCTCGCGCTGGTCGCCGACCTGGTGGCGCGCCCGCGCTTCGACGCCGCCGAGTGGCCGAGCGCGCGCGATCGCCAGCTCGCCGAGATCGTGCGCCGCCGCGACGAGCCGCGCGACGCCGCCGACACCGTCTTCCAGCGCGTGCTCTACGGCGCGCATCCCTACGCGCACGACGAGCTCGGCACGCGCGCCGCCGTCGAGAAGCTGACCGCCGACGACGTGCGCGCCTTCTACGCCGCGCACTACGGGCCGCGCACCACGCAGGTGCTGCTGGTCGGCGACGCGCAGCTCGACGACGTGGCCGCGCGCCTCGACGCCGCGCTCGCCGGCTGGAAGTCGTCGGCCGCGCCCGCGCCGCCGCCGCCCGACGCCGCGCCGTCGGGCGCGCGCTTCGTGCTGGTCGATCGCCCGGGCGCGCCGCAGTCGGAGGTGCGCGTCGGTCACGTCGGCATCGCGCGCGCGACGCCCGACTACGCCGCCGCCTGCCTGGTGGAGATGATCCTCGGCGGATCGTTCACCAGCCGCCTCGTCCAAAATCTGCGCGAGAAGCACGGCTACACCTACGGCGTGCACGCCGAGTTCAAGGCGTTCCGCGCGCCCGGCCCGTTCATCATCGCCACCGCGGTGCGCACCGACGCCACCGCCGAGTCGGTGCGCGAGATCCTCGCCGAGGTCTCGGGCATGCGCGCGCCGATCCCGCTCGACGAATTGCAAAAAGGCCGCGCGCTCGTCGAGCAGAAGATCGTCGAGTCGTGGGGCGCGGGCCCGCCGGGGCTGCTCCTGCTCAGCGACCTGACGCTCGCCGATCAGCCGCTCGATTCGTGGAGCCGGCTGCCCGCGCAGCTCGAGCACCTCGACGCCGCGCAGCTCGACGCCGCCGCCGCGCGCCTCTTGCACCCCGACGCGCTGACGGTGGTCGTCGTCGGCGATCGCAAGCTCATCGAGCACCAGCTGCGCGCGCTGCCGATCGCCAAGAGCATCGAGTACCGCGACCTCGACGGCGAGCCGCTGCCGCCGCGCTGACGCGCGCGCGCGACGCGATCGGCGTAAGATCGTCCCATGCGCAAACTGCTCTTCGCGTGCGCGCTCGCGCCCGCCGCGCTCGCCGCCGGCTGCGGCGACGGAATCGACATCACCGGGATGTACGCGATGACCGCCAGCCAGAGCGACGGCGCCGGCTGCGGGCCGGGCACGGCGCAGACGACGCCGGCGTTCTTCCAGGTCGTCAAGCAGGAGCTGCTCGGCGTGCCGCTCTTCAGCTTCAAGACGTGTACGTCGGCCGATCCGTCGACGTGCACGCTCGGCTTCGGGTTGCTGTCGGAGCCGATCGCGAACGGCTGGAAGGGCGAGCTGTCGATCGCGTCGGGCGACGCGGCGTCGTGCTCGCTCGGCTACACCGTCGAGACCGCGGTGGTGATGGCGCGCTCGCTGCGCTACGAGCGGCACGTGTACAGCGAGAACAACGTGCAGGGCACGCAGTGCAAGAGCCAGGACGCCACCAGCCGCGGCACCAGCATGCCGTGCACCGGCTACGTGCTGCTCGTCGGCGATCGGCTCTAGCGGCGTCGCGCGCCGTCGCGCGCCGTCGAGCAGCGCCGCGATCAGCCGAGCTTCTTGCGCTGCTCGGTCAGCTCTTGAATGATCGATTGATAGCGGCGCTGCGCGGTGTCGGGCTCGCTGCGCAACGCGCCGCCGAGCAGCGCGCAGTCGAGCTGCCGCAGCCGCAGCGCCAGCGACGCCACGTCGTGCGCCACGAACTGGTAGCTGTCGCGCGGCACGCCGCGGTTGATCGCGGTCAGCTCGGCGCCGAGCGCGCGCGTCGCCGGATCGGCCGCGAACGCCTGCTGATCGGCGCGCGCCGCCGCCTCCAGCTTCGCCGCCAGCTCGGCCGAGCGCGCGCGGTTGAAGTCGCGCTCCGCCGCCGGCCAGTCGACGACGTCGAGCGAGCACGATCCTCCGCGGACGATCTCGGTGCGCACGCCTTCGGGCGGGCCCGAGGCGCAGGCGGGGGCGAACGCGAGCGACAGCAACAGGGCGGTGCGAAAGCTCATCGGTGTCCTCCTCACCGACGGAGTGGAAAAAAGGTGAAGCCGGTTTCGCTTTGGCGAAAAAAAATGAAACCACCATCGGATTGGCGCCACATGACAACATGCGGATCGTGTCCTCGGCGTTCTCAGCGGACCCGGCTCGCGCACTCGACATGGCGACCGGCGAGGCCGACGACTTCCGCGCCATCTTCGACCGCCACGGCGGGTCGGTGCGGCGCTTCCTGCAGGATCTGCTGCGCGACGCCGACGCGGCGGACGAGGCGACGCAGGAGACGTTCGTGCGCGCGCACACGCGGCTCGGCTCGCTGCGCGATCGCGAAAAGCTCCTGCCGTGGCTGCTCGGCATCGCGCGCCACGTGTTCCACGAGGCGCTGCGCGCGCGCCGCCCGCGGGCGCCGTCGCTGGAGGAGCTGGCCAGCCCGGCGCCGACGCCCGAGGGCGAGCTGATGGGACGCGAGGCGGATCGGCTGCTGGCCGAGGCGCTCGCCGAGCTGCCCGAGCCGCGGCGCGCGGCGCTGCTGTTGCGCATCGACCACGGTCTCGACTACCAGGAGATTCGCCAGGTGATGGGGTGGTCGCTGGCGAAGGTGAAGAACGAGATTCATCGCGCGCGGCTGGAGCTGCGGGGGAAGCTGCGGCCGTACGTAGGAGGCACCGAATGATCTGCGACCCCGACGCGCTCGAGGAGCTGGCGGCCGGGCGGCTCTCCGGCCCCGACGATCGCGCGCGCGCCGCCGCGCTCGAGGCGCACGCGCGCGCGTGCGAGCGCTGCCGCCGCGAGCTGGAGTGGCTGCGCGCCGAGCGCGAGCTGATGCAGCGGCGCGCGGCCGCCGCGCCGCCTCAGCAGCGGCTGTGGCGCGGCATCGAGCGGCGGATCGCGGAGACGCCGCGGCGCTCGGCGCTCGGGCGCATGGCGCTGCCGGCGCTGATGGCGGCGGCGGCCACCTTCGCGGTGATCTGGTGGAGCCGCTGGCGCCCGCCGCTGCGCGCGCCGTCTTTGCGATCGGCGGGCGCGCAGGTGGAGCGGCAAATTGCCGCACGCGGCTACGACCGCGAGTACGCCGCGTCGCTGTCGTCGGTGGTGATCCAGCTCGAGCCGCCGCCGTGACGGCGCGCCGATTCGTGACGGCGCTCCGATTCGCGACGCGGTTCGCGGCGTCCGCTAGGCGTCGAGCAGCGTGACGCCGAGGATCTTGCCCGGCTGGAGCTGCTCCACCGCCCGCCTGAGCGCGCGGCTCGACGACTTGCGCGACCGCGCCGCCAGCAGCACGCCGTCGGCGAAATCCTCGATCAGGTTCACGTCGGCCGAGCCGAGCACCGGCGGCGTGTCGAGCACCAGGTAGTCGTAGCCGCCGCGCTTGAGCATGTCGATGGCGATGCCGAACGCCACGCCGTCGAGCAGCGGCCGCCCCTCGGTCGACGCGCCCGGCTTGACCGCCACCACGTGCAGCGACGGCGAGCCGACCTCCACCACCGACCACGGATCGAGCGGCCGCTCGCGGTGGCGCTCGAGCTGCGCCGAAAAACACTCGGGCGGCAGGAAGCCGAACAGCGCCGCCAGCGTCGGCGCGCGCAGGTTGGCCTCGACGAGCAGCACGCGCGCGCGCCCGCACTCGCCGAGCGCCAGCGCCAGGTTCACCGCGCACGTGGTCTTTCCGTCGCCCGCCTCCGCCGACGAGACGACGATGGTGCGCGGATCGTTCTGCTCGGCGAGGCGGTGGCGCAGCACGCGAAAGCTGGCCGCGCGCGGGCTGTCGGGCTCGCGCAAGAGGATGAGGCGCGGATCGGGATCGGCGAGCAGCTTGTGGGTCGCGACCCAGACCTTCGTCTTCTGCGTGTCGGCGGGCGGCGGGCCCGACGCGGCGATCGCCGACTGCTGAATCGTCGCCGGCGCATTTTGCGGCGACTGCGACTGAGCGTGCGACTGCGACTGCGCCGAGACCGCCGGCATCGGCGTGGTCACGCGCTCGCGCTCGACCGGCGGCGTCGGCGTGAGCAGCCGCTCGCGCTGCGGCGCCATCGCCGGCAAATCCCGCTCGGTCACCGCCGGCAGCCGCTCGCGCTCCATTAATGAAGGCGCCCCCGCCGGCTCCGGCATCCCCGGCACCCGCCGCGTCGTCGCCGGCCGCGCGTCGTGCTGCGTCTTCATCAGCGGATCGTTCGGGTTCAGGAACTTCGCCTTCGAGTACGGCACCGTCTCCGTCGGCAGCGGCGCCGGCCGCGCCTCGGGCGCCGGCTGCGCGCGCGTCGGCTCGCCGTCGGCGATCAGGTCGTCGATGATCTTGGCCGCCTTGCGCGCGCCGATCGCCCGCGTCTCCGGCGGCAGCGACGTGCCGGCCGGCGGCGTGATCTTCTCCTGCCGGTGGGTCGCGTCCACCGACACCATCGGCTGCGTGATGCGCGGCTGCTCGCCCGAGCCCGGCCGCCCCGAGCCCGATCCTCGACGGGGCGGCTCAGCCACGACGCCCCTCGCCGTTCTTCGCCTTCTTCGGCGCGCGCGGCACCACGCCGAGCAGCGGCGCCAACTCCAAGCGCTCGAGGTCCACGCGATCGTACAGGCGATCGTCGAGCAGCGCGCAGCCGAGCGCCAGCGCCAGGCC
The DNA here is from genome assembly GCA_035652295.1 of Polyangia bacterium. GTDB lineage: Bacteria > Myxococcota_A > Polyangia > Palsa-1104 > Palsa-1104 > DASREC01. The sequence continues at coordinate 15,124 of DASREC010000548.1, forward strand.
GAGCCCGATCGAGATCAGCGCCCCGACGGCGGCGATGGTCGAGCGCGGCTTGGCCGGATGCGTCGGCTTGTACGCCGGATCGACGATCACCATCTGCGCGTTGCGCCCGCTTACCGCCGCCGTCTCCGCCATCGACGCCTTGAACTGCTTGTCCTGGAGCTGCTGGTACCGCTCGCGCGCCTCGGTGACCTCGCGGTTGAGGCGCGTCCAATCGGTCTCGAGCGCGACGATCCACGCCGACGCGCCGGCCGCCTGCTGCGCGCCGTCGGCGGTGTCCTTGCGCTGCCGCTTGGCCTTGTACGCGGCGATCTCCTCGTTGACGCGCTTGAGCTCGGTCTCGAGCGCCGCGCGATCGATCGTCCCCTCGTTGGCCTCCGCCTCGTTCTCTTTCTTCTGCGCGTCGGCGGTGTCCTGCGCCAGCGCGTCGAGCGCGCGCTTGACTCGCGCCTCGGCGTTCTTGACGTGCGTGCGCGCCGTCTTCACGTCGGGGTGGTTGTCGGTGAACGCCAGCAGCTTGCTCTCGAGATCTTTCTGCGCCTGCTTGAGATCGGCCTCGGCCGCCTGCCGCTCGGCGATCAGCGCCGGATCGATCGACGCGTCGCCCTTCTTCTTCTTCGCCGTCGGCATGCCGAGCCGCTCCTGAAGGCGCGTGGCTTCGCGCTCGAGCGCCAGCAGCGCCGGATCGGTCGGCGTCTTCGTCCCGTGCGTCTTCTCCTGCGCGCGGATCGCCGTGCCCGCCTGGCCGCCCGACGACTGCGCGCTCTCCTTGGCGAACTCGGGGTGCTTGGCGAGGAACTTCGCCAGCGACGTCTCCTTCTCGCGCAGCTCGGTCTCGGTGCGCTGCTTCTCGGCGTCGAGGAACTCCTTGGTGACCTCGGCCTGCTCCTGCCGCGTCTTCGAGTTCTCGACGATCAGCGCGTCGGCGAGCGAGGCGGTCACCTCCTGCACGCGCTTCGGGTCCTCGCCTTCGAACGAGAGCCCGAACGTGTCGCCGTCCTTGACGCGAAACGCGATGTGGTTGCGCATCTCGTCGACGGCGTCGACGTAGCCGCGATCGGCGACGATGCCCGGATACAGCTTGAACTCGTCGATGATCTGCTGCAGCCGCGTCCGCGACAGCACCATCTCCTTGAGCTTGAGCCCGAGCTTGCGCGCCGGATCGGCGACCGCGTCGGGCCCGCCGAGATCGCTCGAGCGGATGCCCTCGCGATACAGGATCAACACCTCCGACTTGTAGACGCGCGGCCGGGTGAAGGCCACGCCGCCGGAGATCGCGCCGCCGGCGACGATCACGATCAGCGCCGGCATCCAGAAGCGGGTGGCGCGGCCGGCGATCGACAAGATGCGGTCGAGGCGGTCCCGCGCGCTGCGAATCTCGCTCATGGGTTTATCAGTGTACACGATGGTCCCGCTCCAGGCGCGTATCGAGCGCCCCCACGTTGTCGCCGGGGAAGCGCTCGACGTGGCCGACCGCCTCCAGCCCGAGGCGGCGCACGTCCTCGGCGTCGTAGACGCGCTGATCGTAGGCGCCGACGAAGATCCCGGCGAGCGGCAAGACGACGATCAGCACGATCACGCCGATCAGGATCAGCTCGCGCGGCTTGGAGATGCCGAGCTTCGCCTGCTGGCCGGGATCGACCAGCTCGAACTGCAGGCCGAGCTGGTTGCGCTCCATCGCCGCGCGCAGGTCGTAGGCGCTCTTCTTCTGCTGCAGCTCGGTGAGCCGCGCCTCGAGCGGCTCCAGGTTCTTCTTCAGATCGGCCAGCTCGACGCGCAGCATGGCCGCCTGCGCCTGCGGCAAATTGCCGCGCCGCAGCTCCAGCTCGTGCGAGACGATCTGCTTCTGCCGCCGCTCGAGCTGCCCGCGCGCCTCGTCCACCGCCAGCTCCGCCTGGCGCGCCGCCTCCTCGGCCATGGCGATGCGCGCCTTCTCCTCCTGCTCGGCGATCAGCCGGCCGAGGTGGCGCACCACCTCCAGCGCCAGCTTGGGATCGCGCGCGCGGTAGGTGACGGCGATGCGCGCCGAGCGGCCGGCGTCGTCGAGCTGGCGGATCTCGACGAAGTAGTTGCGCCACACGTCGACCTCGACGTCGTCGCGCATGGCCTCGACGGCGAGCGACGGGTCGCGCTTCATCTCGCGCGCGTACAGCCCGTGCTCGCGGATCACGTCGAGCAGCCGCTGGTTGGAGAACGCCACGTCGAGCACGTACTCGCGCAGCCGCTTGGCCGGACGCGGCGCCGTCGAGGCGTCGAGATCGCCCTCGGTCACGCGGAACACCACGCGCGAGGAGAAGGTGCGCACCTTGCGCGCGCGCATCCCCACGACCGCCAGCGTCGCCAGCAGCGCCACCGCCAGCGTGCGCCACGGATGCGCCAGCGCGCGCCGCTTGAGGCGCTGTAGCTCGGCGCCGGCGCCCGCCAGCCCCGGCTCCTCGTCGGCCCAGCCCGAAACTGAAGCCGGTTTCACTTTTCCCCGCGAAAGTGAAGCCGGTTTCACTTTCGTCCTCCGTCCGCGCCCGCCCCGTCGGGGCAGCGGCGCACCAGCGCGTCCAGCACCTCGCCGCGCGCCGCCTCCCACGCGCGCTCGTCCGACGGCCACGCCGCCGCACCTTTGGCTTCGCCGAGCGCGCGCGGCACCAGCCGCCGCGCGATCGCGTCCGCCTCGGCGGCGCCGCCGCACGCCGAAAGTTTTTCCAGCAGCAGGCGATCGGTCAGCCCGCGCCGCAGCGCCTTGAGTCTCAGCGACGGCATCGGCCCGGGATACGCCAGCACGCCGTCGCCGTTTCCGTGATCGCTGCCGCCCTTGCGGCGCTCGTCGAAGGTGTCGGGGTTCTGCAGCACGCGCGTCGGTCCACCTTTATTATAGCGGTCGCTCCAGTACAGGCCTTCCCAGGCGTACCAAAGCTCGACGCGGTAGCGGAAGGCGATCCAGCCCCAGGTGCGCAGCGCGGCGCCGTCGCCGTCGAGGATCAGGCTGCCGGCCTCGGGCGGACGGCCGTTGTAGGTCCAGAGCCGTTTTCCCGCGGGCGCGGCGCCGGGGAACAGCTTGGGCGAGATCCAGACGTCGACCGCGTCGTCGTAGTCGGGCGAGCGCGCGGCGGTCACCGCGCGAAGCAGCGACGGCGCGCCGCCGCCCGCGCGCGCGACCACTTCGCCGACGTGGCGCACGCGCGCGCGATCCTCGGCGCTGCGCGGCTCGTCGACCGGCACCGCGAACGGGATGGTCGCGCCGCTGCGGAACTGCATCAGCCACTCTTTGACGTCGGCGGCGAGCCGCTCGTCGGTCGCGGTGTCGAGCGCCACCGGCCAGTAGCGCAGCCCGGCGGCGAACACGCTGCGCGGCGGAAAACGTTTGGCCGGCAGATCGCTGGCGAGGAAGCAGCCGTGCGCGCGGAACAGCTCGACGTAGCGCCGCTCCCAGACGATCTCGGCCAGCCCGTCGTCGTCGGCGACGTTGTGCTCGCGCGCGATCTCCGACGGCAGATAGAACACCCAGACCAGCGGATCGCGCTTGAGATCGACGGTCACCGGCTCGACCGTCAGCTCGACGGTGATCGGGCGGCGATCGATCACGAGCTGCCCGCGGTAGCGCCCCGGCTTCGCGCCCGGCCGGATCGCCACGTCGAAGTACGCCGGCCCCGGCACGTCGATGCCCGGCGGGCGCGGCTCGAGGATGTCGGGATACTCCCCGGTGCCGCGGCTCGGCCCGTACATCTCGCTCGACGGCTCGGTCACCTTGAGCGTGTGCACGGTGAAGCCGTCGACGGCGGCGATCGCCTCGGGCAGCCACAGCCGCGCGTTCTCCGCTTCGGCCAGCACCTGCACGCCGAGCGTCTCGCCGCGCGCGCCGCGCAGGCGCACCACCGTGCCGTCGAAGAGCGCGCTCGCCTGAGGCGCGCTCTCGCCGAGCCGCAGCTTGACCGTCTCGCCCACCACCGGCACCGGCGACGCCGGCGAGCGGCACGCGGCGACGAGGCTAAGCGCGAAGCAGCTCGCCGACCGTGACCAGCGCATAACCCGCCCGCTCGAGCCCGTCGAGGATCGCCGGCAAAGCCTCGAGCGTCCACGTCTGCCCCTCGTGCAAGAGCACGATCTCGCCCGGCGCCACGCGCGCGGGCGCCACCTTGGCCGCGATCTCCGACGGCGACTGCGTGCGGCAGTCGTCGGAGTCGAGCGACCACAGCACCGTCGTGTAGCCGCGCAGCGACGTGCGCAGGATCGACTTGAGCGTGGTCGCGCCCTGCGGCGGCCGGACCAGCGGGCGGCGCGTGCGCGGCACCGGCAGGAGCGCGGCGGTGAGCGCCAGCTCGTCGTCGAGCTCGGCCGCGCTCAGCGTCGGGAAGCGCTTGTGCGTGTAGCCGTGCGACGCCACCTCGTGGCCGCGGCGCACGATCTCGAGCAGCCCGTCGCGGCGCCGCGCGCACGCCGAGCCGAGCACGAAGAACGTGGCGCGCGCGCCGAAGCGCTCGAGCACCGCCAGGTACTCGTCGAGCAGCGCCTCGGGACCGTCGTCGAAGGTGAGCGCCACCGCGCGCCGATCGGCCGGGCCGCGCGTCACCAGCAGCGACGACGGCGCCAGCGCGCGCGCGGCGTTCTTGAGCAGCGTGCGCGCGAAGCGCGGCGCGGTCACCGGCGGCTCCTTCACGATCGCCCCCGGAGCTGCGCGTGGATGTCGAGGATGGTCTGCGCGTGCCGCCGCCACACGTAGTCGGAGAGCACCTTCTCGCGCGCGCGGGCGCCGAGCCGCGCGCGCCGCGCACCGTCGGCGAGCAGCCCGTCGAGCGCGCGCTCGAGGCCGTCGCGATCGAGCGGCGGGAACAGCACGCCGCCGTCGTCCTCGCCGATCACCGAGACGATCGGCGGCAGCCACGGCGCCACCACCAGCTTGCCGGCGGCCATGTACTCGAACAGCTTCATCGGTGAGCCGTACGTATTCGAGTGCGGAATGACCGCGATGTCGAGCGCCGCCAGGTGCGCGGGGATCTCCGCGTGCGGCACTTTGCCGGTGAAGGTGACGCGCCCGTCGAGCCCGAGCGTGCGCGCCAATTCGCCGACGCCGGCGCGATCGGGCCCGTCGCCGATCAGCACCATGTGCGCCGTCGGGTGGCGCGCGGCCAGCGGCGCGAACGCCTGCATCAAGAGGTCGAGCCGCCGCCAGAAGTTGATCGCGCCGACGTAGCCGACGGTGACTTTCCCGTCGAGGCCGAGCTTGCGCCGGAGCGCGCCCGGATCGGGCAGCGCGCCGAACGCCGAGTCGTCGACGGCGTTCGGGATCACGTGCACGCGCTCGGGCGCGACGCCCGCCTCCAGGATCAGGTCGCGAAAGTAGCTGGTGATGGTGACGATGGCGTCGGCGCGGTTCCACACGAAGCGCTCTACGCGCCGCGCGGCCGCCTGCAACTTGAGCGGGCGGATGCGATCGACCACCGCCGAGTCGTTGACCTCGAGGATGAACGGCAGGCGGTGGCGCTCGGCGGTGAGCACGCCGGCGAGCGAGAACAGCGCGTAGCGCTCGTAGAGCATCCCGTAGTGGCGGCGCAGCAGGTGGGCCTCGAGCGCCGGCCAGGCGAACGCGTTGTAGGCCACCTCGATGCCTTCGAACAGCACCTCGGGCGCGTTCTTCGACAGCAGCGACCAAGGTGAAATGGGTTTCACTTTTGTCGGCAAAGGTGAAACCGATTTCACTTTTTGTCCGTTTGCCGTCGCGGTGCGCTCGACGTCGACGCCGGGCGGACTGACCACGTCGACGCGGTGGCCGAGCGCGCGCAGCCCGTTGACGATGCCGCGGATGTGCACCGCCTCGACGTCCTGCCCGCGCGTGCGGTGGTGATACAGGACGTTCATCACGCCGCCCGCCGCTCCCTGCGCCCGACGGCCTCTTCGAGCACCGCCAGCAGCTTGGCCGCGCTGTCGGCCCAGCCGCCGCGCGCGCCCAGCTTCGCGATCGCCGCCGCGTCGTGCGCGCCGTCGGCCACGCGTTCGAGCGCGCCGGCGAGCGCCGCCGGATCTTTCGCCGGCACCAGCTCGCCCAGCGACGGCGCCGAGACCACGTCGGGAATTCCGCCGACGCGCGTGGCCACCACCGGGCGGCCGCACGCCAGCGCCTCGAGCAGCACGTTGGGCGTGCCTTCGTTCCAGCTCGGCAGCGTCAGCAGATCGCTCGCGCCGATCCACAGCGGCACCTCGGCGAGCGGACGCGCGCCGGCGATCACCACCTGCTCGCCGATGCGCGCGGCGAGCTGCTCGCACTCGGCGCGCGCGCCGCCGTCGCCGACCAGCGTGAGCGCGAGATCGGGACGGCGCGGCGCCAGGCGCGCGAACGCGTCGAGCAGATCGACGACGCCCTTGGCGCGCTCCAGCCGGCCGACGTAGAGCAGCCGTTTGCCGTCGGGCGGGAGGCCCATCGCGGCGCGCGACGCGGCGCGATCGCGCGGATGGAACAGCTCGGGATCGATCCCGTTCGACACCACCGCCACGCGATCGCGCTCGACGCCGAGCGCCACCACCTCGTCGGCGAGCGCGCGGCTCACCGCCACCACGCGCGCCGCGCGCGGCAGCGCCCAACGCAGGTGGCGCCGCGGCCCCGGCATCTTGGCCACTACATTGATGTCCGAGCCGTGCAGCTTGACCACCGCCGGCACCGCCAGCAGCTCGGCCAGCGCCACCGCCGCCGCGCCGTCGGGATACGCCCACGATCCCAACACCACGTCGACGCGCCCGCGATAGCGCAGCACCCACGGCAGGAGCGACGCGGCGTAGAGCGCGCCCGACAGCGCGTGGCCGTAGCGCGGCAAGAACAGAAAGCGCGGATGGTGCACGGTGAGCCCGTCGATCACGTCGGTGCGCGGCACGTCGACGAGCCGCCCCGCCGCCGACCAGCGGGCGAACGCGCGCGCGCCGGGAAACCACGGGATCGACGCCAGCACCTCGACGTCGCACAGCCGCCCGAGCGCGGCGAACTGCTGCCGGTTGAACGGCGACGAGAGCGGCTCCAGCGCGTTGGGGAAGATTTTGGTGATGACCAGGACGCGCATCACCCGAGCTCGAGCAGCGGCAGCGCGCGCCCGCACGAGCACGGCGCGGCGAGCAGGCGGCCGCGATCGCCGAGCTCGTGACGCAAGTACGGCGCGGCGAAGTTGTGCAGGTCGGTGACCAGGATGCGGCCGCGCGCGCCGGGCGGCACGACGCGGCCGGCGTCGTCGACGATCTCGACGATCAGGTGATCGGCGTTGACGTGCAGCGCGGCGCCGTGGAGCGAGCGATCGCAGCTGGCGGCGATCAGGCCGACCTCGGCGGCGCCATACCAGCGGTGCAGCCGCGCGCCGAACGCCTCGGCCAGCCGCGCGCCGCCGCCGTCGGGATCTTCGCCGCGCGCGATCACCGCGTTCACGCGACGGCCGGCGATCAAGCGATCGAGCACGCCGGCGATCCCGCTGCGCGCGCCGACGCCGTTCGCGCCGTCGCCGTTTGCGTCGCCGCCGCTCACGCGATCGGCCAGCGTGCCCAGCGACGGGCCCGGCCCGCTCACCACCGCGCCGCGCACGCGCGCGAGCGCGACCAGCAGCGCCGCCAGCTCCGCGCCGTCGAGCGCGCGCGGCTCGCGCAGCGAATCGCGCCCCCACACCGCCACCAGCTTGCCCGCGCGCGCGCCCGCCCAACCCTCCGCGCGCCGCCGTACGGCAATTTGCCGCTCCACCGAATCGACGTCGACGATCACCGGATCGGGCGCGCCGCGCGTCCCCCACGTGCGCCGCAATTCGCCGACTCGCTCCTTGGTCGTGGCCACGAACGCCTTGGCGTCGCGCCGCTCCTCGGCGCGCGCGATCGGCAGCGCCTGCAGCCCGTCGAGCCGCTCGATGTGCGACGGCTGAATCGCTGCGCCGATCCGCGGCGCGTGCCACGGCACGTGCAGGAAGCAGTGCCACACCAGGCGCCGCAGCTTGGCGAGCTGCAGCCCGCGCAGCGCCGTCGGCGGCAACCACTGCGACGCTTCGTAGTCGTCGAGGTAGTGCGTGGCGTCGACCTTGCTCCACGATCGACGCAGGAGATCCGAGACCAGGCGGATCAGCGTGTCGCGCGCGCGCGCCGGCGCCGGCTCGAGCCGCGTCGGTGGCGGCGCCTGGATCGGCCTCATGGGCCATTAACATTATCACAGGCGCGGCGTACTCTCGGAGCGGAGGCTCGGCGATGCTCAGCGCTTACTTCGTGCGGCACGGTCAAACCGACTACTCGCTGGCGAACCGTTTTTGCGGCGCCGTCGACGCGCCGCTCAACGCCACCGGGCTCGCCATGGCCGAGGCGATCGCCGCGCGCTACGGCGACGAGAAGTGGGCGGCGATCTACGCCAGCCCGCTCACGCGCGCGCGCGACACCGCGGCGCCCACCGCGCGCGCCGCCGGAATGCAAATCGCCGTCGAGGACGGGCTGCGCGAGATCGCGTACGGCGAGTGGGAGGGCCGCCCCGAGGCGGAGGTCGAGCGCGACGACGGCGAGCGCTTTCACGCGTGGGCGGCGCATCCGGCGCGCGTGGCGCCGCCGGGCGGCGAGACGGCGGTGGCGATCGCCGCGCGCGCGATGGCGGCGCTCGACGCGATCCGCGCGCGCCATGCCGACGGCAAGGTGCTGATCGTCTCGCACAAGGCGACGCTGCGAATCTTGTTCTGCGCGCTGCTCGGCATCGACGTCGATCTGTTCCGCTCGCGCATCGCGCAAAAAGTCGCGGCGGTGTCGATCGTCGACTTCAAGAAAACCGGTCCGCTCTTGCAAGTGCTCGGCGACGTCAGTCACCTGCCGCCGGAGCTGCTCGCGGGAGACGGCACCTGATGGCAGCGCCCTCGCCGTCATCGTCCTCGCCGTCGCCGTCGCCGCGCAAGCTGACGCTGTGGCCGCTGGTCGCCGCCACCTACTTCATGGTCGCCGGCGGCCCGTACGGCCTCGAGGAGCTGATCGCGCAAGCCGGCTATCACAAGACGCTCGCGATCCTCCTGCTCACGCCAATCGTCTGGAGCCTGCCGACGGCGCTGATGGTCGGCGAGCTGTCGGCGGCGCTCCCCGAGGAGGGCGGCTACTACGCGTGGGTGCGGCGCGCGCTCGGGCCGTTCTGGGGATTTCAAGAGGCGTGGCTGTCGCTGGTGGCGAGCGTCTTCGACATGGCGATCTACCCGACGCTGTTCGTGCTGTACCTCGGCCGCTTGTGGCCGGCGTGCGCGGCCGGACGGCCGGCGATCCTCGTCGGCGCGGGGATGATCGCGGTGTGCGCGGTGCTCAACGTGCGCGGCACCAAGGCGGTCGGCGGCGCGTCGCTGCTCCTGGCGGTGGCGCTGCTCGGGCCGTTCGTGGCGATGGTGGTGCTCACCGTCGCGCACCCGTCGGTGCCGCTGCCCGCGTCGGCGATCGCGCCGGTCGGCGGCGGCTCGCTGGTCGCCGGGATGCTGGTCGCGATGTGGAACTACATGGGCTGGGACAACGCGTCCACGATCGCCAGCGACGTCGAGCGGCCGCAGCGCACCTACCCGCTGGCGATGCTCGCGTGCGTCGCGTTGGTGGCGGTGACGTACGTGATGCCGGTGCTGGCGGCCGAGCGCGCGGGGCTCGATCCATCGCACTGGTCGACGGGCGCGTGGGTCGACGCGGCGGGCGCCGTCGGTGGGCGCTGGCTGGAGATCGCCGTGGTGGCGGGCGGCATGGTGTGCGGGCTCGGCATGTTCAACGCGCTGGTGCTGTCGTACTCGCACGTGCCGGTGGCGCTGGCCAACGACGGCATTTTGCCGCAGTGGGTGGCGCGCCGCTCGGCCAAGACCGGCGCGCCGTGGGTGGCGATCCTGCTCTGCTCGGCGGCGTACGCCGGCTGCCTCGGGCTCGGCTTCGCGCGGCTGGTCGAGCTCGACGTGCTCTGCTACGGGCTCAGCCTGCTCCTCGAGTTCGTGGCGCTGTTCGTGCTGCGGCTGCGCGAGCCCGCGCTCGTGCGGCCGTTTCGCGTGCCGGGCGGGCTCGCCGGCGCCGCGCTCGTCGGCGTGCTGCCGATGGCGCTGCTGGCGGTGGCGCTGATCGCCGGCCGCGACGAGCGCGCCGGCGAAATGAGCGCGCTGGTGCTCGGCGCCGTGGTGATCGCGTGCGGCCCGCTCGTCTACCTGCCGAGCTGGCTCATGCGCCGTCGCGCGCGCGCGGTTGCGGCGACCGACGCCGTACCCTAATGTTGCTGAAGGAGGCGCTCCCGCATGGCTCGAATGTTGAAATGCGTCAAGCTCGGCCGCGAAGCCGAAGGCATGAAGTGGAAGCCCTTCGAGGACGAGCTCGGGCAGCGGCTGTACGAGAACGTCTCGCAAGAGGCGTGGAAGATGTGGCTCGAGCACTCGAAGATGCTGATCAACGAGTACCGGCTCGATCTGATGTCGCCGCGCGCGCAGCAGATCCTGCGTGAGCAGTGCGAACAGTTCTTCTTCGGCGAGGGCTCGCAGCTGCCGCCCGACTACGTGCCGCCGAAAGCGAAATAGGTTTCACTTTTTTCGCGAAAAGCGAAATGGGTTTCACTTTCCCGTCCGACGTCCTCTTGCTCTCGACGTACGAGCTCGGGCACCAGCCGCTGCACCTGGCGTCGCCGCTCGGCTTCCTCGAGCGGGCCGGCTTCGCCGCGCGCGGGCTGGATCTCGCCGTCGAGAAGCTGGACGAGGCGGCGGTGCGCGCCGCGCGCTTCGTCGGCATCGCGGTGCCGATGCACACCGCGCTGCGCCTCGGGCTGCGCGTGGCCGCGCGCGTGCGGGCGCTGAACCCGAGCGCGCACCTCTGCTTCTATGGTCTGTACGCGCCGCTCCACCGCGAGCTGCTGGCCGCGGCCGGCGCCGACTCCGTGCTCGGCGGCGAATACGAGGAGGAGCTGGTCGCGCTCGTCGGATCGCTCGCCGCCGCGCGCCGCTCGCCGCGCCTCGTGGTGCTCGATCGGCTGAATTTTGCTGCGCCGCAGCGAAATGGCCTGCCGCCGCTTGAGCGCTACGCGCGGCTGCTGGCGCCCGACGGTGAGCGGGTGGCCGGCTACGTCGAGGCCAGCCGCGGCTGCCTGCACTTGTGCCGCCACTGCCCGATCCCGTCGGTGTACGACGGCCGCTTCTTCGTGGTGCCGGCCGCCACGGTGCTCGCCGATGCGCGGCGGCAAATTGCCGCAGGCGCGCGCCACCTGACGTTCGGCGATCCCGACTTCCTGAACGGCCCCGGCCACGCGCTCGCGGTCGCGCGCGCGCTGCACGCCGAGTTTCCGTCGGTGACGTTCGACTTCACCGCCAAGATCGAGCACCTGCTGAAGCACCGCGCGCTGCTCCCCGAGCTGGCGGCGCTCGGCTGCGTGTTCGTGGTGAGCGCGGTCGAGTCGCTGAACGAGCGCGTGCTGGCGATCCTCGACAAGGGCCATACGCGCGCCGACGCCGACGAGGCGCTGGCGCTCACGCGCGCCGCCGGCCTGGCGCTGCGCCCGTCGCTGGTGCCGTTCACACCGTGGGAGACGCTCGACAGCTACCTCGCGCTGCTCGACTGGATCGACGCGCGCGCGCTGCACGATCAGATCGATCCGGTGCACCTGTCGATCCGGCTGCTGATTCCGCCCGGCTCGAAGCTGCTCGAGCTCGACGACGTGCGCGCGCAGCTCGGCGCGCTCGAGCCGTCGAAGCTGAGCTACGCGTGGGCGCATCCCGATCCGCGCATGGACGCGCTCCAGCGCGCGGTCTACTCCGCCGTCGAGAGCGCGGCCGCGTGCGGCGAAGACGCGCGCTCGACGTTCGCGCGCGTGCGCTCGCTCGCCCGCGCCGCCGCCGCCGGCCAGCCGCTCGTCGCCGCGCCCGCCGCCGCCGCGCCCGCGATCGCCGGCGGCGCCCGCTCGCCCCACCTGAGCGAAACCTGGTTCTGCTGAGCCGAGCCCACCGAGAGCCAGTTCGGCTCGCTCGTCTGAAGCCGCGCGGTGGTAGATTCGCCGCATGGGAACACCGCTCGCGCTCGCCGGGTTGATCGCGCTCGCTGGGTGCAACAGCTCGCCGCTGACCGTCGGCGGCGACGCGGGCGCGGCGGTTGACGGCGCGATCGATCTGCGCCTGTCGAGCGGCGCGGACCTGGCGGGATTTTGCGGCGATCCCAATTCGGCGCGCATCGAGGTGAACGGCATGCTGGCGGCGAGCCCCGCGGTCTCCGCCACCGTCGACGCGCTCAACTGCTGCGACGCCGCCGAGCTGATGGTGGTGAGCATGCAGATCCCCGAGCCGATCGTGCTCGCGTGGCGCCACTCCGTCGGGCAGCCGCCGAACCTGCCGGCGACGCTCGACGCCGGCAATTTGCCGCAGGGCTGGTCGGTCACCCTCTACAGCCGCTGCAGCCCGACGCAACCCGGCTGCACGCCCGACGACCAATACACCACCGGCATCCAAGGCTCGCTCACCGTCGCGGGCAACGGCGCCGCCTACCAGACGAGCGCCTGCCTCACCGCCGTCGAGTCGAGCGCCAGCCCGCACCCGGTCTTGCACTCTTTGCGCCTCTGGATCCCGACCACCGCGACGCAGTGATCGCGGCGCGCGCTCAGCGGCACTCGACGACGAAGTGCTCCTGGAGCGAGAGGTACGGCGTCGGGCGCAGCATCTTGAGCTGCACCCACGCGTCGAGCTTGCGGCCGGGCGCGCCGGAGACGCTCCAGCGGAACGGCGGCAGCGTGTGCACGCCGGGGCCCGGGAGCGTCGCCTCCTGCTCCGGGCCGTGCGCCCTGTCGCTGCGCTCGAAGCGATAAGCCACTTTAATCGGTGCAGGGTTGTTCGAAAACACCGTGGAAATGAATTGCACCACCGTCGGGCAGGGGCCGACGAAATGGTTATTCGAGGCATTCAAAACCGGGCGCTTGTCGAATATGCCCGAGGGATGATCCGCCTCGGCGTGCGCGCTCGGCGCAGCGGGCGGAATGGTGGTCGGGTCGGGCCGCGCGGTGGTACCCGACGGCGGCGCGGCGGCGAGCTCCGCCTGGCACTCGCCGATCTTGTGCTGCACCTCGTCGCGGTTCTTGATCTTGTCGCCGAACAGCCGCAGATAATTTTCGTACAGCTCGAGCGCGCGCTTGCAGTTGTGATTGAGCCGGTGCGCCTGCGCCGCGTCGTAGAGCAGCGCCGGATCGGGCTTGAGCGAGAACGCCTTCTCGTACTCGGCCGCCGCCACGTCGTAGTGATTGAGCCCGTACGCGGCCAGCGCGCGCTCGGCGTGCTGCTTGGCCTGCGCGGTGTCGTCGGCCGCAGCCGCGCGCGCCACCGTCGAGACGAGCGCGCACATCGCCATCACGTGCGAAATTTTCATCGCGCGAGTATACGTCGAAACGCGCGCTAGCCGTCGAGCACCGCGCGCACCTTGCCGGTGAGCGCGCCGGCGGAGAACGGCTTCTGCAGGAACGCCGAGCCGGCGATCACGTCGCCGTAGCGCGCGATGCTGTCGCCGGGATAGCCCGACATGTACAGCACCTTCATCGATGGGCGCAGCGGGCCGAGCTGCTCGGCGAGCTGGCGGCCGTTCATCTGCGGCATCACCACGTCGCTGAGCAGCAGATCGATCGCGCCCTCGTGCGCGGCGGCGATGGCCAGCGCGTCGACGCCGTTCTCCGCCGTCAGCACGCGGTAGCCGGCGGCGCGCAGCACCAGCTGCACGAAGTCGCGCACGTCCTCGTCGTCCTCGACGAGCAGGATGATCTCGGCGCCGCGCGAGCGCTCGGCCGGCCGCGGCTCGGGCGCGCCCGCCGGCTCGGGCGCCGCGTCGACGCGCGGCAGCCAGATGTGAAACGCCGCGCCGTGCCCGAGCGCGGTCTCGACGGTGATGCTGCCGCCCGACTGCTCGACGACGCCGTAGACGATCGACAGCCCGAGCCCGGTGCCCTTGCCGACCTCCTTGGTGGTGAAGAACGGCTCGAAGATGCGCGCGCGCACGTCCTCGGTCATGCCGCAGCCGGTGTCGCGCACGGTGAGCCGCACGCGCGCGATCCCGTTGGCGTCGGCCGCGTTCGACGTCTCGACGGTGAGGCGGCCGCCGTGGGCCATCGCGTCGCGCGCGTTGATCGCCAGGTTGAGCATCACCTGCTCCACCTGGCCGGGATCGACGCGCACGCGGCCGAGCGCCGGCTCGAGCGCGAGCGCGAGCTCGATGTCCTCGCCGATCACGCGGCGCAAGAGCGTGCTGATCGATCGCACCACCTCGTTCAGCTCGACGACGCGCGGGCGGTGCGGCTGGCGCCGGCTGAAGACCAGCAGCTGCTCGGTCAAGCTGGCCGCGCGTCCCGCCGAGCGATAGATGTGCTCGGCCGCGTTCAGCGCCGAGCCGGGCTCGAGCTGCTCGAGCAGGAGCTCGCCGTAGCCGCGGATGGTGGTGAGGATGTTGTTGAAGTCGTGCGCCACGCCGCCGGCGAGCCGCCCGATCGCCTCCATCTTCTGCGAGCGGCGCAGCTGCTCCTCGAGCCGCTTGCGCTCGGTGATCTCGTGCGACAGCGCGAACACGCACAGCTCGCCGCCGACGGAGAAGCGCTCGAGCGACATCGACAGATCGATCGGCTCGCCCGATTTTTTGATCAGCCGCACCTCGACGTCGCGCACCGGCCGGCCGGCGAGGATCGCCGCCTCCAGCGCGGCGCGGCTGTCGGGGTCCTGCCACATGCCGAGCGCGACGCCGGTCCGGCCGATCACCTCCTCGCGGCTGAACCCGGTGGTGGCGAGGAAGCGATCGTTCACGTCGACGAAGCGGTTGTCGGAGAGGCGCGTCACGCTGATGGCGGCGGGGTTGGCGTGGAAGATCTTCGAGAAGCGCTCCTCCGACAGGCGCAGCGCCTCGTCGGCCTGGCGCCGCTCGCGCAGATCGCGCGCCACCACGGTGACCGCCGGCGCGCGCTCGTAGATCACGCTCGAGCCGCGCGTCTCGGCCCAGCGCTCGGAGCCGTCGCGCGCGAGGAAGCGGATCGGGCGCGGGCGGCTCGGGCGCTGCGTGCCGGCGATCGAGCGGATGCGCGCGCGCACGATCTCGCGATCGTCTTCGTGCACGAGCTCGAGCACCGGGCGGCCGACGAGCTCGCGCGCGTGGTCGTAGCCGAGGAACTCGACGAACGCGGCGTTGGCGTAGATCACCTCGCCGCGATCGCCGGGCCGGTGGGTGAACACGCCGTCGGCGGAGCGATCGACGAACGCTTGATAGTCGGCGAGCGAGCGGCGTTGCTCCTGGGCGGCGCGCAGCTGCTCGGTGACGTCGCGCGGGGCGGCGATGCGCGCCGAGCGGCCGGCGAAGCGCAGCGTGCGCGCGGCGATCTCGACGTCGAGGCGGGTGCCGTCCTTGCGCCAGTGGATCCAGGGCGAGCCCGGCTCGCGCTCGGCGGGCGGGCGGGCCAGCCAGGCTTCGAGGCGCGGCAGCTCCGACGGCGGGCGCAGGTCGCGCAGGTTCATGCGCAAGAGCTCGTCGCGCGACCAGCCGTAGGCCTGCGCGGCGGCGGCGTTGGCGGCGAGGATCTCGAGCGTGCCGTCGTCGAAGATCAGCGTCGGCAGCGGATGCTGATCGAACGCGTCGCAAAACGCGCCGGCGTCCGCATCCGCGTCGGGTTGCGCGGCGAGGGCGCGGGCGGCGAGGCGGGCGTCGTCGCCGGGAGCGAGCACGTCGCGCGCGCCGGCGGCCAGCGCCTCGGCCGCGGCCGGCGCCGAGCGATCGGCGCGCACGATCACGAGCGCGGCGCCTGCCGCCCCGGCGAGCGCGGCCAGCTTGCGGCAAATCGCCGCAGCCTCGTCGCCGAGCGCCTCCCACTCCGCCACCAGCAGCGCGAAGCCGCCGCCCGCCAGCGCCGCGCGCGCCGCCTCGGGATCGCCCGCGCGCTCGACGGCGGCGCCGCTCGCGACGAGCACCGACCCCGCCCACCGTTCCACCTCCGCTCGAGCCAGCAACAGGACGCGCATGGATTACACGAAAGGGCGCCTACATTAACTCAATTTTGCGCGCGTGCACGCAGCGTGAAACGCCGAGCCCGCGCGCGGCGTATGCCGGTCATGGACGCTCTCGTGCAAGGCGTGCCCGCTGCCAACGTCTGGTTCGCCGACACCGGCTGCGCCATCGCGACGCGCGGCAACCTGTTCGTCAACGTGATGCGCGAAGCGCAGACGCTCGAGCGGCTGCGCGAGGTCCGGCGCCACATCGAGCGGCACGTCGCCGCGTGGGGCACGAACACGATCTCGATCAGCGTGCTCGAGCCGGGCGCGACCGCCGCCGCGCCGAAAGAGGTGCGCGACGAGACGGCGGCCATCACGCGCGACTACGGGAGCATCGCGGCGGCGATCGTGATCGAGGGCTCGGGGTTTCGCGCGGCGGCGGTGCGCGCGGTGGTGGCGGCGATCTACCTGGTGTCGCACAGCCCGTATCCGCACAAGATCGTCGAGTCGGTGGACGATGGCGCGCGCTGGCTGCGGCAGATGGCCGAGCGCGCGGGGCAGGCGCGCGTGGGGGCGCTCGAGATCGTCGACGCGGTGGCCGCGGCGCGCGCCGAGCTGCGCCGCGCCTGACCTCCTTCGCGTCGCCTCATTAATGATGCGGTGAGGTGCGGAGCCTCCGCGCGGAAACCGGCAGTTTCCGCTCGCACCTCGCCGAGCCGAGCGAAACCGCGGTTTCATGCGGTTTTAACGCTGGCACCGCCGCTGCACCGCCGGCGCGCGGAGGCCCACGATGCGGAACCCCGCGCTCGTCATCCTGCTCGCGCTCACCGGCTGCTCGGCGCCGACGTGTCCCGGCTCGACCCAAAGCGGCGGGCCGAACGGCGACCACGGAACGCCGAACGGCCAGACGCCGAACGGCGGAACGCCGAACGGCGGAACGCCGAGCGGCAACCCCGGCGTCGACGGCGGCGCGCCGAACGGCGGCAACAACAACAACGGCGGCAACAACAACGGCGGCAGCGCGAGCAAGCTGTTCGTCGGCTACTACCAGAGCTGGTCCGATACCTGGAAGGCCACCGGCGCCGAGACCGTGCTCGCGCACCTGCCGAGCTACGTCAACGTCGTGAACCTGTCGTTCATGCAGCCCGACACCACGTACGCGCCCGGCAGCCTCAGCCTGAACGGCACGTTCCTCAGCTTCCCCTACGACGGGCCGACGCTCAAGGACGCGATCGCGGCGCTGCACGCGAACAGTCCCGCGACCAAGGTGATCGTCTCCGTCGGCGGCGCGACGCTCTACAACTGGAGCAACTTTCAGCCGCAGACGGTGGCGGCGTTCGTCGCCGACTTCGGGCTCGACGGCGTGGACCTCGACTACGAGCCGGGCACGCCCAACTGCACCAGCACCGGCGGTCACGTGAGCTGCCCCTCCGACGCGGAGTTCATCAAGGTGGTGACCGGCATGCGCGCCGCGCTGCCGCGGCCGAAGTGGCTGTCGATCGCAGCGTGGAGCGTCGGCGCGTACGGCGAGGACGCGTGGGCGAGCGCGCCTCCGACGGGGAGCGCGTACACCGGCATCGCGCTGGCGGTGCTCAAGGACGCGCAGGCGTCGGCCGCGCTCGATCTGGTCAACGTCATGTCGTACGACGCCAGCCCGGCGTACGATCCCGAGCAGGCGCTCGCCGCGTATCAAAACTATTTTCACGGCAACTTGAGCATGGGCATCGAGGTGCCGCCCGAGGCGTGGGGCGGGCACACGTACACCATCGCGGAGATCGACGCGCTCGCCGACGCGGTGAACCAGCACGGCGCGGCCGGGCTGATGTTGTGGAGCATTCAGAAGCCGGGCACGACGCAGCAGTTCGCCACCGAGATGTGCACCAAGCTCGGGCTCAGCGGCTGCTCGTCGCCGATGATGTAGCGCGGTAGCGCTCGAGCGCGCGGCCGAGCATCGACAGGTAGTCGCCGGGATCGACCTGCGCATAGGAGAACGCGCCGCCGAACATGAAGCCGGAGAGCGAGCCGCCCACCGTCGGCGCTTGCGGGTTGAGCAGCGTCTTTCCGTCGGGCGTGACGATCACGCTGCGCAGAAAAAAACCTTCGCTGAAGGGATCGACGATCACGTTCTGCGCGTCGACGCGGCCGTTGACCAGCACCTGGTCGAGGAACGGAAAGCGCGGCACCGCCTCGACGCGCACGTTCACCCAGAGCGGCACGAACTCCTGGTTGATCAGATCGATCACGCGTTGATCCTTGAGCGCTGCCGACCGCAGCACGTCGCCGCCGTATCAACAGAGGCCGTCGATCTCACCGGCGACGAGGCACACCAGCATCGGCTTGTGCTCGGCCTGCGCCTGGCGCGCCGCCGCCTGATAACCGGACGCCCAGTGAATTTGCATGTGCGCGTGGCCGGCGGGCGGCAGGTGCGAGAGGCAACCGGTGAGCAGGAGCGCGGCGAGCGCGGCGGGCTTGATGGAGGTCACGAGTTCTCCGTCGAGGAATGGGTGGTCGCGCCCGGTGCAGCCGTCGTGCCCGACAAAAAGTGAAGCGGGCTTCGCTTTCGCGCGCAAAAGTGAACCGGGCTTCACATTCGTGTGAACCCGTCGGTGGATGTTAGGCTCGGCGGCGAGGAGCGCGGCATGAAGCGGACGGCGACGGCGGCGTTGGCGGTGCTGGCGCTGGCGGCGATGGAGCGGGAGGCGCGGTTGTCGCAGCTCATGTACGAGGGGCTCTCGCTCGAGGCGCTGGTGAAGGACGCCGACGTGATCGTGGTGGCGCGGCCGGACGAGCCGCCGCGGCGGACGACCAAGGTCTCGATCGTGCCCGAGGGGAAGAAGCCGGACGCCGAGAAATATCCGCCGTACGAGCGGGTGCGCACGCGCTGGCGGATCGTCGAGGTGCTGCGCGGCGACAAGCTCGCGGCCGGCGCCGCCGTCGAGGTGGACGAGGCGTACTTCGACATGAAGCTGTCGCTGCACCGCGAGTACTACGTGAAGCACATCGGCAAGTCGCCGATCTTTCGCCGCTACGCCGCGCCGCCGGCCGACGCGGCGGCGCCCGAGCGCATCCTGTTCTTGTCGCGCGGCGTCGACGGCGCGCTGCGCTTCACCGTCGACAACGGCGAGGAGTCGCCGGCGCAGAAGCGCAAGGTGGCCGAGCTGATCGCCGCCGACAAACCACCGCGTTGAGAGCGCGTCACGAGCGCTGGCGTCTTCGCAGCGCCGCGACCTCGATGGCCAGCTCGGCCGGGTTGCCGCCGCTGCTGCTCCCGCTCGAGCCGGGGCCACCCCACGGCGTCACGTCGGCGGCGAGCAGTCGTTCGAGCAGCTCGATCGCGCGCCTCACGCGCAGGCGCACCAGGCCGAGCGACGTCGCGCGATCGAACAGCACCAGCAGCAGCGCGCGCTTCGCCACCGGCGCGATCAGGAGCGACGTGCCTTCGCCGGTGTCGAGATCGAGCACGCGCTCGGCGTCGAGCTCGCGCAAGAGCGAGCGCCGCGAGCTCCACATCAGCGAGCGCGCCAGCATCACGCCGTTGGCCGCCAGCATCGAGCCGGAGTGCGCCAGCTCGAGGCCGCGCTCGTCGACGAGCAGCACCGCGCGCGCGCCGGCGGTGGCGTGCAGCCACGCGCACAGATCGGCCAGCAGCTCGGCGCGCGTCGGGCGGGCGCGCTCGAGCTCGACCACGTCGATCGGCCGGCGCTCGACGGCGCGGCAGCGCGGGCACTCGTCGACGCGCGCGCGCCGCTCGGCGTCGCCGGCGAAATATATTGCAGCGCAGCAAACGCAGCGCGCCTCCTCGACCGAAGACGAGCGCGCCGCCACCTCGCGCCACTCGTCGTCGAGCGCGCGGTCGACGAGGTAGAGGTCGCAGCGGCCGAGCGGCCAGCGGTGGCTGCGGCTGAGCGCGGCCGGCTCGGCGCCGAGCGCGCGCAGCCTGGCGAGCGCCTGCTGGTAGCTGGAGCCGGTGGCGTGTTGCAGTCGGCGGGCACGATTTCGCAGGGACATGGAGCGCCGTCTTTCCGCCGTCGAGCCCGCACCCCGGCGGCCGAAAGTTGGCAGTCGCCGTCGAGGATCGCCGTGAACCGCGTCGCGAGTCGCCGCCTCGTGGGGTCGCCCACTTCTCCGCCCCGCGCCGGTGCGGGCGGTTCGGAGCCGTGACGGGCCGGCGGCGGGCCCGCGATCATGATGCACCGATCGCGCGCGCGCGTCGAGTCAGCCGGCGGCGGCGCGCATGAAGCGGGCGAGGCGCGGCTCGTCGAGGCGGCCGCCGGCGCGCACGCCGCTGCACAGATCGACGCCGAACGGCGCGACGCGGCGGATCGCCTCGGCGACGTTGTGCTCGTCGAGGCCGCCGGCGAGGAACAGCGGCTTGTCGACGGCGTCGCGGATGCGGCGGCTGAGCGCCCAGTCGTGGACGCGGCCGGTGCCGCCGAGCTGCTTGACCGCCAGCGACGGATTGCCCGAGTCGACGAGCAGCGCGTCGACGTGCGGCGCCACCGCGCGCGCCTCGTCGAGCGACGCCTCGCCGGTGACGTGCACCACTTGCACCAGCCGCACGCCGGGCAGCGCGCGCCGCAGCTCCGCGTGCGCGCCGTCGGCGAGCGCGTCGCAGAGCTGGATCGTGGTGGTGCGGCAGCGCGCGTGCTGCGCGGCGATCGCGTCGGGCTCGCGCAGCGACGTGAGCAGGAACGAGTCGACGCCGGGCGGCACCACCGCCGCGATGCGCGCGATCTCGTCCTCGGCGATCACGCCCGGCCCGCTCGGCATCGCCGAGACCAGCCCGAGCGCGGCGGCGCCGTGCGCGACCGCGAGCCGCGCCTCCTCGAGCGACGAGATGCAGCAGATCTTCACGCGCGCGCGCATCACGTCCTCGGCAGCGTGGGCGCGATGGCGAATTCGATCGCGCGGCCGGCGTCGCGCAGCGCGGCCTCGACGGCGGCGGGCTCGTCGCCGCGCGCGAACACGAAGCCGGGATAGCTCGCGCCCTCGGGCAGCGGCGTCAGCACCTCGCCCGGCCGCGCGGTGATCGCCACGTCCTCGACGAGCGGCACCGCGCGCGCCGCCTCGACGCCGCGCACCGCCTGCAGCACGCCGGCCCGCGGCGTCGGCAGCATCAGCACGCCCGACGCGCCGCGCGCGACCTGCACGCCCGCGCCGTCGAGCTGCGCGCGCAGATCCATCGCGAGCGCGTGGCGCAGCACCAGCTCCTCGAGCGACGCGCCGCCGAGCCCGAGCCGGAGCGTGCGCGCGCACAGGCCGCCGATCGATCGCGCGGCCACCTCGATCACCCGCGGCCCCGACGGCGCGAGGCGCAGCTCGGCGTGGATCGGCCCCTCGCGCAACCCGAGCGCCGCCGCCGCGTGCGCGGTGGCATCGAGCAGCGCCGACTGCGCGCCCGACGGATGGCGCGACGGCGTGACGTACAGCGTCTCCTCGAAGAACGGCCCGTCGAGCGGATCGGGCTTGTCGAAGATCGCCAGCACCGTCAGGCGCCCGTCGCGCAGCAGCCCCTCGACCGCGACCTCCGCGCCGGGCACGAACTCCTCGACGAGCACGCGCCGCCCCGCCGGATCCTCGACGGCGCGCAGCGCGGGCGTGTCGAGCAGCGCGCCCAGCCGCCGCCACGCCGCCGCGAAGCCGGCGCGATCGTCGGCGCGCATCACGCCGCGGCTCATCGACAGGAGCAGCGGCTTGATGACCACGGGAAACCGCAGCGAATCGGCGATCCGCTCGGTTGAAGCGTCACGGTCGAAGACGCGCCACGCGGGCTGCGGCACGCCGGCGGCGTCGAGCGCGCGGCGCAGCGACTCCTTGTTGCGCGCGGCGTACGTCGCCTCGGGCGAGTTGCCGGCGAGGCCGAGCGCCGCCTGCGCGCGCGCCGCCACCACCGCCGTCTGATCGTCGGTCGGCACGATCGCATCGAGCGTGCGCGCGCGCCCCTCGGCGACGATCGCCGCCACCGCCGCGTCGGCGTCGCGCAGCTCGACCTGCAGCGAGCCGAACGCCTCGCGCGGCCACTCGTCCGCCAGCACGTGGCAGCGGTCGGTGCCGATCACCACCTCGACGCCGAGCCGCCCGCCCGCGCGCACGAAGTCGTCGGTGCGATACGACGTCGTGGCGGTCAGGAGCAGCACGCGCGGCATGGTTTCTACATAGCGTGCACGCGCGCGGGCTGCGACTACAATAATGATGTACGCAGGCTCCTTTCCTGCTAAGAAGGCCCCCGTGCTGACCATCCTGTGCGCGCTCCTGAGTGGTCTCGTCGTCGGTGGGATTTTCCGGCTGTCCCACCTGGTGCATTCGACGGCCGGCGCGATCACGCCCGCGGTGATCGCCACGGTCGTCGCGGCGGTGCTGCTGCTCAGGCGCGCGGGCAAGAAGATCCAGCCGATCGTCGAGGAGGCGCAGCGCCACCTGCAGGGCGGGCGGCGCGAGCTGGCGCTCAAGAGCCTGCGCGCCGGGCTCCAGCACCGGGTGTGGCACCCGCTGCTCGAGTCGCAGCTTCGCACGCAGATCGGCGCGCTGCTCTACGCGTCGTCGGATCTCGACGGCGCGATCGCCGAGCTCGCGCGCGCGTCGTCGCGGCCGTGGGAGTCGCCGGCGTTCCTCGGCTGCGCGCACTTCAAGAAGCGCAACGAAGAGCCGATGAAGAAGGCGTTCGAGAAGGCGATCAAGGTCGGCGATAAAGAGAGCCTCTCGTATACGGTGTACGCGTGGTGCCTGGCGTCGCGCGGCCAGAAGGACGCGGCGGTGAAGGTGCTCGAGAAGGGCATCGCCAAGCTGCCGGCCGACCAGCGGCTCAAGACCAACCTCGAGCTGGTGCAGGCGGGCAAGAAGATGAAGGTGGCGCCGTACGGCGATCGCTGGGCGGCGTTCGCGCTCGACGGCAGCGTGCCGGGCGTGCCGAAGGCGGCGCGCGGCTTCGCGCAGCGGCCCGGGTTCCGCCAGAAGCCGATTCGCCGCTAGTTGAACCGTACGTACGAAAGCGCTATTCTGTACGTACGATGGTCAAGCAGCTGACGAAGACCGGCAACAGCCTGGCGCTGGTGCTGGACAAGAAGATCCTCGAGGCCACGCAGATCGACGCCGACACCAAGCTCGAGGTGTCGACGAGCGGCGACACGATCATCATCTCGCCGGTGCGCGACAAGAAGCGCCAAGCGAAGATCAAAAAGATCATGAACGACATGAACGCCAAGTACGCCGAAGCGTTCCGCCGTCTCGCCGATTGACGCCGGTCTTCCTCACCGTCGAGGAAGCGCTCGAAATCCACGCCGATCAACTGGAGCGCTACGGCGGCAGCCCGGGTCTGCGCGACCTCGGTCTGTTGGAGTCTGCGCTCGCCATGCCCACGGCGACGTTCGGCGGCGTACTGCTGCATCCTACGCTCGCCGAAATGGCCGCCGCGTACCTGTTCCACATCACCGCCAATCACCCGTTCGTCGACGGCAACAAGCGCGTCGGCCTGATGGCCGCGCTGGTGTTCCTCGGACTCAACGGGTTGCGGTTGGGCGCAGGATCGACCGCGCTCGTCGAGCTGTGCCTCGGCGTCGCCGAAGGAAAGCTTTCGAAAGCGGTGGTCGCGGTGTTCATCGCGCGCCACACGAGACCGACGCGACGCCGTTAGTGCTTGTGGCGGTGGTGCAGGTCGGGCGAGTGCGGGTGCGAGTGCGTGAGCGGCTCGTGCTTGTGCGGGTGCGAGTGCGGCTCGGGGCCGGGCTCGCCGGCGCCCAGGCCCTCGTGTGAATGTTGGTGGTGCTCGTCGTGGACGTGCTGGTGCTCGTGCTCCAGCGCCTCGTGCGCGTGCGCGTGCTCGTGGCGCTCGAACGCGAGCAGCGCCACGCCGCCGGCCATCGCCGCCGCCGCCGCGCCCAGCACCAGCGACGGGCGATCGCCGCCGAGCGCGATCGCCACCAGCGCGCCGGCGAACGGCGCCGTCGCGAACAGCGTGCCGGTGCGCGCCGCGCCGAGCGATCGCAGCGCGCGCACGTACAGCACCAGGCTGGCGCCGTAGCCCGCCGCGCCGACGAGCGCCACCAGCGCCGCCGCGCGCCACGCCGGCAGCCGCTCACCCGCGGCCAGACCGATCGCGAGCGACAGCGCGCCGGCGCACAGCCCCTTCCAGCGCACGACCGCCAGCGGATCGCGCAGCGACAACCGCTGCGTCAGGTTGTTGTCGAGGCCCCAGCACGCGCACGCGCCGGCGACGGCGAGCGGCCCGGCGAGCGAGCGCGTCGCGCCGCCCTGCTCGAACGTGAGCGCCGCCGCGCCGGCGACGATCAGCGCCATCGCCGCGAGCGCGCGCCAGCCGACCGACTCGCGGAACAGCGCCACCGCCAAGATCGTCGTGAACACCGTCTCGAGATTGAGCAGCAGCGAAGTCGCGGTCGCCGACGCGCGCGCCAGGCCGAAGATGAGCAGCGCCGGCCCGAGCACGCCGCCGACGAGGATCACGCCGGCGAGCAGCGGCCAGTCGGCGCGCCGGAGCGGCGCCTCGCCGCGGCGGCGAAACGGCAGGAGCCCGACGCCCGCCGCGAGATACAAGATCCCCGACGCGACCAGCGGCGTGCCGGCGACGCCGAGCCACTTGACCAGCGGCGCGCTGGCGCCGAACAGCGCCGCGGCGACGAGCGCCTGCAGCGTGGCGTTCATCGCGCCGCGCGCCGCCGGCGGGCCGCGTGCCGATTCGCCAGCGCCGTGTCCGAGCCCACCGCCATCGTCGACTCGGCGATGATGCGGTACACGTCGGCGCGCGGCACCTTCACCGCGCGCGCCGGATCGAGCGGATCGTCGACGGCGCGCAGCCGCTCGAGCGTGCCGAGCCCGATCCACAGCGGCCACAGCGCCGCCAGCCGCAGCCGCGGCTCGCGACGCGGAATCGCCATCACGTAGGGGAACGACGCGTCGACGTGGCCGAGCGCGAGCGCGTGCAGCTCGTCGAGCGCCGGCCGCGCGCGCCGCCGCGCCGACGGATCGATCAGCTCCTCGGGGCGCAGCCCGTGGCGCGCCAGCAACTCGCGCGGCAGGTAGCAGCGGCCCTGCGCGAGATCGACCGCCGCGTCGCGGATCACGTTCACCAGCTGCAGCGCCTTTCCCAGCCGCACACCGCGCGCCACGAAGTCGGGCCGCTGCAGCCGCTTGACCAGCGGCACGTGCGTCGCCGTCATCAGCGTCCAATATTCGCCGACGCAGCCGGCGGCGAAGTAGCAGTGCTCGTCGAGATCGGCCATGGTGTCGAGCGCGGTGAGCGAGCCGCCCTCGGGGAAGCGGCGCAGGTCGCGCTCCATGCCGGTGATCAGCGTGTCGAGCACCTGGCGCGTGCGCGCGCGATCGCCGGCCTCGAAACCGGCGAGCGAGCGCAGGCAGTCGCCGAGCCGCTCGAGCAGCACGCGCTCGGCGGGCGAGCCCTCCTGCGCGACGAAACCTTCGCGCGCGGGCTCGCCGAGTCCCGCGACCGCGCGGCGCACCTCGGCGACGTACGGCACGATCTCCTGCGGCCGATCGAGCGTCGCGCGCAATCCGCCGAGCAGCTCGACGCGGCGCTCGGCGCGGATCACGCGCGTGTCGGCGACGGTGTCGGCGGCGCGCGCCACCAGGTACGCGACCGAGAGCTGCGAGCGCACGCCGCGCGGCAGGATCGCCAGGCTCAAATAAAACGAGCGCGAGACCTGCGACAGGATCTCGTCGAGCGAGCGATCGGGTACCGCTTGCAGGATCACGCGCGAGTTATATCACCGACGGCAGGCCGGCGTGGCAAGGCGCAACAGGCCGCCCGCGTCGGCGCGCGCCGCGCCCTGCGGATCGGGTTTCACGTCGAGCAAGCACTTGGCGCCGAGCGGGCGCGCGGCGACCGAATACGGCGCCGACGGGCGCAGGCCGGCGACGATCACGCTCTCCGACGCCGCGAGGATCTCGCCCTCGCCGCCCGCTTCTCCGTCGGAGAACAGCACGTTCAAGCCGCGGCCGGCCTCGGCGCGGCCCTGCAGCAGCACGCCCGAGAGCGCGCGCCCGTCGAGCCGCGTGGTGGTGGGCGGCGCCTCGTCGGCCGCGCCGGCGGAGATCACGTGCAGGAAGCGGCGCTCGCGATCGCCCGTCGCGCTCGCGATCTCGAGGCGGCGCATGCCGGCCAGCCACGGCTGGTTCTGCCGATAGGGCCCCTCGCCCGTCGAGGTCGGCTCGACCACCGCGGCGCTCTTGCCGTCGAGCGGCCACAGCGTCTGCACGTCGACGCGCGAGCGGCCGACGCGCGCGCCCGCGAGCGGCCACCTCACCGTCGGCGCCGCCGCGAAGTGCGCGGTCCACGTTACGCCGAAGCCGGGCTCGTCGACGGTGACGCGGTCGTCGATCAGCAGGACGCCCGGGCGCACGTAGACGATCGTGCGGCGCGCCCGGCGCACGCTGCGCGGGGTGCAGCCGTCGTCGGCGCAGCTCGGCGCGTAGGCGTCGGCGAACTCGCCGGCGGCGATCACCTCGCGCCCGTCGTCGTGAAAGCGCGTGGTGCGCATGTCGCGGCCCCACACGCCCTGGTTGGGCGGATAGGTCAGGTGGCGCTTGCCGTCGTCGACCAGGATCGAGTTGTGGCTCATCGTCGACGCCGAGCCGTAGCCGCCGCCGTCGACGATCAGCCCGTCGCCGCCGCGCCACAATTCGAAGTGGCCCTGGTCGTTGTGCTGGTGATCGGCGATGGTCGGCCCGCACTGAAACGACGCCCACGTGGCGTCGGGCGCCCACGACGCGCGCATGAACGCGAGGCCGGTTCCGGACAGCTCGACGGAGAGCGGCGCGCCTTCGTGCGGATCGCGCTCGGCGCGCTCGAGCGGATCGGCGAGCGCGCCCAGCCACGCGCGCTGCCCCGGCCACGGCGTGCGCTTCTGCAGCCAGCGCGCCTCGGCGGCGCCGCGCGCGTCGACGGGCTCGAGCGCCAGCGCGATCGCCGCCAGCGCCAGCGACGACGGCTTCGCCGGATGCTCGCTCCAGTCGCCGTTGTCGTAGAGGGCGCTGCCGTCGGGAACCAGCGCGTGCAGGTGATGTGCGGCAATTTGCCGCAGCCACGGGAGGCGCGCGGCCAGCGGCGTGCCGGTGGCGGTGCGAAACGCCTCGGCGGTGAGCGCGATCTCCGCCGCCGACAGCTCGCCGTACTGCCAGCCCTCGGGCCAGTCGCCGCCGTCGAGCTGCGAAAGCGACGGCAACAGGCGCGCGCCGATCAGCGTGTCGCGCGCGTGCGCGAGCCAGCGCGCGCCCTCGGGCGAATCGCCGAACACCGCCAATCCGGCGAACGACTCGGCTAAAAGGTAACCGCAGAAATAGTTCGCGATCGCGTGATCGCGCTGGTAGCCCTTGTCGCCGTACCACGCGAGCCACGCCGAGAGCCGCTTGGTCGCCAGCGCGCGCAGCTCGGGCGTCATCGACGGCGCGTCCCACAGCCAGTCGTAGCCGAGCGCGGCGAACGCGCCGAACGAGCGGATCCCGTAGCCGTCGTCGTGGCGCACCACGAGATCGCCGCCGTGGCCATCGCCGACCTGCTCGCGATCGTCGAGCAGCGCGCGCAGGTAGCGCGTCGCCCCGTCGGAGAATTTGCGATCGCCGGTGGCGCGCCAGCAGAGCGCGAGGTCGGCGACCGCGTCGGCCCAGTCGAAGGCCTCGTAGCCGGAGCGGATTGGCTTGGCGAGCTGCTCGTCGCAGTCGGCGGCGAGCGCGAGCCACGCCGGCGTGCGCGCGTGCGCCGAGCGGCGCAGCCTCGCCAGCGCCGCGTCGTCGAGCAGGATGCGCGGATGCGCGGCGCGCGGCTCGTGCGCCTCGACGGCGACGGGATGCAGCGGCTGCTCGCGCGGCTCGCGTCGGCGGCGGCCGTGCGTCGCACCCTGCACCACCGCCATCAGCGCGACGGCGGCGGCGAGCAGCGGCAGGCGCCCGCTCACCACGGCAGCTTTCGCCCGTGCCGCACGAAGCGCGCGAAGCCGACCACCGCCGCCGCGTTCAGCACCACGAACGTCTCCGCCAATCCGGCGAGCGGCAGCGGCAGCCCGACGGCGCGCGCGCCCGCCAGCAGGTAACCCGCCGCCTGCGCCACCACCAGCGCCGGCCCCCACGGCCACGGCAGACACGCCGACGCGATCAGCGCCAGCACCAGCGCGTACGGCACCAGCAGGCGGAACAGCTTGTGCGAGACGAAATCGAACCACGACGGATTGGCAAACGGCGAGGCTATAGCCGGTAGAATCGCCAGCAGCTGAAAATTGCCCGAGAGCGTGCGCACCTTGCGGCGGAACTCGCGCGACGACTCGGCGGCGCGATCGTACGCCTTGGCCTCGGGCTCGAACGCCACGCGCTTGCCGGCGAGGCGCACGCGCATCGGCACCAGCACGTCGTCGAGGATGGTCTCGTCGGGCAGCGGCTGCCACAGCTCGCGGCGCAGGGCGTAGAGCGCGCCCGAGACGCCGACCGTCGAGCCGGCGCGCCCCTCCCACTTGCGCAGGAGCGCCTCGTAGCGCCAGTAGGCGCCGGCGGGCGCGTCGCCGCTCAGCACCAATTCGCCGCCGACGGCGCCGAGCGTCTCGTCGCCGAGATCCTCGACCAGCGCCTGCACCGCGTTCGGCGAGAGCGGCTGGCGCGCGTCGGTGAACACGAACACGTCGCCGCGGGCGGCGGCGGCTGCGGCGTTGAGCGCGGGCGGTTTGCCGCGGCGCTCGGCGAGCGGCAGCACGGTCACGCGTCCCGGCAAGAGGCGCGCGCCGGCCTCGCGCGCGACGTCGGGCGTGCCGTCGTCGGAGCCATCGCACGCCACGATGACGTCGAGCTGCTCGGCGGGATAGGTCTGCCTGGCCAGGCTCTCCAGCTTGGCGGCGATGGTGGCGGCTTCACGCCAGGCGGCGATCAGCACCGTCACGCGCGGGCGGATCGGGCGGCGCGCGATCGGCCGCGCCCGCACGCGCGCGCGCACGAAGCAGATGATCGGATAGCCCGCGTAGGTGTACGCGACGAAGGCGAGCGACGCGACGAGCAGCCAGAGCACGCGCGCAAGTATATAGGTCCGCGGCCGTCAGCGCGCGAGGGCGACGCCGCCGCTCTCGACGAGCCGCCGGCACGCCGCAAGAATCTTCTCGTGATCGATCGCCGCGGACGACACCGTGGCCGTAGCCGTAGCCGTAGCC
>DASREC010000549.1:0-8172 GCA_035652295.1 Polyangia bacterium
GCATCAACGCGATCGCGCTCTACGAGACGCAGGATCCGGATGCGTCGCCGTTTCTGCAAAAGGACGAAGGCGCCGAGCTGTTCCGCGTCTACACGTGCCGCCACGAAACCGATTCGACCGCGGGCTTCAACGACGTCGACGGGCGCGACGCCGGCTGGCGCTGCGGCGGCCATCCGCTGCCCGCGTGACGCGCGATGCACGGCGATGCGGTTTGCCTCGACGGCGGCTACATCGCGGGCGCGAGAGTTCCGCTCCCCGACGATCCGCGCGTACATTATGAAGTCGCGAACCAACTCGTCGCGTGCAACCGGCTGTACTGCCCTCGCTGCCAGGTTTTCGTGCGCGTGTTCTCCGGGTACCGGCGCAAGTGGCCACCCGACCACGGCATCAATGCGCCGGATCTGTACGACGCGCCCGATCCGGATTCATCGCCGTTGCTCCAAAAGGACGAGGGCGCCGAGTTGTTCCGCGTCTATTGCTGCCGCCACACGACCGACTCGACCGGCGGCTTCAACGAAGCCTCCGACCGCGACGCCGGCTGGCGCTGCGCCGGGCATCCGCTGCCCGCGTGACGCGCGATGAGCGGCGATCCAGTCTGCCTCGAGGGCGGCTACATCGCGGGCGCGCGAGTTCCGCTGCCCGACGATCCGCGCGTCTACTACCTGCGCTCGAATGAGCCCGTCGCGTGCAATCGACTGTATTGCGATCGCTGCCGGATCTTCGTGCGCGCGTTCTCCGGCTATCGACTGAAGTGGCCGGCCGACCACGGGATCAACTCGATCGAACTCTACGACGCCGTCGATCCCGCGCAGTCGCGGTTCCTGCAGCGCCGCGACGGCACCGAGTGGTTCCGCGCGTACTGCTGCCGTCACGCTACGGACGAAACAGCCGGCTTCAACGACGCCGACGGACGCGACGCCGGTTGGCGTTGCGCCGGCCATCCAACGCCGGCATGAGCGCCCGATGAGCGACGATCCGGTTTGCCTCGAGGGCGGCTACATCGCCGGCACGAAAGTCCCCCTGCCCGACGATCCGCGCGCGCACTACGAAGTATCCAATCAACTCGTCGCGTGCAATCGGCTGTACTGCCCGCACTGCGCCATCTTCGTGCGCGTCTTCTCCGGCTATCGGCGCAGATGGCCGCCTGACCGTGCGTTCGATTCGGCTGCGCTCTACGACGCGCCCGATCCCGACGCGTCGCCGTATTTGCAGAAGGGCGAAGGCGCCGACCACTTTCGCGTCTATTGCTGCCGCCACACCAGCGATTCGACGGCCGGCTTCAACGACGCCGACGGGCGCGACGCCGGCTGGCGCTGCGCCGGCCATCCGCCGCCTGCGTGAGGCAATCGCTGCCCACGGCCAGCCGCAGTTGCGCACCGCCGTGGGCAGCGCGCGCGCGTAACTGCGCGACGGCGCGTCGGGCGCGCGTGGCACATCGACTGCACTCGCACGCGCGCGATGCCCAAGCTCGTCTCGACGGCCGTGCTCGCGCTCGCGCTCGCCGCCGCCGGCTGCGGCGCCGAGTCGCCGTGGATCGACGGCGAGCTCGGCGTCTATCGCAGCGGCCTCACCGTCGGCGCCGCCGGCGGCTGCTCGACGTCGATCGTCTCCGGCCTGACCCAGCAGCTCATCGACGAGCAGAACTGCATCCGCCCGAACGCGCTCGTCAGCTTCGCCGGCACGCCCAACGTCTCCATCGCCTCGGGCGTGAACGCGTTCCTCGAGCAGCCCGCCGTCGACGCGCTGGCGCACGCCGCGGCGAACGGCGGCACCGTCGACGTCACGTCCGCGTTCCGCACGCTCGCGCAGCAATATCTCCTCTACAAGTGGCAGGGCTCGTGCGGCATCCAGATCGCCGCGTCGCCGGGAACCTCGAACCACGAGACCGGCATCGCCATCGACGTGTCGAACCACGACGCGCTCCGCTCCGCGCTCGAGGCGCAGGGCTGGGTGTGGTTCGGCTCGGCCGACGTGGTGCACTTCGACTTCCGCGGCGCGCCGACGATCGATCTGCGCAGCGACTCGGTGCTGGCGTTTCAAAAACTCTGGAACCTCAACAACCCGGCCGACCCGATCGCCGAGGACGGCTCGTACGGGCCGATGACCGAGTCGCGCCTCGCCTCCGCCGACGTGAACGGCTTCGCGCAGGGCTCGACGTGCAACACGCCGCCGCCCCCTCCTCCACCGCCGCCGCCGTCCACGCGTGAGTGGGCCGCCGAGCTGATCGATCGCAACGCGCCCGCGACGCTCGCGCCCGGCGCCGAAGCGGAGGTGTGGGTCGACTTCAAGAACACCGGCACTGCGACGTGGAAGCCCGGCTCGACCAAGCTCGGCACCGATCATCCGCGCGATCGCGCGAGCGCGCTCGCCGCCGCCGACTGGCTGGCCGCGAATCGCCCGGCCACCGTCGAGAAAATCACCGCGCCCGGCGAGGTCGGCCGCTTTCGCTTTCACATCGCCGCGCCGCGCGACGCGCAGGGCCGCGCGCTCAGCGAGAGCTTCGCGCTGGTCGAAGAGGGCGTGGCGTGGTTCGCCGCCGGCGCGGAGCTGACGCTCGACCTCGAGGTCGCGCCGTTCACCGTCGAGCGCGCGTCGGCGATCGCGCCGCGCTCCGCGTCCGCCGCCGGCTGCGACCTCGGCGGCCGCTCCTCGTCGTCGCCGCTCGGCCTGGCGTTGGCGATCGCCGCGCTCGTGCTCCTGCGCCGCGCGTATCGCCCGCGCCGCTGACGCGCCCGCGCGCGCTACTCGACGCGCTTGAACCGCACCGTCGCGCCGTACGCCTCGATCTCGAGCTCGAGCGGCCAGCCCGCCGCGTCGAGGTAGAGCACGCTCGGCGGGCCGGCGTCGGGTTTCAGCTCGTAGCGGCGCGCGGCCGCGGCGCCGAGCGTGACGTCGCCGGTGCGCGCGACGTGCAGCGCGTGGGCGCGCAGCTCGACCGCCGAGCCGAGCGCCACGTCGCGCACGCGCACGTCGAGCGTCTGCCCCACCGCCAGCGCCGCCAGCCGCGGCGCGAGCAGGATCCGGCCGGCGACGAACCCATCGGGTGCGAGCAGCGCGCCGTCGGGCAGCGGCTCGTCGACCGCGACCTCGACGCCGGCGAGCAGCGTGCCGCGCCCGCGCGCCCGCGTCCCGTCGCGCACGAGCTCGACGCGCCCGCGCCCGTCGGCGCCGTCGCTGGCGATCACCAGCCGCTCGCCGTCGCCCGCCGCGCCCGCCTCGAGCCGCGCCGTCGTCAATCGGCCGATGTGCGGATCGAACGTCTGCGCGTCGATCGTGAGCGCGCCGCTCGCCGCGCGCGCGACCGCGAGCCGCTCTCCGCCGAAGCGCACGCCCTTCCACGAAATTTCGTACGTCGCGGCGAAGTCGCGGCGGCTCCCGCCGTCCACGAGCGGCGGCGCGCCGGCGAAATAGTCCTTCGGCGCCATCGCCGCGGCCACGCGCTCGAGCAGCGCGGGGATCTCGCCGCCGTCGAGCCAGCGCCCGCGCGCCATCACGCCCGAGAGGCGCGCCGCGTTCGCCACGTCGGCCAGCGGATCGCCGTCGACGAGCAGCAGGTCGGCGCGCTGACCGACGGCGATCGTGCCCGCGTCGGCGACGCGCATCAGCTCGGCCGCGTCGCGCGTCGCCGCGCGCAGCGCCTCGAACGGCGTGAAGCCCGCGCGCACCATCGCCGCCAGCTCCTCGTGCAGCGAGTAGCCGGGCACCACCAGCGGGTTCACCGGATCGGTGCCGGCCACCACCCGCGCGCCGCCGTCGTGCAGCGCGCGCAGCAGGCGATCGTCGAGCGCGAGCGCGCGCGCGGCCCGCTCCTCCGCCGCCGGCGAGCGCTCCTCCGGCTCCCACGTCGCGCGCGTGCACGCGGGGACGAAGCGCATCTCCGGCCGCGCCAGCCGCGCGCGCACGTCGGCCGCCGCGCCCCACTGGTTCTTCACCACGCGCGTCGGGCAATTCCACACGCCGCGCTCGCGCAGCTTCGCGATCAGCGGCGCCAGCTTCCGCTCGTCGACGAAATCGATCTGCCGCTGCCGCGAGGCGCGATCGAGCTTTCCCGCCACCGGCGAGTCGTCGGCCTGCAGCGCGTCGACGAACCCGGTGAGGTGCTCGATGCTGCGCATGCCGTCGAGCGCGCGCTCGAGCCCAACCGCGCGCGGCACGTGGCCGGCGATCGGCAGGTCGGCCGCGCGCGCCGCGATCACCAGCCGCTCGTACACCGGCCGCGAGAGCCCGCTGTAGATCTTGATGAAGTCGTAGCCCGCGCGCCGGTGCAGCGCGATCACGCCGTCGACCTCCTCGGGCGTGCGCACCACCAGGCTGCCGTCGTGCGCCGGCGATTCGCCGTCGACGATCGGCCCGGCCGTGTAGATCGTCGGCCCGAGCAGCTCGCCCGCGGCGATGCGCGCGCGCCAGGCGAGGTGGATCGGCGCGCCGAACATGTTGCGCACCGCGGTCACGCCGCGCGCGAGGTAGAGCTGGAGGTCGGCCTCGCGTACGAGGTGCGCGTGCGCGTCGACGAGGCCGGGCATGAGCCAGCGCCCGCGGCCGTCGATCACGCGCGCGCCCGCCGGCACCGCCACGCTCGCGCGCGGCCCGACGGCGACGATACGATCGCCGCGCACCAGCACCGTCTGCGCCTCGAGCACGCGCTCGCGATCGAGCGGCACTACCGCGACGCCGACGAACGCAGTCACCGGCGCGCCCTCCTTCGCCGCCGCGCGCACCGACGGCGCCGCCGGCGCGCACGCGAACAATCCCAGCGCGCAGCACGCGAGCGCCCGGCGAACCGCGATCTCGCTCATGCGCCTTGAGACAACGCGCGCGCGCCGAAGTTCGCGCGCCGTTCGCCGATCTTGCGGTAGAACTTGGGTGCGAGCGAGGAGCCCTTTCGACATGAAGCGGTGGTTCGTACAGCTCGTCATCCTCGCCGCGGCCGGCCTGGCGCTCGCCGACTCCAGCGTCCCCGCTCGTCGAGAAACGCCGCCCGCCGGCGAGAAACGCTCGACGCGCTACATCGTCCCGCAGGAGCGCGCTCACCTGTTCTATTACACGCGCAAGCCGGTGGTGTTCTGGACGCCGAGCACCGCCGACGTGAAGCGCCTCGAAGATCGGCTGCCCGATCTCGTCGAGAAGTCGCGCGCGCTCACCAAGCTGCTACCCAAGTGGGGACGCCAATACGTCGGCTTCGTCGGCGCGCAGCGACGCAAAGTCATTTGGGTCAACCTGTTCTGCGTCGACTCTTTCGACCTCGATCCGACCCAGCCGTTCGTCGTCTCCGACGGAGGCGAATGTTTTTGCCGCGCGGACTACGACGTCGTGGCCGGCACGTTCAGCAACTTCAACTGCAACGGCGAAGGCTGACGCGATCGATCAGCGCGATTCGAGGAACGCTTCGAGCGCCGCGCGCTCGCGCTCGTCGAGCAGCGGCGCGAGCCACGCCGCCAGCTCGCTCCCGTCGCGAAACGTGCGCCGCGCCGGGCTGGCCGCCTCGCGCACCATGCGCTCGATCTGCAGCAGCACCGCCGCCTTGTCGGCGCCGAGCAAGAGCGCGCTGCGCTCGATCTTGATGTTGTCGAGCTTCATCACGCCGATGAAGCGCTGCGCGGTCCACGGCGCGAACGTCCGCGCCCCGCGCAGATCGCTGCAGACGATCACCGGCCCCTCGACGCCGAGGATGGCGCTGCGCAGATCCGCCGCCGCGCTCACCGCGTTCCCATCATCGACCGGCGGCGTCACGCGAAACGTCACCAGCCGCCCCGCCGGATTCTCGACCGTATACACGCCCCCGATTTTACCCGACGTCTACCCGGCGTTCGCGACGATGTGCCAGACGTCCATGAACCGGCTCGAGGCGCGCCGGGGATCGTATTTCCCATAGCGAAGCTCGGCGAGCCGCAGCGCCGGTTTCGCATCGGCGCCGTGCTGCAACAGCAGGCGCGCGATCTCGGCGAACCGCTCGAGGCCGCGATCATCGAGCAGCGAATCCGAGATCCGAAACATCACCAGCCGCAGCGGCGTCGTCGGCTGATGCCCGTGATCGGGTTCATAGCCGTCCAGCACCCGCGCGTAATTCGGATCGGCGCCGCGCGCCAGGCACTCCCGAACCGCCTCCACGTCGTAACGCTCGACGGCCTCCATCAAGCTCTCGCCGGCGTCTTCGTGCCCCATGCGTTTCACCCAAAAACGAAAAACCCGGCTGCGTAGTCACGCGCCGGGTTTCACCATCTGGAGCGGGAGACGGGACTTGAACCCGCGACGTCCACCTTGGCAAGGTGGCACTCTACCACTGAGTTACTCCCGCAGGTTTTCAGCGATGCGGGAAAGGGTTTAGAACGCGGCCGGCGAGGAGTCAAGAGGGAAACGGGGAGGTGCCGGCGTATGCTCCGGCGCATGAACGCCGAGGAGTTCGTCGCCGAGCTGGACCGGGAGAACCGCGCGCTGCTCGATCGGCTGGCCGAGCGGTCGTCCGCCGGAGAGGCGCGCGTGAGCGTGACCGCGCTGCTCAAGCTGGCGCTGCGCAACGAGTACGAAGCCACCGAGCTGGCGGCGGCGTGGGTCGCCGACACCGTCGAGCTCGACGCCAAGTTGGCGTTCGCGCGGCAGTGCGGCGACGAGGCGAAGCACTACCGCTTCATCGAGGAGCGGCTGCGCGCGCTGGGCGAGCCGCTCGACGGCTTCGATCCCGCGGCGCCGGGGCCGAGCGCGCTGCTCGCGCACCTGCGCACGCTGCGCTCGACCGTCGAGCGCGCCGCGGCCGGGCCGTTCACGCGCGAGGCGATCGCGGTGGCGTGCAACCACGTGTTCGCCGAGCTCTGCGTCGAGCGCGGCGACTACGAGACCGCGGCGCTGTATCGCGAGCGCATCCAACCCGACGAGCAGCACCATCACGAGCTCGGCCGCCGGCTGCTGCTCAAGTACGCCGACTCCCCCGACGCGCAGGCGCGCGCGCGCGCCGCCGCCCACGCCACCTTGCGCGTCGCCGACGAGCTGCAGGAGCTGGCGCGCCTCAAGGCCGGCATCAGCCGCGCGCCGGGCTGCTGACCCGAGCGGCGCGCGCGCATGTGGCCGCTGGTGGCGCTCCAGGTGGTGCTGGCGCTCGGCGCGCGCGAGCCGCTGGTCGACCTGCAATCCGTCCATCCGAATATCCGCATGGACCTGCGCTACGCCACGGCGGCCAACTTCACCGGGCGCGTCATCTACCCGGTGGCGCGCTGCTTCTTGCGGCGCGCGGTGGCGGAGCGGCTCGCGCGCGTCGAGCGCGACCTCGCGGCCGAGGGCCTCGGGCTGGCGATGTTCGATTGCTATCGCCCGCTCTCGGCGCAGCGGCTGTTGTGGAGCCTCGTGCCCGACGAGCGTTACGTGGCCAATCCGGCGAACGGCTCGCACCACAACCGGGGCGCGGCGGTCGATCTCACGCTGGTCACGGCCGCGGGCGCGAAGCTGCCGATGCCGACCGGCTTCGACGACTTCTCCGAGCGGGCGCATCGCGACTTTCGCGGGGTCGACGAGACCGCGCGCAAGAACCGCGAGCGACTCGAACGCGCGATGACGGCGCGCGGGTTCGTGCCGCTCGCGACCGAGTGGTGGCACTTCGATGCGCCCGACTGGCCGGCGTACCCGCTCGCCGACGTCGACCTGCGCGCGCTGGCCGAAGACGCCGGCAAACGCGCGCCGCCCTCCCCTTCTATTAATGAAGGGGAACGATAGCGCTCGGCCGGCGGCGCGCGCGCGGGCGCTCGCGTTCGAGCGCGAAGTGCAGCTGGCCGTCGACGCTCGGCGTGACTTCGACCGACGCGGGACGATAACCCGCCGCGACCAGCCGAATGGTGCGCGAGACGTCGCTGCGCTCGAGCGTGAGGCTGAGCGGCGTGCGCCCGCGCGCCTGCGACTCGGCGTCGACCAGCACCCGCGCGCCGCTCGGCAGCGTGAACACGCGCACCACTACCGTCGGCGATCGCGCGGGCGACGGTGGCGACACGATCGTCGCCGGCGCCGCCGCGATCATCGCCGGCGTCGCTGCGCTCGTCGCCGGTGGCGCGACGGCGATGCGCGGCGCGCGTTCGACGCCGGCGCGCGGCGTGCGCTCGAGCGCCATCAGCCACGTCATGCCGCCGACGAGGAACGTGAGCATCGTGAGCATCCCGACCCAGCGCCGGCGGCGCGGGCGGCGGCGCTCCG
>DASREC010000550.1:0-6722 GCA_035652295.1 Polyangia bacterium
GTTGCCGAAGCCGGAGATCTTGATCTTCTCGCCCTTCTCGAGCGTCTCTTTGATCGTGTCGAACACGGTCTCGACGATCTCGGCCGCTTCCTTCTTGGAGAACCCGCCCACTTTTTCATAGACGGTCTCGATGATGTCGGCCTTGGTCATCGTGCGACGATCGTCCATCTTTCTTTCCTCGCTCACCGCCTCAGTGATACGCGGGCGTGCGCTTTAAGTCAAACGGATCCGCTACCTCGGCTCGATTCGTAGACTCTGCTGCAGCCGCGCGCGCAGCGCTTCGTGTAACGCTTGTACCTCGGCGTCGGTCAGCGTGCGATCGGGCGCGCGATAGGTGAACGACCACAGCATGCCCTTGGCGCCGGCGGGCACCTTGCCGGGCTCGCGGTAGTCCTCGACGACGCGGAAGTCGGCGCAGAGCGGGTCGCGCGCGGCGCGGATCGCGTGCGCGATCTCGCGCGCGGTGACGTTCGCGGCGATGAAGAACGACAGGTCGCGCGTCACCGCCGGGAAGCGCGGCGGCTCGGCCACCACCACCGGCGGCGGCGCGCCGAGCGACGCGAGATCGATCTCGAACGCGAGCACGCGCGTCTCAAGACCGAGCGCGCGCGCCACGTCGGGGTGCAATTCGCCCAGCACGCCGACGTCGCGATCGCCGACCTGAACGCGCGCCTGCGCGCCCGGGTGCAGCCACGGCTCGCGCCCCGCCTGGTAGTCGACGTCGCTCGTGTGGCCGAGCGCCGCGAGCAGCTCCTCGACGGCGCCCTTGGCGTCGAACAGGTCGAGCTCGGCGCCGGGGCGCAGCCAGCCGTCGGCGTGACCCGCGAGCACGCCGGCCACGCGCCGCCGCTCGTCGGGCTGCGCGCCGGGCGTCGTCGGCAAGAAGACCTCGCCGACTTCGAACAGCTTGAGATCGGCGACGCCGCGCAAGAGGTTGCGCTCGAGCGCGCTGGTGAGCCCGGCGATGAGCGTGGTGCGCATCGCCGACAGCTCCTCGCGGATCGGATTGGCGAGGCGCAGGAAATTTTCGAAGCCGAACGCGCGCAGCCGCTCGGGCGCGACGAACGCGTAGGTCACCACCTCGTCGAAGCCGGCGCCCATGAGGGCGTCGCGCGCCCGCTCGGCGAGCCGCGTGCCCGGCGCGGCCGGCACCGACTCGAGGCGCGGCAGCGTGGCGCCGATCGAGTCGTAGCCGCGCACGCGCGCGATCTCCTCGATCAGATCGACCTCGCGGGTCAGATCGGGCCGGCGCGGTGGAACGCGTGCGATCAGCGATTCTCCGCGTTTTACGGGGTCGAGGCCGAGCGCGCCGAGGATGCGCTCCTGCTCCGCCGCCGGCACGTCGGCGCCGAGCAGCGCGCGCGTGCGGCCGAGGCGCAGCTCGACCGCGCGCGGCTCGAGCGGCTTCGGGTAGACGTCGATCAGCGCGCCGGTGACGCGCGCGCCGGCAAATTGCCGCAGCAGCGCCGCGCACGATCGCGACGCGCGCGGCGCGCCTTCCGGATCGACGCCGCGCTCGAAGCGGTGCGACGCCTCGGTGTGCAGCCCGAGCCGCTTGGCGGTGCGGCGCACGCGCGCGGGCGCGAAGTACGCGCTCTCGAGCAGCACGCGCGTGGTCGTGGCGGTCACCTCGCTCGACGCGCCGCCCATCACGCCGGCCACCGCCACCGCGTGCTCGGCGTCGGCGATCACCACGTCGTCGGGCCCGAGCGCGCGCTCCTGGCCGTCGAGCGTGGTCAGCTTCTCGCCGGCGCGCGCGCGGCGCACGACGATGGTGCGCGCCGCCAGGC
Source organism: Polyangia bacterium (assembly GCA_035652295.1). Taxonomy (GTDB): domain Bacteria; phylum Myxococcota_A; class Polyangia; order Palsa-1104; family Palsa-1104; genus DASREC01. Next base: position 1,791 of record DASREC010000550.1, read on the forward strand.
GATCGAGATCGAAGGCGTGCAGCGGCTGGCCGGTCTCGTGCAGCACCAGGTTGGTGGCGTCGACGACGTTCGACAGCGCGCGCTGGCCGAGCGACGCCAGGCGCACGCGGATCGCCAGCGGGCTCGGCTCGACCTTGACGTTCTCGAGCACGAGCGCGGTGTAGCGCGGGCAGCCCTCGGCGTCCTCGACGACGATCTGCGCGCTCGCGGGCGCGTTCGTCTCGTGCGCGTCGATCGCGGGCAGCTCGAGCTTCGCGCCGGTGAGCGCGGCGATCTCGCGCGCGATGCCGGCGTGACCGAGACAGTCGGGGCGGTTGGGCGTGACGTTGACCTCCCAGATCTCGTCGGGGAGGCCGAGCCTGGCGGCCAGGTCGTCGCCGATCTCGAGGCCATCGAAGCGCGGCGCGCGCAAGACGATGATGCCCTCGTGCGACGTGCCGAAGCCGAGCTCGTCCTCGGCGCACAGCATGCCGGGCGAGACGATGCCGCGGACCTCTTTCGGCTGCAGCACCGCGCCCGACGGCAAACGCGCGCCGGGCCTGGCCCACAGGACGCGCGCGCCGGGCTCGGGCACGTTGGGCGCGCCGCAGACGACCTGCGTCGTCTCGCGGCCGTCGAAGACGTCGACCAGCGTCAGCTTGGCGGCGTTCGGGTGCGGCATTTTGCCGCGCACCTCGGCGACGATCACGCCCGAGAGCGCGCCGAACGGCGACCGCGCCTCGACCTCGAGGCCCGCCGCCGTCAGCCGCCGCGCCAGCTCCGCGCCGTCGAGCGGCGTGGCCACGAGCTGCTTCAACCAATTGAGCGAGATCTTCATCGAAACTGTCGCGCCAGCCGCGCGTCCCCGTCGAAGAACAATTTGATGTCGTCGATGCGGTAGCGCAGCATCGCCATGCGGTCGATGCCCCAACCGAACGCGAACCCCGTATAACGCTCCGGATCGTACCCTACGTGCCGGAATACCTCGGGGTCGACCATCCCCGCGCCGCCGATCTCGATCCAGCCCGAGCCCTTGCAGCGGCAGCCGGGCGTGCCCGCGCCGCCGCAGAACACGCACGTGAAGTCGACCTCCGCCGACGGCTCGGTGAACGGGAAGAACGACGGCCGGAGCCGCGCCTGGATCCCCTCGCCGAAGAACCGCCGCGCGAAGTGCAGGAGCACGCCCTTCAAGTCGGCGAACGTGATGCCCTCGTCGACGCACAGCCCTTCGACCTGGTTGAACATCGGCGAGTGCGTCGGGTCGTCGTCTTTGCGGTACACCGGCCCGGGCGCGATGATGCGCACCGGCGGCTTTTGCGCCAGCATGGTCCGGATCTGCACCGGCGACGTGTGCGTGCGCAAGAGGAGGTCCTTCGCGCCGTCGACGTAGAAGGTGTCCTGCATGTCGCGCGCGGGATGATCGGGCGGCATCGCCAGCGCTTCGAAGTTGTGGAAGTCGGTCTCGACCTGCGGCCCCTCGGCGACCACGAAGCCGAGCTGCGCGAAGATCTGCTCGATCTCGCGGCGCGCGAGCGTGATCGGGTGCAGGTGCCCGAGGCGGTGCGCGCGGCCGGGCAAAGTGACGTCGACGACGCGCGCGAGATCGCGCTTGCGCGCCTCGTCGGCGAGATCTTTCAACCGCGCCTCGAACGCCGCGTCGACCGCCTGCACGATCGCGTTGGTCAATTGCCCGATCGCCTTCTTTTCGGCGTTTTGAGCGGTTTTAAGGGCCTGCTTCTGCGCGGCGCGGATCGATCCGTTGGCCCCGCCGTAGTCGGCGTAGACCTTGCGAATCTGCTGCTCCGTCGAGGAATCGCGTAGCGCGGCGAGAAATTCGGCTTGCAGCCGGTTCAGCTGCTCTTCAAGCGGCGAGGCCATGGAAGTCGCCCTCCATGGTCAAGCCGCGGCCGACTTCGCCTGCTCGAGGATCTTGTTGAACGCCGCCGGATCCGAGATCGCCAGGTCGGCGAGGATCTTGCGGTCGAGCCCGATGTGCGCCCGCTTGAGCGCGCCGACGAGCTTCGAGTAGCTCATGCCCTGCTGGCGCGCGGCGGCGTTGATGCGCACGATCCACAGCTCGCGGAAATCGCGCTTGCGCTTGCGGCGGTGCTGGGTGGCGAAGCGCCACGCGTGGTGCACCGCATCGACCATCGCCTTCCACAGCTTCGAGCGGCCTCCGCGGAATCCCTTGGCGTGGACGCGAATGCGGTTGCGGCGGCGGCGGGCTTTGAATCCTCGTTTTGCTCTCGGCATCTTTCAACTCCGCTTCGGGCTACGGGACCGACGACGAACAGCCGCGCCGGATTTTCCGCCCTCGCCCAGAAAAGGGGCCTTTCCTACCACGCTAGAACTTGTAAGGCAAGAGGCTCTTGACCTGCTTCTCCTGCGCCTCGTTGACGACCTTGGTGCCGCGCAGCTTGCGCTTGCGCTTGGTCGACTCGTGGCTGAGGAGGTGGCTCTTGTGCGCCTGCTTGTGCTTGACGTGCCCCTTGGCGGTCACCTTGAAGCGCTTCTTGGCGCCCGAGTGGCTCTTCATCTTCGGCATTGACCTGATCCTTTTCTCGTCGGTGGTGCGTTATTTCGTGGTCGGCGGCTTGGCGCTGACCGGCTGGGGCGCGGGCACGGGCGCGCTCTGCTGCGGCGAAGGTGCAGGAGCCTGCGAAGGCTGCGGCGACGGCGCGCCCGCCGGCCGGATGACGCCCGCGCGCGGCGCGATGATCATCAGCATGCGGCGGCCTTCCATCATCGGCATCTGCTCGACCTGCGCGATGTCGCTGGTGGCCGCGACCACGCGCTTGAGCACGTCCTGCCCCGTCTCGGGGTGCACGATCTCGCGGCCGCGGAAGATCACCGCCAGCTTGGCCTTGTTCCCCTCGAGGAGAAACCGCCGGATGTGCTTCACCTTGAAGTCGAAGTCGTGGTCGTCCGTCTTGGGGCGGAACTTCACCTCCTTGAGGATCACCGTCGACTGGTGTTTGCGCGCTTCCTTGGTCTTCTTCGAGTTCTCGTACTTGAACTTCCCGTAGTCCATGATCTTGCAAACCGGCGGCATCGCCTTGGGGCTGACCTCGACGAGGTCGTGACCGCCCTCCTCGGCGATGCGCAGCGCTTCCTCGGTGCGAAGCACGCCGAGCTGCGCGCCATCGGCGCCGATCACGCGCACCTCGGGCACGCGGATGCGGCGGTTGACGCGATACTGGTCCTGCGCGGGAGTTCTGTCGAATGGCTTCGAGATGTTCATTCCTCCGATGAGTGTTTGTGGGGAGCTCTGGCCTCGGCCGCGAGGCGATCGGCGAACGCCTCGACGGTCATCGGCGGAAGCTGCTGGCCGTCACGAGCTCGCGGCGAGACGGTGCCGGCCGCGACCTCCTTATCCCCGAGCACCAGCATATAGGGAATCTTCTCCAATTGGGCGCGACGGATCTTGGCGCCCAATTTGTCGTTGGAAAGGTCCAGGTCGACGCGCAGCCCGCGATCGCGGAGCTGTTTCTCGACGGTGCGCGCGAAATCGAACTGTTTATCCGAGACCACCACTGCGCGCGCCTGAACCGGCGCGAGCCAAACCGGAAACGCGCCGGCGTAATGTTCAATCAACATACCAATGAATCGCTCGAAGCTTCCAAAGATGGCTCTATGGATCACCACCGGCCGATGTTTTTTGGAATCTTCGCCAATATAATGAAGGTCGAAGTTCTCCGGTTGAATGTAATCCAATTGAATGGTCGCGCACTGCCATTTGCGCCCGATGGCGTCCGTCACCTGGATGTCGATCTTCGGCCCGTAGAACGCCGCCTCGTGCTCCTCGACGGTAAATTGCAGCTTGTTGACCTCGAGCGCGCTCTCGAGCGCGGCCTCGGCTTCGTTCCACGCTTCGATCGATCCCATGAACTTGTCGGGATTGCGCGTCGACAATTGAAACGTGTAATCCATTCCAAAGACCGAATATACGCGCGCCACCAGCGCCAATAAATCGGTCACTTCCTGTTGAATCTGGTCGGGGCGCAAAAAGATGTGCGCGTCGTCCTGGGCAAATTGCCGCACCCGGGTGAGCCCGCTCAGCGTGCCCGACGCCTCGGCGCGGTGCAGCGGCGACTGCTCGTGGTAGCGCAGCGGCAGGTCGCGGTAGCTGTGCAGCCCCATCTGGTACAGGAGGAAGTGGCCGGGGCAGTTCATCGGCTTGAGGCCGAAGTGCTGCTTCTCGTTCTCGATGCGGAACATCGCGTCGCCGTAGTGCGTCCAGTGGCCGCTCTGCTCCCAGAGCTTTTGATTGAACACCAGCGGCGACTTGACCTCGACGTAGCCGGCCTCGTCGATGAGCAGGCGGCGCATGAAGTCGGAGAGCGTCTGGTAGAGCACCGTGCCGCGCGGCAGCCAGAACGCCGAGCCCGGCGCCCACGGGTGGAACGCGATCAGGCCCAGCTCCTTGCCGAGCTTGCGGTGATCGCGCTTGGCCGCCTCCTCGAGGTGCTTGAGGTGCTCGGCGAGCTGCTTCTCCTCGGGAAACGCGGTGCCGTAGATGCGCTGGAGCATCTTGTTGTTCGAGTCGCCGCGCCAGTAGGCGCCCGCCACCGAGAGCAGCTTGAGCGCCTTGATGTCGCCCGTCGCCTTGCAGTGGCCACCCTTGCACAGATCGGTGAACTCGCCATGCGAGTGCAGCGTGATGCGCGTGCCCTCGGGGATGGCGCGCGCCAGCTCGACCTTGTACGGCTCGTTGCGCGCCGTGAAATATTGGACCGCCTCGTCGCGCGTCACCTCGCGCTCGACGAACGGGTGGTTGGCGGCGACGATCTCGCGCATCAGCTTCTCGATCGTCCCGAGATCCTCGTCGGTGAACGGCCGATCGATGTCGAAGTCGTAGTAGAAGCCGCTGTCGATCGGCGGGCCGATCGTCAGCTTCGCCTCGGGCCACAGCCGCTTGACCGCGTCGGCCATGACGTGCGCCGCCGAGTGCCG
>DASREC010000551.1:0-5842 GCA_035652295.1 Polyangia bacterium
ACCGCTACCCCGACGCGTCGGCGGGCGCGCTGCGCGCGATCGTGGCGAAGCGGCTCGGTGTCGACGGCGCGGAGCTGTCGTTCGGCAACGGCTCCGACGAGCTGATCGCGCTCTTGTGCGCCGCGTTCGGCGAGCCGCGCGCCGGCGCGAGCGCGGCGTCGGTGCTGTTCCCGTCGCCGACGTTCGTGGTGTTTCGCACCGCCACACTGTCGCACGGCCTCGTCCCCGTCGAGGCGCCGCTCGGCCCGCGGTTCGAGCCCGACGAGGCCGCGCTGTTCGCCGCCGTCGAGCGCGAGCGTCCCAACCTGATCTTCCTCGCCACGCCCAACAACCCGACCGGCACCGAGTGGCCGCGCGCGACCATCGAGAAATTGCTGGCGCGCCATCCCGAGGTCATCACCGTCGTCGACGAGGCGTACCTCGCCTACTCGGACGCGCGCACGTGCATCGATCTCGCGCTCGCGCATCCGCACTGCGTGGTCCTGCAGACGCTGTCGAAGATCGGCCTCGCCGGGTTGCGCGTCGGCGTGCTCGTCGGGCAGCGCGAGGTGATCGCCGAGGTGGAGAAGGTGCGCCCGCCGTACAACCTGTCGACGCCGGCGCAGCGCGCGGCCGAGGTGGTGCTGGCGTCGCACGCCGCCGAGCTGGAGTCGCACTTCGCGATCGTGAAATCCGAGCGCGCGCGATTGGCGTCGGCGCTCGCCGCGCTCGACGGCGTCGAGGTGTTTCCTTCGGGAGCGAATTTCCTCTTGGTGCGCGTGGCGAACGCGCGCGCGATCTTTCAAGCGCTGGTCGGGCGCGGCGTGCTCGTGCGCTGCTTCGACGCCGGCGCGCTCGCCGGCTGCCTGCGCATCACCGTCGGCACGCCCGACGAGAACGCGCGCCTCCTCGAGGCGCTGGCGGCGATCAGACCTCGAGCTTCTTGACCACCTGAAGCGTGGCGTCGGTGTTCTGCACGTGCGCCAGGTGGTGCAGCAGAAAGTCCTTCACCTCGCTCTCGAGCCGCTCGATCTTCGGCCCGTCGATCGCGAGCGCCGCCGCGAACTCGCGCACGATCTTGCGCTCGGCGTCGGTGACCTCGCCGTCGGCCCACGTGAGCAGCAGCGCGGTCTTGATGAACACCTGCCGCTCCTCGTCGGTGCGCAGGATGGTCGCGAGATCGGCCGGCTTCATCGCGTCGCCGCGCTCCAGGTCCGAGAGCGCCGCCGCGCCGTGACCGGCGTCGATCCAGAACGAGGCGATCAGCCCCGCCTCGCGCTCGTGCAGCCCGTCGACGCGGGCCACGGTGTACAGGCCGCGCGCGATGGCTTCCGCCGCTTGCCGACTGATGTGCATCTCCGGGAAGAATTCCATTTTCGCTCCTCGCTCTCGTTTACCTGCGGCCGCCGACTTGCGCGCGCAGCAGGCCCAGCTTGGCTTGCAGCTCTTCGACCGGCGTATCGGCGTACTTGCGCGGCAGCATGCGCCGGTTCGATGCCTCGAACACCGCCAGCAGCTCCATGTATTCCAGCATCACCACGTCTCTCGACGGCAGATAGTCGCGCGTGGCGCGCGTGAAGTCGTCGCCGCTCACCGCCGCGTCGGGGCTGCGCTCGGCGGCGTAGTCCGACGACAGCATCACGATCGCCTCCAGCTCGGCGTTCGAGTAGCCGACGAGCGGCGACGACAGCGCGCGGTCGTTCGGAAACTTCAGCTCGGCCTTCACCTTGTGCTTGCGGAGCTGCGCCACCAGCACGTCCTCGACCTCCTCCGGCGTCTGCGGATAGAGGAACGGGATCTTGCGGTCGAGGCGCCCCGCGCGCTTGATGTCGACGTCGAGCTTGTCGGGGCGGTTGGTCATGAGGATGAACAGCACGCGCCCGCGGTTCTCGGTGTCGCTCATGAACTCTTTGATGCGGCCGATGACGCGCGACGAGGTGCCGCCGTCGCCGTCGCCGTCACCGCCCGAGCCGAACGCGCGATCGCCCTCGTCGATGATCACGATGATCTGCCCGATCGCCTGGATCACGCCGAGGATCTTCTCGAGGTTTCCCTCGGTGGCGCCGACCCACTTCGAGCGAAAGTTTTTCAATTTGATGGTCGTGAGGCCGCACTCCTTGGCGAACGCCTCGGCGACGAACGTCTTGCCGGTGCCCATCGGCCCGGTGAACAGGATGCCCATCGGGCAGCGGTTGCGCCGCCCGGCGCGGATGTTTTCGGCGACCGCCAGCAGATCTTTTTTCACCTCGTCGAGCCCGCCGACCACCTCGAAGCCGTGCTGCGGCGTCACGAACTCGATCAGGCCGAAGCACTCGCGCTCGATGATCTCGCGCTTGCGCGCCGCCACCAGCTTGTCGATCTCGGCGCGCGCGTCCGACGACGGCGCCGGCGCTTTCCCGTCGGGCGCGATCAACTTGCGCACGGCCTCTTTGTTCATCCCCTGCGTGATGGTCGCCAGCTTGTCGGCGCGCTCGAGCGTCTCCTTCGACGGCGCCGCGCCGCCCGAGAGCAGCTCGATCAAGTAGCGCTTGCGCTCGTCGCGATCGTCGCCGGCGTTCTCTTCATTGGGCGCCAGGATCGCCTTGATCTGGATCAGCTTGAGCCCCGCCGTCACCTCCGCCAGCCGCTCGACGTCGGCGTCCGGCAGCTCGGCGTCGAAGTTGCGGATCGCCGCCGCGCGCTCCGGCTTGTCCGGCATCGGCACGCGCACCGTCGCCACGCGCGGGTTCGACACCAGCCGCGGGTTCAGATCCGACAAATTCTCCAGCGTCAGGATCACGATCGAGTCGGCGCGCTCGAGCGCGCGCAGGAGCGACCAGCGGTGCAGCGTCACCGCCGAGGCGCGGTCGTCGGTGGTCGAGAACGAGGTGTCGCCCGCCGGCGCGATGGTGTCGGCGTACTCGAGGATCACCGCCAGCTTGTCCTCGGTGGTGAGCGCCCGCTCGAGGATCGGCAGCACCTTGGCCGGCTCCTTGGTGAGCACCAGGTCCTCGTAGCCGTCGAGCTTCATCTTGCGCTTGGCGAAGCGCACGCCGGTCGACAGGTTGTAGAGCGCCACCGTGTCCTTGGAGCGATCGAGCAGCACCTGCGATAAAAACTCCGAGAGCGTGTAGAGCTTGCCGTCGTAGAGCGTCAGGTCGTGCACGTTGCCGTGCAGCACGAACTGCGACGCCTCGCCCCGCAGGTAGCGCCGGCGCAGCTCGCTCGCCCACGATGGGAGGTTCTCACTCTGCGCCAGGGTGGACATGGGGCGAACAGAGTATCGCAAAAGCGACGACCGCATCATTAATATGGTTGCCGTCGACGAAAAGCGCTGGCTTTCGGGTGAGAGTTTCGTATATCTTCCGCGCGCTTTTTAACCAAGGAAACGAGAACGACCATGGCTCAGGCTCCCATCGACAAAGTTCGCAACATCGGCATCTCGGCGCACATCGACTCGGGCAAGACCACGCTCACCGAGCGCATCCTCTATTACACGGGTCGCATCCACGCGATTCACGAGGTGCGCGGCAAGGACGGCGTCGGCGCCAAGATGGACTCGATGGATCTCGAACGCGAGAAGGGCATCACCATCCAGTCGGCCGCCACGTATTGCGAGTGGGAGCGCGACGGCGAGAACACCAACATCAACATCATCGACACGCCCGGCCACGTCGACTTCACCATCGAGGTCGAGCGGGCGCTGCGCGTGCTCGACGGCGCCATCCTGGTGCTCGACTCGGTGGCCGGCGTGCAGTCGCAGTCGATCACCGTCGACCGGCAGATGCGCCGCTACAAGGTCCCGCGCCTCGCGTTCATCAACAAGATGGATCGCGCGGGCGGCAACTCGTGGCGCGTGTCGCAGATGCTCAAAGAGAAGCTGGCGCACAACCCGCTCAACGTGCAGATGCCGATCGGCGCCGAGGACAAGTTTCACGGCGTGATCGACCTGGTGCAGATGCGGGCGTGGTACTTCGACGGCGACAACGGCGAGAACCTGCGCGAAGAGGCGATCCCGGCCGAGCTGCTCGAGGAGGCCAAGAAGCACCGCCACGACCTCGTCGAGAAGCTGGCCGACTTCGACGATCACATCGCCGAGCAGTTCCTCGACGGCAAGGACGTCCCGGCGGAGCAGCTCAAGCCGGTGATCCGCCGCGTGACGATCGAGCTCAAGGCGACGCCGGTGTTCATCGGCTCGGCGCTCAAGAACAAGGGCGTGCAGCTGCTCCTCGACGGCGTGGTCGACTACCTGCCGAATCCGACGCAGGTCGTGAACGAGGCGCACGATCAGCTCAAGAACGAGGAGAAGGTGATCCTCGAGTCGCGGCCCGATCGGCCGCTGGTGGCGCTGGCGTTCAAGCTCGAGGACGGGCGCTTCGGGCAGCTCACCTACGTGCGCATCTACCAGGGCAAGATCGCCAAGGGCGAGTTCATCGTCAACTGCTCGGCGGGCAGCCGCAAGGTCAAGGTGCCGCGGCTGGTGCGCATGCACTCGAACGAGATGAACGACATCACCGAGGCGCAGGCGGGCGACATCGTCGCGCTGTTCGGCGTCGACTGCTCGTCGGGCGACACCTTCACCGACGGCACGGTCTCGTACACCATGACGTCGATGCACGTTCCGGACGCGGTCATCTCGCTCGCCGTCTCGCCGAAGGAGAAAGAGGGGCAGGTCAACTTCTCCAAGGCGCTCGGCCGATTCACGCGCGAGGATCCGACGCTGCGCGTGCACCGCGACGAGGAGTCGGCGCAGACGATCATGTCGGGGATGGGCGAATTGCACCTCGACATCTACATCGAGCGCATGCGGCGCGAGTACAAGTGCGAGGTCGTCACCGGCAAGCCGCAGGTCGCATATCGCGAGACCATCACGCGCAAGGCGGACTTCGCGTACACGCACAAGAAGCAGACCGGCGGCAAGGGACAGTTCGCGCGCGTCATCGGCTACATCGAGCCGCTGCCGGCGGACGCGGTCGAGACCTACGAGTTCGTCGACGACACCACCGGCGGATCGATCCCGCGCGAGTTCATTCCGGCGTGCGACAAGGGATTCAAGGAGGCGGTGGCGAAAGGCTCGCTCATCGGCTTCCCCGTCGTCGGCGTGCGCGTGGTGGTGAACGACGGCCAGTTCCACGCGGTCGACTCGTCGGAGCAGGCGTTCAAGACCGCCTCGATCATGGCGTTCCGCGAAGGCTACGCGCAGGCGAAGCCGACCATCCTCGAGCCGATCATGAAGGTCGAAGTGCAGGCGCCCGAGGAGTTCCAGGGCACCGTCATGGGGCAGCTCAATCAGCGGCGCGGCATGATCGTGGCGTCGGAGAACACCGAGGGCTACGTGATCGCGACGGCCGAGGTGCCGCTCAACGAGATGTTCGGCTACTCCACCGACCTGCGCTCGGGCACGCAGGGCAAGGGCGAGTTCACGATGGAGTTCCTCAAGTACTCGCCGGTGCCGAAGCAGGAGCAGGAAGTGCTGATGCAGGAGTACCGCGAGAAGAAAGCCGCCGAGCAGAAGTAGCTCGCGTCAGTTGACGTATTTGCCGACGGGGCCCTGGGTGCCGTCGGGGGCTTTGCCGAGGGTGACGTTGGTGCCGCCGGTGCCGGGGTTGCCGGGCAGGCCGTTCTGGAAGCTGTTGTTGACGTCGAACAGCGTTCCCGACTTCGAATAGATGCTCAGCGACGGGCCGCCGGAGCCGCCCGAGCCGGAGCCGCCTGCGCCGCCCGCGCCGCCGGGTCCGCCGGGAGCGCCCTGCTCGCCGTCGGTCGAGGGCGCGCCCGGATCGCCGCCGGCGCCGAAGCCGCCGCCGAGCCCGCCGTTGCCGCCGTTGCCACCGTTGCCGCCGTCGGCGCTCCCCAGCGTGCAGTTCTCGACGTGAACCGTCGA
>DASREC010000552.1:0-19573 GCA_035652295.1 Polyangia bacterium
CGCGACCGCGGGCATGGTGGGCGTCTCGGCGCGCAACGTCGGCCAGTCGACGCTCGAGGCCACGCTCGGCAACATCAATACGCCGAGCGTGTGGATCGATTCGGCCAACGGTCAGTCCTATTACGTCGTGACCTCGTACGACTCCGCGGTCGTGCGCGATCCCACCGCGCTGGCCACGCTGCCGGTGCTGATCTCCGACGACGGCAAGCCGGTCACGCTGGGCGCGTACACGCAGGTGCGCCGCTCGGCCGGGCCGATCGCCGTCGAGCGCAACAAGCTCGAGCGCGCGGTGCACGTGCTGGCGCAGGTCGAGGGCCGCGATCTCGGCACGGTGGCGCGCGACATCGCGGCGGCGCTCGCGCGCGATCCGCGCACGGCGCACGTGAAGTACGACTTCGTCGGGCAGGTGGGGCTCATGCAGACCACGTTCGGCGGGCTCGGCGTGGCGCTCGCGCTCGCCGTCATGGTGGTGTTCATGATCATGGCGTCGCAGTTCCGCTCGCTGCGGCTGCCGTTCATCATGCTGTTCACCATTCCGGTGTCGCTGGTCGGCATCGTCTCGGCGCTGCTCGCCGCCGGGCAGGGCTTCTCGATCACCGCGCTCATGGGCGTGCTCATGGTCATCGGCATCGCGGTGTCGAACGGCATCCTGCTGGTCGACGACGCCGCGCGCCGGCTGGAGGACGGCGCGTCGCCGGTCGAGTCGATCATCGCCGCGGCGCGCTCGCGCTTCGTGCCGATCGTGATGACCAGCCTGGCGACGGTGATCGGCCTGATCCCGACGGCGTTCGGCCTCGAGGCCGGCACCGAGGCCAATCAGCCGCTGGCCCTCGCGGTCGTCGGCGGCCTCACGTCCTCGACGGTGCTGTCGCTGTTCCTCTTGCCGGTCATCTATCTGATGTTGGCGAGGCGCGGCAAGAGCATCGAGGGGCACATGGCCGACACCGTCGGCGAGGCGTGACGTAACGAGCTGCACGCCGCGGTTTCATTCGATCAGAGAAAGGAGCATGCCATGCGGGCAGGCTGTCCTCTCCGGGCCGGCGTCTCGGTGTCGCTGCTCATCGCGATGGCGGGCTGCAACCAAAACAGCTTGACGCAGCCACCGATGGTCACCGGCGCGATCGTCGTCGACAGCGCGACGTTCTTCTACAACGGAGCGACGAGAGCGGGCAGCTCCGTGCAGGCGTTCTTCCATGGCCCGACTCAGTCGGGCTGCTCTCAGTCCACGGTCGGGAGCTGCGTCGTCACGCGCTGCGATTCCACCGACGCGGGGGCGCCCCCATCCACCGCGCGGCCGAGCGCCGGCGTAGTCACCATTGCCGGCGGGTCGCAGCAGGTCGTGCTCACGCCGCAAGCGGACGGCACCTACGCTCCTTTCCTCGACGCGAGCCATGGTCTATGGACCGGCGGCGAAGCCCTCTCCGTGACGGCCGCCGGGGGCGACGTGCCCGGGTTCACCGACACCCTCACGCGCCGTCGCAGATCACGGTGAGCGCGCCGTTGCCGTCGGGCGGATCGCTGACGATCGTGCGCGCGAGCGATTTCACCGTCGCCTGGAGCGGCGGCTCCACCGGGCAGGTTCTGGTGTTCCTGGCCGATCCGGTCGTTAGGTGCTGCCCTAGTTTCCGTCAAAGTGCCCTAATTCGCATGTTGGGCTCCGAATTTCCATGGGAGCTAGATGCCGGGGCTCGGAGCCGGGACGTGAATCACGCTTTGTCGGGCTTTGGCAGCGCGGCGGCGATGCGAGCGTCGATGTAGTCGTTCAACGTGTTGAGGAGGTTGGCGCCGCACGCGGACTCGTACTGCTGAGCTTCTTCGAAGGCGCTCGTTTCCGCCTGCATGAGCGAGGTAAGGTTGACCGAAAGAATGTACAAGCGGGCGGCGCTCAGCACCTTCGCGTCGAGGCCGGCCGCCTCTTTCGTGAGCTTCTCGATCAGCTCGATCTGTTTTTCCAACGTCGCCATTCGCCACCTCGCTCGACGAGATTACCATCAGCGCTCCGATCGCGCGCTCCTTGCCGACTCGGCGGCCGATCGACTATAGAGGACGCAGAGTGAAGCCCTCGATGCCAACGAATCGCGGCCTCTGGCTCGGCCGACTCACGGGCGTCGTGCTGCTCGCGCTATCACTGGGCGCTTTGCTCTATGAAGCGCACACGCGCCGGTGGCGCTCGGTATGGGTGTTCATCGGGCTGGCCGCGCTCGGCGTGTTCCTGCTCGTCACCGGCGGGAAGCTGGAAGGCCGCCGCGGCCTGCTCTTCGTCGCCATGATCGCGTCAGCGGCGCTCGCGATCGCGGCGATGCAAGCGGCGGCCGGCGGGCCCTAGACACCTGCGCGGCCATGGTATAAACCGGGCCGCCTCGCATCTCGACCTTAGAGGGGGATTTCATGTACGCGCTCTCGATGCTGCCCACCGCAAACGCCAACCTTCTCCAAGTCACATCGTCCGGGACGATCGATGTCGTGGTCGACATTCCCAGCACCGTGCTGGTGATCGTCGCGCTGGTCGCGACGCTGGCGGCGGTGTTCTTCGCCATCCGGTTCTCCCGCGCGATCGGCGGCGAGTTGGGCGCGGCGTTTCGTTACGTGATGATCGGCTTCATCGTCTTCGCCGTCAGCCGCGTCGACGACGTGCTCAAGGTGAGCGGCACTTGGGCCAAGTGGGGCATCGACTACAAGCGCGTGCTCTGGCTGCCGCACAGCTCGGTCGTCGTGATCGCCTGGGCACTCATCACCTACGGCTGCTATCGCATGTGGAAGACGTTCCAGGTCTGATGGCCGGCGCGCTCGACAAGGTGCTGCACCCGAGCGATCAGGTGCGCGTCCTCGATGCGATCAAGCTCGCCGAGCGGGCTACTTCGGTGGAGATCAAGGTTCACGTCGAGGGGCGCTGCCCCGGCGGCGACGCGGGCAAGCGCGCGCTCGATCTGTTCAAGGCGCTGGCGGTCAACCGTACCAAGCGGCGCAACGGCGTGCTGATCTACGTGGCGGTTCGCGAACGACGCTTCGCGATCCAGGGCGACACCGGCATCCACGAGCGCGCCGATTCCTCCTACTGGCCCGATGCGGTGCAGCGCATGACGTTCGCGTTCGGGCGCGGCGCGTTCGGCGAGGGCATCGTCGGCGCGATTCAGGCCGTGGCGCGGCGGCTCGCGCCGCGGTTCCCTCACTCGCCCGACGACCAGAATGAAGTCGACAACGACATCACGACGGACGAATCCGCGATCTGATCGCAAAAGTTCCTTGCCGCGCGCGTGAAGAGGTGTCCATCATTTTTGCGTAGCACGCGGGCGCGCGCTCGGAACGAGACATGAACACGCACGTAGAGCTGTTGGTTCGCATCGCCGTCGGGACACTGCTCGGCGGCGTGATCGGCTTCGAGCGCGACTTGCACGGAAGGCCCGCCGGGCTGCGAACCCACATGATCGTCGCGCTCGCGTCGTCGATCTTCATGGTCGTATCGACGCACTTCGTCTACTTCCAGCACTACGGGCGCGAAGATCTGGTCGCCGTCGACGCTTCGCGCATCGCCGCGTCGGTGGTGTCGGGGATCGGTTTTCTCGCGGGCGGCGCCATCCTGCGGACCGGCATCACCGTGCAAGGACTCACGACCGCCGCCGGGCTGTGGCTGGTCGCGGCGATCGGACTGTGCGCCGGGAGCGGGATGTACGTCGAGAGCGTCGCCGGCACGGTGCTGGGCGTCGTGGCGCTCACCACGCTGCGCCGCTTCGAGGACAAGGACGATCGCGTGATTCGCCGCAAGATCTCGCTCGTGCTCGGCGAGACCGCGCCCGCGGTTTCGACGGTGCTGGCCGACATCCAAGCGCTCGGCGCGACGGTTTCGCAGACCGAGTATGAAAAGCAGCTCGATGAGAAACGCACGTCGGTGACGTTCCACGTGCGCTTCAAGACCGGGCTCGGCACCGACAAGCTGCTCGAGACGCTAGAGGCGCAGCCCGGCGTGCGGCGCGTCCGCATCGAGCCTATAACGTGACCATGCGTTGGCTCGTCGCTGTCGTCCTGATGTTCGTCGGCTGCCACGGCCGCGCCGTCGCCCGGCAGCTCCTTCCCATCGGCAGCGCGTGCGATGGCGATGCGCGCTGCGGGACGGCGCCGTTCGCGTGCGCCGACGATCATCCGAGCGGGTACTGCGTCGCCGAGTGCCAAAAGGACGGCGAGTGCCCGGCGGGCTCGATCTGCGTCGGTGGAAACGCGCTCGCGATGGGCGCGTGCCACAAGCTCTGCTCGGCGCAAACGGCCGCGAGCGATTGCCGCGCGAGCGAGGGCTACGTGTGCAGTACCAAGGGTTACGACGCCAGCCACGACTATTGCGACACGCCGGGGCCGCGCGCTCTCTTGCGCCGGGCGCGCTCGCGATCTTGGCGGTAGCGGCGGCCGTCCCGCGCCGCTAAAATGAAACCATGCGGCTTGGCGTGTTCTGGCCGGCCTTCCTGGTCGTCGCGGGTTTGACCGCATGCCGGGCGAAACCGTCCCGCGAGCCTCGCCCGGTTTTGCTCACGCACGACGATCGCGCAGCGGCTCCAGCGAGCGCGCCTGTCCCCGAATATGTGATCGTGATCAGCGAAGACGGCCTGCGTCCCGACGTGCTCGACGCCGCGCGCACGCCCAACCACATAGCGTTCATGCGCGAGGGCGCCGCTGCGCGGCTGGCGAAGACGATCCGCGAGAGCGATACACTGCCGTCGCACGCGTCGATGCTGTCGGGGTTCGAGGCGAAAGATCACCGCCTGTGGTGGAACAGCTTTCGGCGCGCGATGGGCTTCATCCACGTCCCGACGATCTTTTCGATCGCCAAACAGCACGGACTCTCCACGGCGATGTTCATCGGCAAGCCCAAGCTGCGCCACATCGCGCTGCCGGGGAGCGTCGACCACCTGGAGCGTCCGAGCTATTTGTGCGGCGGCGTTTCGCGACGCGCGTCCGATTACTTCATCGCGCACGAGCCGAGGCTGATGTTCGTGCACTTCTCCGACCCCGACGAGCTCGGCCACAGCAAAGGCTGGATGTCCGAGGACTACCTGCGCGCCGTCGAGAGCAGCGACCGCTGCCTCGGGACGTTGCTTGCGGCCGTCGAGCGCAGCGGGCGCGCCGACCAGACGCTCATCATCATCACTGCGGATCACGGAGGACACGGCAAGGTCCACTCGGGCTCGCGCCAGGAGGTGGATCGCGAGATCCCGTGGATGGTGCGCGGCCCAGGCGTTACCAAGGGACTCACCATTGATCAGCCGGTCGCGACCGTTGACACAGCGGCGACGGTGCTTACGGCGCTCCGGCTGCCGCTTCCGGCACACATGGCGGGAATTCCGGTAGCGGACTAGAGCGACCATGCGGCGAGCCGGCTTCTACGTACTCTTCGTTGGCGCATCAGTCGGCGCATGCGCGCCGCGCGGGCGCGTCCACGATCATTCGGTCTCCACCGTCGAATCTCCGGAGCAGTGCTTCAAGGACGGCGTTCGCAATCTGAGCCGGGACGTCGGCCGCGCCGTGGCGATGTTCACGCGCGCGTGCGACGGAGGTTTTGCGCCCGCGTGCTCGAACCTCGCGGTCCTCTGCGACGAGGGAAAAGGCGTCGCTATCGATCCCGCGCGCGCGACGGCGCTCTATCGCCGGGCGTGCGACGGCGGATTCGCGGCCGGCTGCCGCGGGCTCGGCGTGCACTACGTGGAAGGGCGCGGCGTCGCGCGCAACGAGACGCGCGCGGTCGAGCTGTTCGAGCGCGCCTGCGACGGCCGCGACGCCGAAGGCTGCGAAGCCGCCGGCTTCTGCCATGCGGCCGGACGCGGCGCGCCGAAGAACGAAACGCGCGCGGCCGAATTCTTCGCCCGTGCGTGCGAAGGCGGAGACTCGGATGGCTGCGTCAGCCTCGGTGAGCGCTACGCGGCCGGCGTCGGCGTGCCCAAGGATCGGGCGCGCGCGCTCGAGTTGCTCGAACGCGCGTGCGCCTCGGGGCTGCCTTCGGGATGCGAGTCCTTGCACGTCATCTCGTCGGGCGGCGGGGCGCGCTGACGCTCAGCGGAGCGGAAGAACGGTGCACGCTTCGAGCGGCGCGCCGTCGAGCCGCTTCGGGCAGAGGCGCAAGAACGTCGGCATCACCTCGACGACGAGGTAGTGATACTCGTTGGCGAGCGCCAGCACCGTCGGGCCGCACGGCTTCGAGCCCGACATCGCGCAGCGCAGCGGACGCAGATCCGCGCCACCGCCGCCGCTGATGAGGTAATTGAGCGCGCCGACTCGCCCTCGTTCGTAATGATGATCGTGGCCGCCGATGAACAGCGCCACGTGATGGCGCACCAGGATCGGCACGTAGTCGCGAATGCAGTCCTCTTGGTTGCCGTGCATCCCCGACGTGTACGGGCCTTGATGCGCGAACACGATGACTGCGCGCGCGCCGCGCTTCTCCGCCGTCGAGAGATCGCGCTCCAGCCATTCGATCTGGCGGCGATCGAGATAGGCGTTCGAGTCGAGCGCGACGAAGTGAACGCCCGCCTCGTCGAAGCTGTAGTAGCTCGCCGCCGGATCGCCGAGCAGCGGCGCGAAGAACGCACGAAAGCGATCGGCGCCGATGCCCGACGGACCGAGCCGCGCGTACTCGTGATTGCCCGGTGCTGGAAAAATGGCGAGCCGCGCGAGCAGCGGTCCCGAGATCTCGAAGAACTTTTCCCACTCGGCGTCTTCGCTGCCGCGCCCGACGAGATCGCCGGTCACGATCGCGAGGTCGGCGTCCTCGGCCGCCAGCCGCCGGTCGAGTTGCGCGTGGACGTCGTGCCCGCTGCGGACGTCTCCATAAATGAGGAATCGCAGCGGGCGACCGTCGGCGGACGGCGGCGTGTGAAACGTGAGGTCGCCCGAATCGACGACCGTACCCGCGAGCGGGAGCGGATGGGTGTTCGCCGCGAGCTTCACCGCTTCGCCGCCCCGCGCCGTCACGCGATAGTGAACCAGCGACGCGGGCGCAAGCCCGACGAGATCCAGCACATGGTGGGTCGCCGGTGGCGCAGCGCCGACGGTGTGGTCGTAGTGTTCGGTCGCGCCGTAGCGCACCTGACCGAGCGTCGGCAGATCGGTGTCGAACACGATCGTCACCTGGCTCGGCGAGATTCGCTGGAGGTACGGACCGCGGACGAGCCGCGGACCATCGGAGGCGGTGAGCTGCGCGTCGATCATCGCTTGCAGCCCGGCGGTGTGCGGGTGTGCCTCGATAGCGAGCACGTTGCGCGCAGTATGCAGCAGGCCGGCTCGCACCGGGATGACGTAGCTCTCGGCTTCGAGCCCGTGGACATCCGTGGCCAGCGCTTCCGGTGCCGCGCCTGCTTCCAACCGCGCGCGCGCGATCTCGACGCCGTTCAGGTACGCCGCAAAGCCGTGACGATAGCGGACACGCAAAGTGATGGTCGCCAACCGCGAAAGCTCGGGGCCTACATCGAACACCCACCGGGCCGAGCGGTTGCCGGTGCACGCGCCCCCGTCCGGCGACGCGGACGGATCGCTCCACGCGCGATCGTCGAACGTGGGATCCATCCAGCGAGGCGGCGTGACACCGCACAAGGCGCGCCCCGCGTCGCCGAAGCGGACGTACGTGCGTTCCACGGCTCGCGCCGACGACGACGCGGCGAGCGCGACCAGCGCGGCTATCGTGGCGCTACTTCTCAATCGCAGTTACGTAGTATTCGGTGGGCGTGCACTGCCACCACATCTTGCGATCCTGCCGATAGTCGAGCGTCACGCGCGTGCCGTTGCGCTCGGCTTCGTGGAGTTGCTGCACCAGTGGGTTCGAGTCCTTGTCGTTGTCCACGGAGAACTCCCAGATCTCGGGCGCGGTCCCCGCCGGCGCGCCTTGCAGCGCCAACTCGCCGGTGAGGTACTTACACGCTGGTGTTCCCTTCACCGAGATCTTGCGGATCACGCCGCTGCGCATCCCGACGGAGTACCCGTGACGCCACCAGAAGCGCATGCCCTGCCAGCCGACCAGCAGCAACAACACGCCGGAGAGCACAAGTATCGCGATCTTCTTTCGCCCGCTCGCCATGTCGAGCCTCCGTCGGAAAACGTATCACGTCCGAAGGAATTGACCACGATGACGGTTGCGACCAGTGGCCTCCTCTTCGACTTCGCGCTGCGGGCAGCCTGACCGCACCATATTTGCACGCTTCGTCGTCGGCACCGACGAGCGCGTCGCGAGTTGTGCTAGGCTTCGCTCATGCGGTGGCTGGTCCTCCTGGTCGGACTCTCCTCGGCAGCGTGCGAGCGGCGGGCGACCGTCGCGGTGCTCGAGTCGGCGAGCCGATCTGCGCCCCCTGCGCCGCGACCGAACGTTACCCCGCCATGCACGCTCAGCTTGACGGCGCCCGACGCGTACCAAGGCACCGCCCAAGGCGTTGACACCTGCACCGCGAGTTCCGGGCTCGGCATCTCGGGCGACGCCGTCCTGAACATGAACGGGCCAGTGCGCGTCATCCCGGCGTGGTTGTTTGAGCAAGGCCCGGCCAGCCCGTTGCCGGTCCACGATTTCCACATCGGCGTCGATCCTGCGATCACCCCCGGCACGGTCGTGACCTTGGCCGGCGACAACTACCAGCCGATCGTTTTCATGTACTGGCGGGGCGCTACGAATAGTTGCTTTCATTTTTCGGGAACGGCCACCGTCGTGACGCAGCGGCCGAATCTGGATGTCACGTTCAATCTCTCGTGCGCGGATCCAAACTCGGGCGCGCTGCCGCTCGCGGGCGAGTTCAAGAGCACGTTGTAAACGCGGCTAGCGATGGCCGTGGACGATGCTGTTCTGCGCTCCGACAGCGTAAACGTCGCTTGCGCTGGTGCCGTACACCGACCGTAGCAACCCAATCACGCCGGAATTTTGGTCGGCCCACGAGCCGGCGGTACCGGTCGAATGTTTGATGGTCCCTCCGGCGCCCACGGCGAAGATATCCGTCGGACTGGAAGCCCACACGGATTCCCACAGAGTGCCTGGGAGCTGGTTGCTCCAACTGCCGTTCGCCGTCGAGTAGAAGATGCCGTGATCGCCCACGACATAGATGTTGGTCGCATCCGCCGCGTACACCCAAAAGAAGTTCAGGTTGGTCGCCGCGTCAGTGTAGTCGACGGCCCAGTTGGTGTTTCCCGTCGAGCGATAGATCACTCTTCCCCCAGCGGCGAACAAGTTGGACGACGAGCTGCCACCAACACCATCGAAGAAGGCGGTCGGATTTGGAGACGTGCCCTGAGGCGTGCTCCAGACACCACCACCGGTGGAATGAACGATCTCTCCGCCAACGTGGGTGCCGACCGCGTAGAGATCGCTCTTGCTGCTTCCCCATATAGCGTTGATGGTGTCCAACGGCGTCGAAAGGACTTCTTGCGTCCAGGTCACTCCGTCGGTCGAGTGCAGGAGCGTGTTTAGTTCGCCGCCGACGTAGATATCGCCGCTGGCTGGATCGCCCCAAACGCACCGAAGACGGTTAGTGGTTCCGCTCGTGCGCGGGGTCGACCATGTACCGTCGCCGGTAGAATGAATGATCAATCCTGCCGAGCCGACCGCGTAAACGTCGCCCGGCCTTGCCCACACTCCCCAAAAGTCTCCGGTCACCGTCGCAGGCGTCCACACGAACGGTCCGGAGAGATCGCTCGGCGGCGAGGAAAAATCGAGGCCGGCGAGATCGACACCCGCGAGATCCTCTGCGGCGAGATCCTCGCTCGCGAGATCACTGGCAGCCAGATCTAGAGTCGTCAAATCCGTTCCGCCATCGACGGCCGTCCCGCCGATCAAAACAGTCACATCGGAGCGACCGCCGACTTGGATCGCCCCCGAGCCATCACCCGCACCGATCTGCCCGTTCGCGTCGAAGCAGACGGCATGCACGCTGATCGTTCCGTTGAGATCGGGCGGAAGATCGATTCCAAAAATCAGCGGCGTCGGGCTCGGCGGATTGACCGGCACGTCGAATTCGCGGCTGATGGTTCCGACGACAGCCTTTGTGTGAACGCGCGACACGTTTGAAAGCGGCGGCGTCGCCTCGACGGTAACGACGACCAACGACCCGCGGCTGCTGCACCCGCCGAGCAGGCCAGCCAGGATCAGCGTCAGGCGCGCGATCGAATGCGTGCCTACCATCGAAACGTGCCTTGAGGAAGATTTGCCGTCGGGTACGTCGTCGACGACTGCGAAAGCCCGACGCCGAGCCCGACGCCAACCGCGACGGCGACGACGCCAATGGTCGTCCACAGCCACCATTGCTTGTAAATCGGCTTGCGAGCAGGTGCGACCGGCTGTGACGCGGTGACCGCTGCCGAGCGGACCACGGGCGCCGCGGGTTGCGGGAGAGGATTTGCGGGAGTCTCGACGATCGGTGCTGGTCGCACTGGCTCGGGTGGGCGCGCCGAGGCTGACTGCTCGGCGATGATCCGCTCTAGCCGTTCCTGCTGCTCGCGCGCGTCAGCTCGAAAGCGCCCCTCGGCCGTGCCATCGAGAGTCTTGACGAGATACTGTTTGTATTCGTGCAAGGCCAGCTCGTTGTCGCCAGCCTTGCGATACGACTGCGCGAGATTGTAGAGGAGCATGGGGCTCGGGTAGCGCGCGTAGCTCGCCTTGAATTCCTCGATCGCTCGTCGGAATTCTCCCGTCTCGTAAGCCTCGGCGCCTTTCTTGAAGTGGACCCGAGCCTCGGCCGCGTCGTCGCCGTGCGCCGCCGCAGCGACAAGCGCGACGAGAGCGATCGCACCAACCGCGCGACGCGCCCTCATGGCTTGCCCTCGAAGGGATCGCCCAACTCGCCCGACGGTGCCTTGATCGGCTCGCCCGACGGTGCTTTGGTCGGCTCGCTCGGCTTCGGTTGTCGGTGTCGCTTCTTGTCTGTTTTGATCGCCGATGCAGGTGGCCGGGCGTCCAGCTTCGCGGGCGCAGCAGGTTCCGGCGCCGGTGGCTGCGCACCAGTCGCGACCGCGGCGGGATTGGGCGCCGGCGCACGTACGGGAGCCGCGACCGATGACGCTGGGGTCGCAGTCGATGCGCCGCTGCGTCGGCTCGCAAGCAGCGCGCCGATCACTCCCGACGCCAGCACCGCAACGGCGAACGCGGCGACGAGGATCAACGCGCGGCCACGAGGCGCGGCGGCGGGCGGCTGATGCGCGCCCGACGTGACCCGCGTCGGCAACTCGTTGGGTACGGCCATGCCCACGGTTCGATCGTCGGGGTTCGCTTTGACCACGCTGTTGCGGTCCAAGAGAACGACACGAACCGCTCGCTCGACCTCGGTCATGTTTTGGAAACGTGCGTCGGGATCAGCGGCCATCAGTTTCAAGACCAGGCCGGCGACGAGATCGCTGACGGGGCGATGCACTCGAACGTCGAGCGGCTTTTCACCCTGCGCGATGGCGAGCACGAGCGGGACGTTTTGTGCCGCGAACCTCTCGTCGAACGGAAGGCGCCCGGTCAAGAGCGTGTAGAACACGGCGCCGAGCGAGTACACGTCGGCGCGCGCGTCCAGCTTTGCGCCTCGAGCTTGCTCGGGGCTCATGAACCAGAACGTCCCCTTGAGCACGCCCGAATCCGTCGGTTTGCGCTTGCCTCGCTCGGCTGCGGGGCCGAACGCCTTCGCCAATCCGAAGTCGATCAACTTGATCGTGCCGTCGGGCAACTCGAAGATGTTGGCCGGCTTGAGGTCGCGGTGGAGGATGCCTTGCGCGTGAGCGAGCGCGAGCGGCTTGGCGAGCTGCTCCACGATCTTGAGCGCCGCGGCATCGGAGAGCGGCCCCTCCTGCTTGAGCCGGTCCGTCAGCGTGCGTCCTTCGAGCCACTCCATCACGATGTATGGCGTGCCGTCGTGCATGCCCATCATGTGAACCGCTGGGATTTGCGGGTGCTGGAGCCGCGCGATCGCGTTGGCTTCAGCGCGGAACAGGTCGAGCGCGTCCTCCGGATCGGGCACGTTGTCGACGAGAAGCGCCTTGACGGCGACCGTCCGATCGACGCTCAGTTGGTGGGCGCGGTACACGGCGCCGAATCCGCCCTCGCCAATCTTGGCGTCGACCCGCACGTCGCCGCCCAGTACGTCGCCCACGCTGATCATGCTCTTGTCACCAACGTGTTCTTGTCACCAAGGCTCTAAGGTAGCAGACGCTTCGCGCCTTTCCTAGAGTCTACTTCGTTCAGGTAGTCCGCGAGCAGCCTCGAAACGACCTCGCTTTCGTCCGTCCGGCTGCGGACACAATGCACCGAGAGTTCGGTGGCGATGTCCGCAGGAATCCAAAATCCCTTGCGCTGGCATTCGCGATTGTCGCGCTTGCGGATGCGGAAGTTCGCAGGAGAAGCGGTCTTTTCCGGAGGTGCAGTCGGCTTGTCTTTGGGCATCCGTCGATCCCTCGCTCCGAGAGGACCGAGTCTAGCACACGCAGGTGACACCACCCGGAGGGCGCCGCTTTGGTGTTGACGTGAGTTTTGCGTTTTGGTACCAACGATATGTTAGTGACAATGACTAATAGGGGACAATGCGAAGCCTGAGGGACCCGCAAGTGATTGCCACCTTCGGGGAATGGCTGGGCCAGACGAGGCAATACGCCGCGGATCTGCGCCGATCTGCGCGCTCTATCGTGTGGTCGAGCAGCGAGCGCGCCACGTTCGCCCAGGACGCCGAGTACGTCTCGGAGTTGATCGGTGGGACGGTGCTGTGGCTCCAGCTTGCCATGCCGGCCAGCGGAGTCGTGGTCGATGGTGGCACCGAGGAGGAGCGCGCGCTCAAGCGGCTTGGGCTGCGCGCTTCGGAGGCGAAGGCCAAGGCGATCCTCAAGCGGCATTACCTGCGCGTCCTCGAAGCGTGTGCATGGAAGCTGGTCACGGCAGCGCGTCTCCTCGGAATTGGCGAACGCACGATGCAACGGTTCGTCGCCTCTGCACGACGGTAGCTGATCGCGAGCCGCCAAATTGGCGGCTTTGCGCAACGTAAGCTGGTCCGTAGCCGATGACCGTTTGACGAAGGTGAAGCATGAGCGAACGGGAACACAAGGGACGCAGCCGAGCGGGCGGCAGTGCGGAGCAGATCGGCGGTGGCGAGCCAAACCCGCTCAAAGCAGCCGCGATGCGCCGCCGGTTGCAGGAACGCCGAGTTGGTGGAGACGCGAAGGTCGAAGGTGAGCGCGGCGGCGCGGCCGTCGAGCAGCAAGACGGTGCCTCGGTTGAGCAGTCGCCCGGCATGCTCGAGGTTTTCAACCCGTCGAAGTCGACCGACGAGGAACTGGGCCACGACGAGCACACGGTCAAGGCGCAGGCCGACGCCATGCGGACCGCGTTGCAAAAGCACTTCGATGACTTTCACCTCATGGTGACAAGCGCGCTCAAGATCGTCCTGGCTGGCATGGCCGGTATGAAGAAGTCGCGGGTCAAAGCTGATCCGCTGGGACTCGGCACCATCGGCCGGGTCGCGAAGGCGGCGCTGACGCTGGCGTGGTCCGAGTGCGGCGGCGAAGGCGCCATCAAGGAAGTGGTCGGCATCGCGAAGGAGGAGCTACTCGGTCCGGCCGAGCACTACGCGGACGCAGCCAAGGAGATGATCTCGACGGCACTGGAGGGCGGTGATCTGACGGTGGAGGATGTGCTCAAGCAGCTCGTCAGAATCTGCACCGCACAGACGACGTTGCTTGCCGAGCGGGGCAAGAAGAGTATCCCCACGGACGCAGCGAGCAACGGAGCGTTGGCTACGACCTGGCGGCTCATCACCGGCACCGGGGACAACCTCACCGACGCGAACGGTGACAAGCTCGACGGACCACAGAAGGAGACGGTGACGACCATGATGCTAGAGCAGTTCACCGGGATCAGCGTCGGCGGCGCAGTCGCGATGCGACTCGCAAACACGGTCGGCCAGCAGGCCGAGGCCGATTTCGCGCAGATCGTCGTGGGGGCCGACGCTCGCGCTGACGCCGTCGAGAATGCGATGTCGGGTGGCGTCGTCGGCGAAATGGATTCGGCCGCGCGCGCGACCAGAGACATGGATTGGATCGAGCAGGACAAGGCGCGGCGCGCGAGCGTGATGGTGGGCTCATGATGATGCGCAACCCGCTCGGGCTCGTGCTCGGCGTGCTGGTCTCCGTCGTGGCGTTGATCGTCGTGGTCGTTTGGCTCGTTGGATTTCGACACGAGCGCAAGTCAGCGGCGGCGACCGACGACCTCATGACGATCCTCGACGCGCAGACCAAACTCCTTCGGCGCGAGAAACTCTCGGCCGCCGAGGTCGCCGACGTGCGCGCCCGCTGCAAGCGCGCGCAAGGCGTGGACGTAGTGTGCGCGGACATCGAGAGCCGTTTGAATCGACAGTGAATGAGGAAGGAGGCAACCAATGGCCGAGAACGTCGAACGTGAAGAGTTGATCGAAAGTATGCGCCTCGATCTCGTCGCGCTAGGCCGCGCGGCGCCCGATCTGGTGAAGCTGATCGACGTCGCGATCGACAACCTGAAGTGGGCGCGCGAAGCGATCGCTCAATTCGGCGAGCGCTGTCACAGCGTGGCGGCAGAGCCACCTGGAAGCGACCAATGAGCAAGGACGATCGCACTATCGTCGGGCGCGCTCCGAACGCCGGCCGCAACGTTCATGAGCAGCCTACGCAGATCTTGAAGCGAACGGCCGGCCCCGACGCGCCGACTCAGCGGACGAAGATCGACGGCGCGGCGGCGAAAGCGCAAAAACGCAAGCGGGCAGCCGCAGGCCATGAGGAACACAAGACGCTGAAGTTGGGCGTACGCGAGGACGCCGCGCCGCGCCGCCCGCGCGAACCGGAGCGGGCCGGCCCCATCGCAATGGGACCACCGCCACCAGCGCCGCCTCGCCCACGCAAGTAACCCGGTGCCGCATGACGCAAGCAGAGATCCGTTCGCGGGTGGAACAACTCGTGGCGAAGCTGGATGGCTTGCCGATATTGGACGGGCCCTCGCGGACGGCGGCCGAGCTGCCGCACGAAGCGATGGTCGAAGCGCACTTGCTCTTGTATCTCGTCACCCTGGTCGAGCGCGGCGGGCTCAACCAAGATGAGCGGTTGGATCTGACGGCAGCGATGATGCTCGCCACCAAGGTCTTGAGTCACACCGACCCTCCGCCGATCCGCGAACACAAAATGCGGTGGGTGATCGTCGAGCATTGGGCAGGCGAAACCGTCGCGCATGCCAAGAAGCTGGAAGATGCGTCGATCGGCGTCACGCCCGAATGTCGAGACGCAGCGATGAAATTTCTACATCACGCGGCGATGTTCGACGGAGCGCTGCTCTCGAAAGACGAGTTGGAGAGAACGCAAGCCGCTATGGCCCTGTGCCTGCGCATCCTGGTGAGCGTGCGATGATGTTGGGCGCAGTCAGGTCCGGTTTCACGATCTGCTCGTCGGCATAAACGATCCGCAGCTACCGGACGACAAGGACATCACGGCGCAGCCGACCGCGGACGAGATCAGCGGCTCCGACAACTCCGACGGGTGGGCATGAATCGGTGACGCTGCCACGATCGCGACCGCTCGCCTTGCCGCCCCACGATCCCGATCAAGCAATAACACGCTGACGCCCTCACCTTGCGACGACGCCGCGATGTTGGTAGCTTCGGACGCGGCGGTGGAGTCCGCCCTTAACCGCCACCCTCTTCCGGGTTGGCCAATGACTCCTACGGTGGGGAAACGATGCCGTGGGAGCCGCAGTCCAAGACGATCTTCGATCTGGTCCAGCTCGCCGAGCGGGCAGAGGCGTCGATGATCGCCGTCGACGCGCGGGCGCTCGCGGAGCGCGTGGCGGAAGGTCGCTTCTACGTCGCGTGCGTCGGCCAGTTCAAGCGCGGAAAGTCTACGCTGCTCAACGCGCTCGTCGGGCGCGCCGTCCTACCCGTGGGGGTCGCTCCTGTCACGTCGGCGGTGACGATTCTGCGATATGGCGATCGACCCACCGCGCGCGTCCGTTTCGTGGCGGGCCACGCACAACAGATCGATCCGGCCGCCATCGCGGAATACGTGGCCGAAGATGCGAACCCCGAGAATCAGAAGGGCGTGGCGGCCGTCGAGGTCTTCGTGCCGAGCACGCTCCTCGCCTCGGGCATATGTCTCGTCGATACGCCCGGCATCGGCTCCGTGTTCGCGGGCAACACGGCCGTCACGCGCGCCTTCGTGCCGCACATCGATGCAGCGATCGTGGTCGTCGGCGCAGATCCGCCGCTCTCGGGCGAGGAGCTGTCGCTGATCGACGACGTGGCGAAGCAGGTTCGCGATCTGATCGTGGTGCTCAACAAAGCCGATCGTTTGTCCGAGGCGGAGCGGCGCGAGGGGATCGCGTTCGCCGACAAGACGCTCGCGCGCCGGCTCGGTCGCGCGCTCCCTGCCATCCTCGAAGTGAGCGCTACAGAGCGACTGGCCGGCGCTTCGACGCGCGATTGGGATCGACTTGAGACGGCGCTTCGGATACTGGCCAATCGCTCGGGCGCGCAGTTGGTGCAAGCTGCGGAGATGCGCGGACGCGAGCTTCTGATCGCGCGGCTCGTCCACGAGCTCGACGAGCAGCGGAGCGTGCTGACGCGACCGATCGACGAATCCGCACGACGTGTCGACGGGCTCAAGCGCACGGTCGCCGACGCGGAGAGCACATTGCGCGAGCTGGGCTACCGACTCGCCGCCGAGCAAGACCGGCTCTACAAATTGCTCGCCGAGAATGGCGCAGCGTTCGTCGCTCGCGCCGTGCCGACGGCGCGCGAGGAGTTGACGGCCGCGATCGACAAGGAGTCGTTGCATCGGCCGGCGCTCCGCCGGCGGGCCATCGAGATCGCGCAAGAGATCGTCGAGCGCCTGATCGGGCCGCTGCTGCGAGAGGAGCAGGCGCGCGCGGAGAAGCTGTACGCCGATTCGATGCGCCGATTCGTAGGACTTGCGAATGAGTTTCTGGATCGCGTTCGGCAATCGGGCGCGGAGATGGCGCGCGTCTCGCCGCTCGGTGAAGAAGCGGAACTGACCGCGCGCAGCCGCTTCTTCAAGACGGAGTTGCTGGCCGTCGCGCCGTTGTCGGCGGGGGCGTGGATCGTGGACAGGCTCCGAACGGCGGCGGGGGTGCGCCGCGCGATCGAGCGGGACGCGGCGCGCTACCTCGAAAGGCTGCTGACGGCCAACAGCGCCCGCGTCGAGAACGATCTAAAAGAGCGCGTGCTGGAGAGCCGGCGCCGGCTCGAAACGGACTTGCGCGCTCGCTTGCGCGAAATCTACGCTTCGGCCGAGCGTGCGCTGGAGCGCGCCCGCTGGCGATACACGCACGGCGCGGAGTCGGTGAAGACCGAGATCGCGCGCCTCGAAGCGCTGAAGGCGGAAGCCGAGGCACTGCGATGAGCGAACGCAAGACCCATTGGCTCAACTCGACCGTCGTCGGGATCGCGGTCGCCAGCCTGTTCTCGGATGTCGGCCACGAGATGGCGACGGCGGCGATGCCGATCCTGCTGGCGTCGCTAGGCGCGAGCTCGGCCGCGCTCGGTCTGATCGAGGGATTGGCCGACGGACTGTCGAGCTTCGCAAAGCTCTTGTCGGGTCTATACAGCGATCGACTCGCGAAGCGAAAGCCGCTCGCGATCGTCGGCTACTTCGCGACCGCATCTGGAATGGCGAGCTTCGCGCTGGCGACCCAATGGTGGCACGTGCTGCTCGGGCGAGTCGGAGGATGGATCGGGCGCGGCGCGCGCACGCCCGTTCGCAATGTCCTATTGACGGAAGCAACGACCCCCGAGACGTATGGCCGCGCATTTGGCTTCGAGCCACCGCCGCGACGCTACTGCCGGCCGCATCGCGCGGCATCGGTTTCGGCGCTCTGGCGACCGTGAACGGGATCGGCGACTTCGTTTCGAGCGCGCTCGTCGGGCTGCTCTGGAGCGTCACGCCGACCGCCGCGATGGCCTTCGTGATCGCCACGTCGCTGGTCGGCGCCACCGTCATCGCCGCGACGCCGACGCCGCAATCGGAGACGCCGTAACAATGGGATTGCTCGGACGCACGACGCTGATCGCGTCGCTGTGGGAGCGCGCACGCGACGGGCAAACGGTGCTGCTCCACGGCCCGGTCGGCAGCGGCAAGACCGCCATCCTCGACGAGCTGCGGCGCCGCGCCGCGCGTCTCGACGTGCCGTGCGGCATTTCGCCGCAGACGGCCACGCTCGGCGACCTTACACGGGCACTCACGCAGGCGTATCCGGTCGTCGATCCGACGGGCCGCACGCAACGTAGGCTGCGTAGTGGTCTGCGACTAGCGATCGCGGCGCGACCCGGCGTGTTGCTGCTCGATCACGTAGTCGCGGCTGGCGCGGCCGTCAAAGGCTTTCTGCGTTCGCTTCGTGGCACGGGGCTCGGCGTGGTACTCGCGGGCGACGTCGAGCATCCGCGCGATCACGCTCGGCTGCGGGCGCTCGGGCTTGCATACCGCGAGATCGCGATCCCGCCGCTCGACGGTCGCTATTGCGCGCGGCTGCTCGCGGATGGCGCCCACGCGCTCCTGGTCGAAGGAGATCGCATTGCGCTCGTGCGCATGGCGGAGGGGCGGCCTGGTTGGGCGCTCGCGATCGCGCGCCGACTTTCTGATGAGCGCTACTGGTCGGGGGATCGGGTGCGGCTCGAGCTGCTACGGGCCGACGTGTCGATCGCGTTGAGGTTGCGTGATTGATCGGGCACGCCTATGCTCGGGCTCCGTTTCACGGCGATGGAGTTCGCCGCAACCGCTCATCGAGTGCTCGACGGGCTGATGACTCCTACCCACCCGAGGTCAAGGAGCGTGCATGAGCTTGTACAAGGCTGAATACATCTGGATCGATGGCGCGGAACCGACGGCAAAGCTGCGTGCAAAGACCAAGATCGTGAAGCATGGAGAAGAACCGCCCATCTGGGGCTTCGATGGATCGAGTACCGGTCAGGCGACCGGCCACAAGTCGGACCTGGTGCTCAAGCCCGTATTCGTTTGCCCCGATCCCGTGCGTGGCGGCGAGAACAAACTCGTGATGTGCGAAGTGCTCATGATCGACATGACGCCGCACCCCTCGAACACGGGCGCGGCGCTCGTTGAGACCGCCGCGAAGTACGCCGATCACGACGTGTGGTTCGGCATCGAGCAGGAATATACGTTCTTCGACGGCGTCAAGCCGCTCGGCTGGCCGAGCAACGGCTTTCCGGCGCCGCAGTTCGGCTACTACTGCGGCGTCGGCGCCGACGAAGTGTTTGGGCGCCAGATCGTCGAGGAGCACATGGACGCCTGCCTTCGCGCCGGGCTGAGACTCTCGGGGATCAACGCCGAGGTGATGCCCGCGCAGTGGGAGTTCCAGATCGGGCCGGGCGGCTCGCTCGAGGTCGCAGATCATCTCTGGCTCGCGCGTTGGCTCCTCTATCGCATCGCGGAGAATCACGGCGCGTCGGCGACGCTCGATCCCAAGCCGGTCAAGGGCGACTGGAACGGCGCCGGTGCGCACACCAACTTCTCGACGAAGGAGATGCGCGAATCGCTCGACGAGTGCATCAAGGCGGCGGAGGCGCTCGGCGAGCGGCACGCGCTCCACATCGCCCACTACGGCCACGGCATC
>DASREC010000553.1:0-10646 GCA_035652295.1 Polyangia bacterium
AAGTACAGCGCGTGAAAGTAGTAGGGATGCGTCGGCCCGATGACCTTGAGCGCGTCGATCGCTTTATCGAACTGGCGGCGGAAGTAATAATATTTGCCTTTGACGTACGGCACCGACGGGAGCTGCTTGTCGGCCTGCAGCCCTTCGAGCTTGGCGATGTAGCCGTCGACGGGCGAGTAGTCGCCGGTGTGCAGCGACAGCTCGATCAAGCGCTGCAGCGACTCCTGGTAGCGCTGATTCGACGGGCCCTGCTCGACGATCTTTTCGAAGAAGCGGCGCGACGACAGGAAGTCGCGCTTCAGGTACAGCGAGTCGGCGAGGTAGAACAGCGCCTCGGGGTACGCCGCCGAGTTGGGATATTTCTCGACGACGTCGAGCAGGATGATCGACGCCGACTCGTAGTTCTTGAGCTCGTAGAGCACCTGCGCGTCGATGAGGCGGCGGTCGGCGATCTCGGGGCCGGGCGGAGGCGGCGGCTTGAGCTGCGCGTTCAGCTCATAGATGCGCGCGTCGAGCTCGGTGATCTTGGCGCCGAGCGAATCGATCTCGTCGGCGCGCGCCATCGGCGCGGCCGCGAGCCCGGAGACGACGAGCGCCACGAAAGTGCGCATCATCATGGGCTCGCTACTTCTTCGCCGCCGGCTGCTGCTTGGCGGCGGCATCCTTGTCGGTGATCACGTTCTCGCGAAAGTCGACCGCCGGGCGATCCTTCGGATCGGTGGTCACGGGGTTGCCCTTCTCGAAGCCGACGACCTTGAGCTGCAGCTGCTTGCCCTCGCCGGCGGTGAACGTGTGGCTGGAGCGCGCGGTGAACTTGTAGCCCTTGAGGTAGGTGAAGATCGCGCCGTTGCCCTGGTAGACCATCTGCACCGAGAGCGTGTGGTTGCCGGGCACCAGCGAGCCGTTGAAGATCTCGATCTCCTTCTGCTCGCCGAGCTTGCCGCTGTCGTCGGACTTGGCGTAGATCTCGGCGCCGTCGAGCGCGTAGACGTAGCGGATCGGCTGGTACATCGAGCCCATCTCGTTGCGGTGCACGATCACGGCGCGCGAGCCGGCGATCACGCCGTGCAGCACCGTCTCCTTGAGCAGGTTGAGGCGCGCCTTGGAGCGGAAGATCTGCTCCTTGAGCTCGTTCACGCGCCGCTCGAGATCGTGGAGCTTGAACGCATAGGACGTGGCGCTCGGCGCGGGAGCCGTCGTCGTCGGCGGCTCGGCGGGAGCCGCTGGTGCGCCTGGATTGTCCCCCGCGAAAGCGACCCCGCCGCCCATAAAAAAAGCAAACCCCAAGATCGGTAGCCTGCGCACCGGCATCCCTCTCCGCACGTTAGATAGACAGGCTTCTATACCAGAGGGCCCACAGGCGGTCAAGGAAGCAAGGGCTGCGGTTCCGGTGATTTAAGTCGCTTCCACACCACCTCCAAAAGCTCCTTCACGCCCTCGCCGGTGGCGGCGGAAATCGCGTGCAGCTCGACGCCGCGCGCGGCCAGCTTCTCCTTTAAGGATGGGTACGCGGCGCGCGTCTCGGTGACGTCGAGCTTGGAGAGCGCGACCACT
The DNA here is from genome assembly GCA_035652295.1 of Polyangia bacterium. Classification (GTDB taxonomy): domain Bacteria; phylum Myxococcota_A; class Polyangia; order Palsa-1104; family Palsa-1104; genus DASREC01. The sequence goes on from DASREC010000553.1 coordinate 1,555, forward strand.
TGCGGGCGGCGCGCCAGCTCCGGATCGTAGCGCTCCAGCTCGCGGTTGATCACGTCGAGGTCGCGCTCGGGATCGCGCCCCTCCTCTTCGGTCAGCTCGAGCAGGTGGATCAGCACGCGCGTGCGCTCGACGTGCTTGAGGAAGCGGTGGCCGAGCCCGTGGCCTTCGCTCGCGCCTTCGATCAGCCCGGGGATGTCCGCCAGCACGAAGCTGCGCGCGCCCGACAGGCCGACGACGCCGAGGTTGGGCGTGAGCGTGGTGAACGGGTAGTTGGCGATCTTCGGGCGCGCGCGCGAGACCGAGGCGATGAACGTCGACTTGCCGACGTTGGGGAAGCCGAGCAGGCCGACGTCGGCGAGCAGCTTCAGCTCCAGGCGCAGGACGCGCTGTTCGCCCGATCCGCCCGGCTCCGCCTCGGTCGGCGCTTGATACGTCGACGTCGCGAAGTGGATGTTGCCGCGCCCGCCCTTGCCGCCTTGCGCGGCGACGAAGCGCTGCCCGGCCTCGACCAGGTCGGCGAGCGTCGCGCCCGATGGGTCGTCGATCACCAGCGTACCGACGGGGACGCGCACGATCGTGTCGGCGCCGCCCTTGCCGTACTTGTCGCGCCCCTGCCCGCGCTCGCCGTGCTCGGCGGCGTAGCGCTGCTGGTAGCGCAGATCGAGCAGCGTCGAGATCTGCGGATCGGCCAGCAGGATCACCGAGCCGCCGTCACCGCCGTCGCCGCCCGACGGTCCGCCGCGCGGCACGAACGGCTCGCGGCGAAACGTGGCGCAGCCGTTCCCGCCGTTTCCGGCGCGAACCTGGATCGTGCATTCGTCGATGAACTGCATGGCAGGCGACGCTGCCGGGAAAACTACGCGGCGGGTTGCTGCGGCTTGACCGAGACGCGGCGGCGGCTGGTGCCCTTGGCCTTGAACGACGTGTACTCGACCACGCCGTCGACCAGCGCGAAGATGGTGAAGTCGCGCCCGAGCCCGACGTTCTCGCCGGGATGGATCACGGTGCCCTTCTGCCGCACGAGAATGTTCCCCGCCGTCACGACCTCGCCGCCGAAGCGCTTCACACCGCGCATCTTCGGGCCGGAGTCGCGGCCGTTGCGAGAAGCGCCCTGTCCTTTTTTGTGAGCCATGTTCTTTTGCCTTAAGCGTTGATGCCGGTGATCTTCACGGCGGTGAACGGCTGGCGGTGGCCGGTCTTGCGGCGGTAGCCCTTGCGGCGGCGATACTTGTAGATGAGCAGCTTGGGCCCGCGGCCGTTGGCGACCACCTCCGCGGTGACCTTGGCGCCTTCCAGCGTCGGCTTGCCGATCTTCACGTCCTCACCGTCGGCGATCAGGAGCACCTCGCCGAACGTGACCGCGCCGCCGGCGTCGATCGCCTTGCCGTCGTGCTCGAGCTTCTCGACGTGGATCGTCTCGCCCGGCTGGACCCGGTACTGCTTGCCGCCTGTCGCAATCACCGCGTACATGAACCAACTCCTTGGAGAAACCGAGGGGCGAAGTCTACGCGTTTCGATTCCCGCGTCAACCGTTTTTTGCAGCCTCGACCAGCTCCATCAGCACCGGGCCCATGACGCCGGTGAACTGGATTCCCATGCCGTGCAAAGGACCGGGCGGCTGCTTGAGCCACACCACCTTGCCGCGCACGTGCATCGGCAGATCCTCGTCGGTGACGAACACCTCGAGGTCGACCACGGTGCCGACCGCGAGCGGGTGCTCGGTGCGCACGAACAGCCCGCCGGGCGAGAGGTCGGTCACCAGGTCGCGCTGCAGCTCGCCGCGGTTCAGGTACGTGACCCGCAGCGAGACCGGGATGCGCTCCTCTTTACGTTGCTCGCTCATCGAACAGACTAGCGAGACTATCATTATATGGGGGGCGTGCCACGCCGCGTTCGGTGACGATGGCGGCGATCAGGCGCGCGGGCGTGACGTCGAACGCCGGGTTGCGCACCGCCACGCCGCCCGGCGTGAGCGCGCGGTCGCCCATATGCGTGACCTCGCGCGCGTCGCGCTCCTCGATCGGGATGTGCGCGCCGTCGGGGATCGCCAGGTCCACCGTCGAGCGCGGCGCGGCGACCACGAACGGCAGCCCGTGCTCGCGCGCCAGCAGCGCGACGCCGTAGGTGCCGATCTTGTTGGCCGTGTCGCCGTTGGCCGCGATCCGATCGGCGCCCACGATCACCGACTGGATCTCGCCCTTGGCCATCAGGTGCGCCGCCATGTTGTCGGTGATGACGGTGACGTCGATGCCGCTCTTCTGCAGCTCCCACGCGGTCAGCCGCGCGCCTTGCAGAAACGGCCGGGTCTCGTCGGCGAACACGCGCAGCCGCCGCCCCGCCGCGTGGGCCGCGCGCACCACGCCGAGCGCGGTGCCGTAGCCGCCGGTCGCCAGCGCGCCGGCGTTGCAGTGCGTGAGCACCACGCCGTCGGGCAGAAGCGGCGCGCCGAACTTCCCGATCGCCATGCACGAGGCGATGTCCTCCTCGTGGATGCGCACCGCCTCGGCCGCCAGCGCGTCCGCCGTCGGCGGCGCGACGCGCGCCATGCGATCGAGCGCCCAAAATAGATTCACCGCCGTCGGCCGCGTGGCGCGCAGGTCGGCGATCACGCGCTCGAGCGGCACGCCGGCGCGCGCGCCCAGCGCCACGCCGTACGCCGCCGCGCAGCCGATCGCCGGCGCCCCGCGCACCACCATGTCCTTGATCGCCCGCGCCACCGCCGCGTGATCGCGGCACTCGACCCACCGCTCCTCGACGGGCAGGAGCCGCTGATCGAGCAGCTCCAGCGCGCTCCCGGTCCAGCGCAGCGGTGACAATATATCGTCAAAATTGCTCATTTGTTGTCGAGCAGCTTTCTCAGCACGTCGTTCACCATCGCCGGGTTGGCCTTGCCCTGCGTCGCCTTCATCACCTGCCCGACGAAGTAGCCGAGCATCTTGGCCTGCCCGGCGCGGTACTGCTCCGCCTGCTTCGGGTTCTTCTCGACGGCGTCGCGGCACGCCGCCTCGATCGCCGCCGAGTCGGTCACCTGCGTGAGCCCCTCCGCCTCGACGATCTCGCGCGGCCGCCGCCCCGACTTCCACGCCTTGTCGAACACGTCCTTGGCGATCTTGCCGCTGATCGTCCCGTCGCCGATGAGCGCGATGATCTCCGCCAGCTCCGCGGCGCCGATCGCCCCCTGGTCGCCGCGGTTCGAGCGCATCATCACCTCGCCGGTGATCCAGTTCGCCGCCGCCTTGGCCGGCGCCCCGCGCGCGATCACCTCCTCGAAGAAATCGGCCGTCTTCTTCTCCGCGGTGAGCACGTCGGCGTCGTACGGCGACAGCCCGAGCGCCTGGATGAAGCGCGTCCGTTTGGCGATCGGCAGCTCCGGCAAGGACGCGCGGATGGCCTCGCGCCACGCGTCGTCGACGCGCAAGGGCGGCAGGTCGGGCTCGGGAAAGTAGCGGTAGTCGTGCGCGTGCTCCTTGGAGCGCATCGGCGCCGACTGCTTCTTGTCGGGGTTCCACAGCCGCGTCTCCTGCACCACGCGCTCGCCGCGCTCGAGCAGCTCGATCTGCCGCGCGATCTCGAACTCGATCGCCTCCTCGACGTTCTTGAACGAGTTGATGTTCTTCAGCTCGGTGCGCGTGCCGAGCGGCTCGCCGGCGCGCCGCACGCTCACGTTGGCGTCGCAGCGCAGCGACCCCTCCTCCATGTTGCCGTCGGAGATTCCGAGGTAGCGCACCAGCTGGCGGATGGCGCGCAGGTACGCGCCCGCCTCGGCCGGCGACTTCACGTCGGGCTCGCTGACCACTTCGCAGAGCGGCACGCCGGCGCGGTTGTAGTCGACCAGCGACACCGGCGCGCCCGGCACGTGCACGTTCTTGCCCGCGTCCTCCTCGACGTGGATGCGCGTCAGCCGCACGCTGCGCACCTCTTTGCCGTCGGGGCCGTCGAGCACGAAGTCGACGCGCCCGTGCTCGCACAGCGGCTCGTCGTACTGCGAGATTTGGAATCCTTTGGGCAGATCGGGGTAGAAATAGTGCTTTCGCGCGAAGCGGCTGAGCGGGCGGATGGCGCAGCCGGTGGCCAGGCCGAGCTTGATCGCGAACTCGATCGCGGCGCGCGACAAGACCGGCAGCGTGCCCGGCAGCGCCAGCGTGTACGGGTCGTCGTGCGTGTTGGGCGCCGCGCCGAACGCCGCCGACGCCGTCGAGAACGCCTTGGTCGCCGTCGCCAATTGCACGTGGCACTCGAGGCCGATCACCGGCTCCCACGTCATGCGGGCTCCTCGGGGCGGCGGCGCGTCCAGTCGGTGGCGCGCTCGTAGGCCGACGCCGCGCGCAAGAGCGTTTCCTCGCCGAGCGGCGGCGCGAGCAGCTGCAAACCGATGGGCAATCGATCGTGAAAACCGCAGGGAATCGATATCCCGGGTAATCCGGCCAGATTGCACGGAATGGTGAAGATATCGGACAGGTACATCGCCAGCGGATCGTCCGCCTTCTCGCCCAGCTTGAACGCCACCGTCGGTGACGTGGGCCCGGCGAGGACGTCGCAAAGTTTGAACGCCTGTTCAAAATCGCGGCGAATCAGCGTCCGCACCTTTTGCGCGCGCAAATAATAGGCGTCGTAATATCCCGAACGCAGCGCATACGTGCCGAGCATGATGCGCCGCTTGACCTCCGCGCCGAACCCCGCCGCGCGCGTCCTGGCGTACATCGATTGCAGATTCTCCGACGGGACGCGCAGCCCGTAGCGCACGCCGTCGTAGCGCGCCAGGTTGGACGACGCCTCCGCGGTGGCGATGATGTAATACGCGGCGATTGCGTAGCCGGTGTGCGGCAGCTCGACGTCGATCTTTTTAGCGCCGAGTTTCACCATTTCGTCGATCGCGTCCATCACCGGTTTTCCGACGGTGGCGTCGACCTTGGCGAAATACTCGCGCGGTACTCCAATCCGCAAACCGTCAATCGGCCGTTTGCAGGCCTCGGCATAACGCGGCACCGCCGCCTTCAAAGAGGTGGCGTCGCGCGGGTCGTGGCCGGCGATGGCCTCGAGCACGAGCGCGCAGTCGAGCGCGGTGCGGCCGAACGGGCCGACCTGATCGAGCGACGACGCGAACGCCACCACGCCCCAGCGCGACACGCGCCCGTACGTCGGCTTGAGGCCGACGGTGCCGGTGAGCGCGGCCGGCTGCCGGATCGAGCCGCCGGTGTCGGTGCCGAGCGTGGCCGCCGCCAGCCCCGCCGCCACCGCCGCCGCCGAGCCGCCCGACGAGCCGCCCGGCACGCGCGCGAGGTCCCACGGGTTGCGCACCGGCCCGTACGCCGAGCTCTCGTTCGACGAGCCCATGGCGAACTCGTCCATGCTCAGCTTGCCGAGGACGATCGCGCCCGCCTCGCGCAGCTTTGTTACCGCGGTACCTTGGTACACAGGTACCCAGCCCTCGAGGATCTTGCTGCCGGCGGTGGTTTCGAGGCCTTCGGTGACGAACAGATCTTTCAGCCCGACCGGCACACCGCCGAGCAGCCCGGCATTTTCGCCGCGCGCGATCTTCTCGTCGACAGTAGCGGCTTCCGCGGCAATAGCCAGCGGATCGCGGCGCTTGTAGAAACAACCGAGTTTTCTGTCGAGGCGATCAATGCGCTCAAGAAAATCCTGCGCCACTTCGAGCGCCGAAAATTTCTTGCGGCGAATCCCCTCCGCGAGTTCAGACGCGGTGAGATCGGTCAGCGTCATTCATCGGTCTCGATGATCTTGGGCACACGGAAGAAGCCGTCGAGGCGCCAGTCCGGTGCATCGCGGAACACCTGGATGATTTCAAGGTGCGGGCCCAGCTCGTCGGCGCGCAGCGGAAGATCGAGCGGCACCGCGTGCGTGGTCGGCTCGACCCCGTCGACGTTCACGTCGGCGAGCTGCTGCATGTAGCCGAGGATGGCGTCCAGCTCGCGCGTCATGCGGTGCAATTCCTCGTCGCTGAGCTCGAGCCGCGCCAGCTGCGCCGTCTCGCGCACTTCGTCCTCGGTGATCGCCATGGCGGCGGAAATTACACCGCTACGGCTTCGGCGGCAACGGCACGCGCACGATGTCGAACGTCGACGGGCCGCTCACCACGTCGATGAGCACGTCCTTGGTCCCCGGGATGCCGACGTACTCGGACGCCTGCGAGGCGACCCACTGCTGCGTGCGCGCCTGCTCGTCGATCAGCACCACGCGGTTCTGCGCGCCGCGGAAGGCGTGGTTGGTGGCGGCGAGGATGCGGCCGTCCCTCAGCTCCTGGTACTGGCGCACGTTGCGCGCCAGCGTCGTCGGCGCGCCGCCGGGGATCGCCGCCACGTCGAGATCGCCGACGCCGCTCGGCGTGGCCGCGTTCTCCAGCCAGCGCAGCTTCTTGTTGTCGCGCGAGAAGCTGAGGTCGAGCCCGCGCTGCATGAAGCGCCAGCTGCCGAGCCACGCGTCGCCGGCGCCGTTGACGTAGGTGCTGTCGGGGACCGTGGCGTAGATGATCTGGTTGTCGTTCGTGAAGGTGATGAAGCGCAGGTCGGCCTCGAGCAGCTCGACCGGCGGCGCGCTGCCGTCGAGCGGCACGAAGCGCAGCGCTCCGCCCACCGAGTACATCAGCCCGTTGGCGCGGAAGTCGATCGACGCGCCCTCGTCGCACGGCACCGGGTCGAGCACCAGGTCGGGCCCGCCGTCGAGCGGCACCGAGCGCACGCCGTCCGTGCCGCAGGTGATCACGCGCCGCGAGTCGTCGTCGTACAGGTACAGCGACGGGCGCTTGCCCAGCTCCCAGTCGGAGAAGTCGGTGGTCGAGTGCACCGTCAGCTTGCCCAGTCCGTCGAGGACGAACAGGAACGCGCCGTTGTAGTTGTAGCGGTAGCTGCCCTTGCCGAGCGGATCGGCCGGGTCGACCCCGTCGGGGATGTGGAAGGTGCGGTGGAACGAGCGGTCGCGCACCTGCATGAACCAGACTTCGCTCGACGGGTCCTGCACGAAATAGAGGAAGCGCGTGTCGAGATCGTCGGGCACGCAGACGTACGGGCCGCCGGGAAAATCGAACTGCGCGTCGGGCGCCGACTCGCCGGGGCTGATCAGCGACACGTGCGTCTTCGGATCGGGCGCGTCGGGCGGATCGCGATCGAACATGTAGAACGTGCCCCACGTCGAGAAATACTTCGGGTGCACGAAGGTCTCGTCTTCGAACGGCTTGCTCAGGTGAACCAGGCGCAGCCCTTTTTGCGGCGTGAACTCGCCCGGCATCACCTCGGCGAACACCGCCCACGGCGTCAGATCGACGCCGTACATCAGGCGCACCGTGCCGGCGGGCGCGTGGTTCAGGTGCGGCAGCGACGCGGTGTCGGGCTCGACGCCGACCAGCGGCAGCTCGGGCGCCTGGCCGTCGAAGGTGTAGCTGCACGACGCGCACAGCGCGAACAAGAGCGCCGCGCGCGTCATGGGCCTCTCGGCGGAATCGGGAAGCGCACCAGCTGCTTCATCGGTTTGTCGCTGATCAGCTCGCCCAGCACGGACCGGGAACCTGGAATGAGTGTATACCGGCGAACTCCTTCCGCCACCCAACGCGCGGTGCCGGCCACCTCGTCGAGGACGATCACGCGGTTCGACGAGTTTTCATAGGCACGGTCGGCCTCGGCGACCAGGCGGCCGTCGTCGAGCTCGTCGTACTGCGTGACGTTGCGCGCCAGGCGGCGCGGCGGCGAGCCCAGCGCCACCGACGAGGAGAGATCGCCCGACTCGGCGTCGTCGGCGGTGTGCTCGAGGAAGCGCAGGCCGCGGCCGCGCGTCGAGAACGTCACCGCCTTGCCGCGGTCCATGAAGCGCCAATCGCCGACCCAGCCGTCGCCCGCGCCGCCGACGAAGCGGTTCACCTGATCGAGCGAGTAGGCGAGGCCGGGCGTGCCGTAGGCGAGCACGCGGCGCTGGCCGGGCGTCACCGTGCGCGGCGGCGCGGAGCCGTCGAGCGGCACCATGCGCGCGCCGTCCGAGGACCAGTAGAAAAAGTCGTCGCCGGCGAGCTGGGCGAGCTGCGAGTCGTCGGTGCCGGGCGGGAGCTGCACGCACGCGGCGGGATCGAGCACGCGCTCGGCGGCGCCGTCGTAGGGCATGACGGTGACGCCGCGCCCGTCGCAGAAGATCAGCTGCTGGTGACGATCGTCGGCGAACACCTGGCCGATCTCGGGCACGCCGCCGACGGTGGAGCGCCACGAGCCGAGGCGGATGTCGAGCTCCGACTTGGAGAGGTGTGCGGTGGTGCGGCCGTCGGACTCGAAGGTGAACGCCCAGTCGCCGTCGGGGCTGATCATCGGCGGTCGCGTGAAGGCGCCGGGGCCCGGCACGTCGAGCGGGAGCTCGCGCGTGTACGAGCCGTCGGAGCGGATGATCGCGAAGCTGGGCGTGGTCGGCGGCTGGTAGAGAAACGCGAGGTCGTTCTCCGACGGCGTGATCTGCCCCCCGCCGAAGTTGGGCGGCACCTGCACGCCGAACGGTTTCGGATCGTCGCCGGGCTGCACCACCTGGAGCGGCAGGCTCGACGACTCGTCGCTCAGGTAGATGACGTGGCGGCTGACCAGCTTGAAGCTGGCGTCGTAGAGCACCTCGCGCACCGGATCGGCGAGGCGCACCAGGCGCACCGGGCCGATGATGCCCTCGTCGGAGGTGGCGAACAGCGCGGCCCACGTGACGCCGTCGGCGCCGACGACGAGCTGCATCGCCTGGAAGTCGGGCTTCTCGATCAGCTGCAGGCCGTTCGTCGACGGCGGCAGGCCGGCGAGCGGCAGCGGCGGCTGATCGCCGTCGACGGTCAAGCTGCAGCCGCACGCGAGCGCGGCCGCGAAAAAAATCGCGCGCCTCAAAACCGCCCTCGCACGCCGATCGACGGCAGCACCCAGTTGAAGCCGTTCTGCGACGGCATGTCGTAGCGCTTGACGCCGTCGATGGTCGGATACGTGATGCCGAAGACGGTGCGCGAGAACGTCGCGTTCTGCACCTCGAGGAACGCCGAGAACGCCCAGCGGCGAAACAGCCACTCGCGATCGATGCGCAGGTCGAGCTGCCAGTAGTCGGGCAGGCGCGTGTTGTTGCGCACCGTCGCC
>DASREC010000554.1:0-13000 GCA_035652295.1 Polyangia bacterium
GACCGGGTCGGTGTTGGTCTTGTGGAAGTCGTGGATGTAGTTGGCGCGCACGATCCAGCCGTCGCCGGTGTCGATGTCGAGCTTGGTGACCGGCGTGGTGGTGGCGCGCGGGTGCAGATCGGTGATCTCGTTTCCCTCGACGAGGCCCTGGTTGGGGATCACGTAGGGGCCGCCGGCGGTCGTCGGCGCGGCGTTGACCTTGAGCTGGGCGTTGAAGTCGACGACGTAGTTGTTGCGCATGACGAAGCCGTCGGCGCCGCCGAAGACGTGGAACGCGTGCTCGCAGTCGGCGTCATTGGGGCACACACCGCGGATGCTCAGCGACTCGAACTGCCAGTTGGCGCCGGCGACGCGGAAGCCTTCGAGGGCGTTGAATTTGATGACCGCCCCGAGCGGCTTGTCGGCGCGCACGAGGATGGGCGCAGCGGCGGTGGCGTTGGCGGTGCAGTCGGCGCCGGTGAGATCGTATTCGCCGCTCTGCAGGATGATCTCGTCGCCGGGGAGCGCCCCGGCGATCGCGGCGGTCAGATCGGCGGCGGTGGCCACCGGGACCTGGCGCGCCTCGGCCGCGCGCGCGCCGGCGAGCAGCACCAGCGCGGCGCAGGCGAACGTCCGACCCATGCTTCGATCAGACGCGGTTCTCCGGAGCGCGTCAACTCGTGCGCGACTCGCTCACCACCCACGACGGGGCGATGCGGCCGAGGACGTCGACGTTGCGGGTGAGCGCCCCCGGGCCGCCCGGCAGCGGGAGGCGATCGGGCGGCGGGTGGCGGGCGGCGACCTCGGCGAGCTCGGCGGCGAAGGCGGCGCCCGTCGGCGGGCGGCGCGCCGGATCGAACGCCACCGCGCGCGCGATCGTGCGCTGCCACGCCGCGCGCGCCGCGTCGTCGAGGCGGATCGCCGTCGGATCGATGAACACCTCGGGGTGGTCGAGCACGCGCACCCGGCGGCGGCCGGCGCCGCCGGTCGGGATCACGTAGCTGCGCTCCTCGCCGTGGATCGCCGCGCCGACCAGCGACGCCGCGATCAGGCCGAGGGCGAACACGTCGCTCGACGGCGAGACCGGGCGCGCCAGGAGCTGCTCGGGCGCGGCCCAGCCCGGCGTCGCCGCCGGCGAGACGTCGCCCGCGCGCACGTCGACGGCGTCGATCGGGATCGCGCCGCGCGCGGTGACGAGCGCGTTGGCCGGCTTGACGTCCGCATGCACGCGGCCGGCTACGTGCAGCGGCTCGAGCGCGCGCGCGACCTCGACGATCGCCCGCGCGATGTCCGCCCGCTCGACCGACCAGCCGAGCGCGTCCGCCTCGCGCACCGCCTTGCGGTACACCACCTCGTCGTCGACCGCGCCGCCTTCGCGCCAGCGGCCGTCGCGCCGCACGTGGAAGCGCGCCGACTTCCAGTGGCGCACATCCTCGAGCTGGAGCGGCCGCACCGGCGCGAGCCACATCTCGCCGTCGCGCTCGCGCGGCTCCGCCAGCGACGGCGCGCCCTCGTCGAGCGGCACCGCCAGCTTCAAGGGGCGCACAATCTTGCTCATCACCTCGGCGACGTCGCGCATCACGGCGCAAGCGGCGGTGTTCGCCACGCGCTCCGGCTCGCTCGACGGCTGGAAGCGATCCTCGTCGAGGATCAGCGGGCTTTGTGCGCCCACGAGCCGCGCCAGCAGCGGCTCGCCGAGCAGCGCGCCCACCGGACGCTCGCTGGCGTACACCGGCCGCCCGTCGAGCACGTCGAGGCCGAGCCCGCGCGCCCGCTCCGCCACCCGCGCCTCCAGCCGATCGAGCGCCTCCAGCAGCTCGGGCGGAAGCCGCGCGCGATCCCAGAGGCCGAGGGCCGACAGCACCGCCCGCTCGACGGAGGCGCGCCGATCGACCGCCAGCACCAGCGGCAGCCCGTCGGGCGCCGTGCCGAGCAGCACCGCCGCGCGCGGCTCCTCGCCGAGCGAGCGCCGCGCCCGCACCGTCAGGGGGCGATCATCTTCGCGCACCGAGAAGAACACCCCGGCCGTGAGCTCCATGCGACGTGGTACGAATCGCGGGGCGCTCATCTCCCGCCCGCGATAAGATGCCCCCATGGGCCTGTTCACCACCCGTGAGGACGAGCAACTGGAGGCCGCGCGCACGCAGGTGGTGCCCGCCGAGATTGTGTGCCCCAGCTGCAAGGCGCCGTTCCGCACCGACGGCAAGACGCTGTCGGCCTACAACGGCGCGCTCGGCATCGAGGGCCACAAGTGCCCGTCGTGCGGGTTCCTGGTGTCGCGCCGCCGGCCGTCGCCCGACGGGCTCTGATCCGTGCGCGTGACGTTCTATGGAGTGCGCGGATCGATCGCGACGCCCGGTCCGCAGACGGTGCGCTACGGCGGCAACACGGTCTGCGTCGGCGTGCGCACGGCCGACGACACGCTGATCATCCTCGACGCCGGCACCGGCGTGCGCGTGCTCGGCGACGAGCTGCTGGCCGCGCCCCACCTGCCGAGCCCGATGCACCTCCTGGTGACGCACGGCCACTGGGACCACATCATGGGCGCGCCGTTCTTCGGGCCGCTGTACCGCTCCGACGCGCACGTCATCCTGCACACGGTGTCGGCGCGCGGCGAGGCGAGCGCGGCCAAGATGGTGCTGTTCGATGGCGAACATTTTCCGGTGCGCGCGCACGACCTGCCGGCGCGCGTCGAGCGGCCGCCGCACGCGCGCACGCTGCGCATCGGCTCGGCGACGGTGACGTCGATCGCGCTCAACCATCCGGGCGGCTGCGACGGGTTCCGCATCGACGACGCCGACGGCGCGTCGATGTGCTACCTGACCGACAACGAGCTATCGCCGCCCGGTACGCCGGCCACGCCGCCCGCCGAGCTGGCGCGCTTCGCCCGCAACACCGGCCTGCTCATCCACGACGCGCAATATCTGAAATCGGACTTGCCGCAAAAACACGGCTGGGGCCACTCGGTGGTCGACGACGTGCTCGACCTGGCGCGGTCCGCCGAGACGCGCACGGTCGCGCTGCACCACCACGATCCCTGGCGCGACGACGCCGCGCTCGACGTCATCGCCGCCGGCGCGCGCGAGTGGGCCGCCGAGCACGCCCCGAAGATGAGCGCCCTGGTCGCGCAAGAGGGCCTGACGCTCGAGATCAAGGGCTGAGCGCCGCGACGGAAGCGCGCGCTAGCGACGCAACGCGCGCGGCGCGTCCGGCAGCTGCGGCCGCAGCCACTCGGTCGACTCCGGGCTCAGCGACGAGAACGTCTCCTTGAATTGTGCGCCCCGCACCAGCTCACCGACGGCGAGGATGAGATACAGCGCCAGCTCGCCGTGCGGCCCGTGCGGCGTATCGACGACGTCGACCGAGCCCATCCCGCCGCGCTCCGGCAGTCGCAGCGCGACGTGTCCGGTGCCGCGGCGCGCGCCCGCCTGGCGCAGCTCGAGCGCGGGGCCGAGCAGCGGCGTCGACTCGGGCGCCGCCGCCGCCGGCCGGCCGCTCGAGTCCACCAGCGCCACCTCGAGCCGATAGCCGAGCTTCGCCAGCCGCTCGACCAGCGGCGCGACGGTGAGCGCGTCGGCCGAGCGATATCCGCCCGCTTGCGGCGCCGTCGCCGGCACGAACAGGCTGTAGCTCTTCCCCGGCCCGGCCGCGCGGTTCAAGATCGCGTACGCCGGCAGCAGCGAGACGATCAGCGCGAACCCGGCGAACGCGAGCGGCGGCACGCCGAGCGGCCCGCCGAGTAGATAGCCGCCGATCGCCGATCCGAGCATGATCGCCCCGATCAGCCGCGCCTGCGCCTTGGGCGCGCGCACCAGGAAGCGGACAAACCCCGCGATGCCCTTCATGGCGCGAGTATACGAAACGCGGCGCCGGTTCACCGCGACCGCGGGCGTGTCGCGGCGTCCTCCGGTTCACTGCGACCGCGCGCGTATCGCGGCGTCCTCCGGTGCGACCGCGCGCCTGTCGCGGCGTCCTCCTATCAATGAGGCTCGTGGTAGGGTCGCTTTGGATGCGGCGGTTTTCGCTCGGGGCGTACATTCCGTTGCCGTCGGCGTTGGCGTTGGCGTTCGCGTTCGCGTTCGCGTTCGCGTTCGCGGTAGTGATCGCGGCCGCGGGTTGTGCGGGCGACGCGCAGCGGGCGAACGACGCCGGGGCGCTCATCGACGGCGGGGCGATCGCCGACGCCGCGCCGGCGCGCGACGACGGGCCGCCCGGCTGCCCCGACGGAACGGTGGCGATCGGCGCGGTGTGCATGGATCGCTACGAGGCGCCCAACCAAGCGGGCGCGCCGCCGCTGGCGATGCAGAACGCGCTCTCGGGCGAGGCGTGGTGCGCGGCCCGCGGCAAGCGCCTGTGCACCGAGGCCGAGTGGCTGCGCGCGTGCGAAGGCCCCGATATGTCGCCCTACCCCTACGGCGACACGTATCACCGCGGCACCTGCGACGACGACAAGACCTGGATCGCGCCCGACTGGAACCTGCTCGCCACCTGGCCCGCCGACGCCGGCGTCGCCGAAGCCACCCGCCTCTACCAGGCCGATCCCTCGGGCGCGCGCACCGGCTGCGTCTCCGCCGAGGGCGTCTACGACCTCACCGGCAACGTCGCCGAGTGGGTGCGCCGCTCGTTCGAGCACGCCAACGACTACCCGCACGTGATGAAGGGCTGCTACTGGGCCGGCTGCTACGGCGGCTCGCCGCCGAGCTGCACGTTCGTCAATCCCGCGCACCCGAGCGGGTTCCGCACCTACGAGGCGGGATTCCGCTGCTGCCTGGATCATCCCTGATGGCGAACCCGCTCATCCGCGATCGCGACGTCGACTTCCTGCTCTACGAGCTGCTCGACGCGCCGAAATTGTGCGCCCTCGACGCGTTCGCCGAGCACTCGCGCGAGACGTTCGACCTGTATCTGCAAGGCACGCGGCGCCTGGCGCGCGAGGTGCTGTATCCGGCGTATCGCGCCATGGACGCCGAGCCGCCGCGCTTCGCCGACGGGGCGATCAAAGCTCATCCGCTGATGAAGTCGATCTACCCGCAGATGATCGCCCTCGAGATCGGCGCGGCGACGCGGCCGCGCGAGGTCGGCGGCCAGCAGCTGCCGCTCATCGTCGCTGCGCTGGCGCACGCCTACCTGATGGCGGCCAACTTGAGCGCCTACGGCTACGTCGGCTTGTCGACCGGCGCGGCGCACCTGATCGAGGCGTTCGGCTCCGACGAGCTCAAGCGCGACTTCATGGCGCCGCTCTATCGCGGCGACTGGACCGGCACGATGGCGCTCACCGAGCCGCAGGCCGGCTCGAGCCTCGCCGACGTCAAGACGCGCGCCACGCCCGCGGGCGCACATTTTCTGATCAAGGGCTCGAAGATCTTCATCTCGGGCGGCGACCACGACCTCACCGAGAACGTGGTGCACCTGACGCTGGCGCGCATCGACGGCGCGCCGGCGGGCATCAAGGGGGTCTCGCTGTTCGCGGTGCCGAAGCGGCGGCGCGAAGGCGGGGCGCTCATCGACAACGACGTCCACGTCGCCGGGATGATCCACAAGATCGGCTGGCGCGGCCTGCCCAGCCTGGCGATGGAGTTCGGCGAGCGCGACGACTGCCGCGGCTGGCTCGTCGGTGAGCCGCACCGCGGGATCGCGCACATGTTCCAGATGATGAACGAGGCGCGCATCATGGTCGGTTGCAACGGCGTGGCCACCGCGTCGGCGGCGTATCACGAGGCGCTCGAGTACGCGCGCGTGCGCCCGCAGGGCCGGCCGCTCGGCGCCAAGAATCCGGCGGCGCCGCAGGTGCCGATCATCGAGCACGCAGATGTGCGCCGCATGCTGCTCCGCCAGAAGGCGATCGTCGAGGGCGGCCTGGCGCTGATCGCGGTGACCGCGCGCTTCGCCGATCTGGCCGCGCACGGCTCGCACGCGGCCGAGCGCCGGCGCGCCGCGCTGCTGCTCGATCTGCTGACGCCGATCGCCAAGAGCTTCCCCGCCGAGAAGGGCTTCGAGTCGAACGCGCTCGCGGTGCAGGTGCACGGCGGCTACGGCTACTCGAGCGAGTTCTTGCCCGAGGCGTGGCTGCGCGATCAGAAGCTCAACAGCATCCACGAAGGCACGACCACGATTCAGGGGCTCGATCTGCTCGGCCGCAAGGTGATCGCCGAGGGCGGCGCGCCGCTCGCGCTCTTGCGCGAAGAGATCGACGCCGCGATCGCGCGCGCCGCGGCCGCCGGCATCGACCCCGCCTGGTGCGCGCGCCTCTCGGCGGCGATTGAAACGCTCGAATCGCTAACTCAAAGTCTGGCTCAAATGGGAATCGCCGGCGCCGTCGAGAAAATGATGTCGCACAGCGCCGATTATCTCGAGCTTACGTCGCTGGTGATCGTCGGCTGGCTGTGGCTGCGCATGGCGGCCGTGGCGCGCGCGGCGCTCGAACGCGGCGCGCCGGACGGCGACTTCTACCGCGGCAAGCTCTCCGCGGCGCAATACTTCCTCGCCACCGAGCTGCCGCGCGTCGCCCACCTGGCCGCGCTCTGCCGCGACGCCGAGGACTCGTACGTCGCGATCAAACCCGACTGGTTTTGATCACGGGTTGGCGCACGTCGTCGGCAATCCGTTGGTGCACATGAGCGCCCCGCTCGCGCCGGCGAGCCGCGCCTCGATGAACTGCGCCGCCAGCCCGGCGTTCGCGCCGACGACGGTCAAGTGGTCCGCGCTCATGTCGGTGCACGCCTGCACGCCGATGTGCTGGTTCATGAGCCGCGCGTAGGTGCACGCGGTGGACGCGGGCGGAACCGTGGTGTCGTTCAGGCCCTGGATGATCAAGACCGGCGCGCCCGCCGCGTCGAGCGCCGGCCGATCCGCGTCCATGCGCGCCAGCCAATCCTTGCCCGGCGAGGCGCACGCGCCGCCGCTCGTGCACGCCTCGACGCTCGCCGAGAACGTCTGATCGAACAAATCTCCGACGGTGGGCGCGAACCCGGCCACCTGCGAGCCGAGCGTGTTCACGCACTGCGAATCGACCGCGCTCTGCACCTGCGCGCGCACGCCCGACGCGAACGGATCGATCGCGTGGCCGACGCCGTCGTAGATCGCGCCGTGCCCGAAGTAGTACATGACCGCGAACGCGGTGATGAACTGCGCGTTGCCGCCCGTCGGCGTGCCGCGATTGGCGGCCGAGAGCAGGAGGCCCCACGAGCGCCGATCGTACCAGCCGGGCGCGAACGCCACGACCGCCGCGAGCTGCACCTCGGGCGCGTACGTCGGGCGCAGCGCCTGCGCGGCGAACACCGAGCCGCCGCCTTGCGAGTGGCCGACGATCGCCGTCTGCGCCGTGAGCGCGCCGGCCGCCACCGACGAGCGCAGCGCGCGGATCGCGTCCAGCACCGAGTGCGCTTCGTCCTCGGCGAGATCCCAACCCTGGTACGTCTCGCCGTGGCCGTTGCCGAGCCCGGCGTAGTCGGGCGCGATCACCGCCATGCCTTCACCGACGAGCGGCATGGCCATCGCGTCGGCGCCGAGGCCGTTGAGCTTCGTCGGGGCGCACAAATCGGCGAGCCCGATGGTGCCGTGCACCGCGGCCACCGCCTCGGCGGGCGCGACGCGCGGCGCGGTCGGCAGGTAGATCTCGGCGGTGGCGACGCCGCCCTGTCCGGCCAGCCGCTCGGTGCGATACGCGACGCGCAACGCCTGCGCGCCCGACGGAAGCGTCGGCCCGGTGTAGCCGGCGGCCGCCGCGCGCTGCTGCACCGCCGCCGCGGTCAACGTGCCGTCGAGCGCGCAGCGCACGATCTTGCCGCGATCGGCCGTCGTGTATGCCGGCAGCGCCGAGTTGGCGACGTAGACGTCGGCGAGCTGATCGGTGCACGCGAGCGTCGCGGTGAGCGGCGGCAGCGGCGCGAGATCGCCGGGCGGCGCCGAATCGACCGCGCCACCGTCGGCGGGCGCGGCGGCGTTCGAGTTGCAACCGGCGATCGCGAGCAGCACGACGACGAGCGGCTTCTTCATGCGCGCACTTTACGCCGCGGGCGATCGGATGTCTCATGAAGATCGCCGCCGCGCCGCGGGCGTTCGATGATCATGTGGCTGATCGTGCTCGCGCTCCTGCCGCTCGACGTGACCGCGCCTGCGCGCCCGCGCTCGGGCGCCGCGCCTCCGACGGGGCTGCGGCTCGAGGTCTCCGCCGAAGGCCGGCGCGTGGCGGTGCGCGTCGTCAACGGCGGCCCGCGGCGCGTGAAGCTGTGGCTGGGCGAGACGTGCAGCGGCCCGCACCCGTTCGCCGCGATCGTCGACGGCGCGACGCGCGCGTTCGACCTGCCGGTGGCGTGCGCCGGCGAGGATCGCTACGAGTGGCTCGCGGCCGGCGGCGAGACGCGCGTCGTCAGCATGACCGAGCTGCTCCCGGACGATCGGCCGCACCGCGTGTCGGTGCGCTACCACGTGTCGCGCCTCGAGCACGATCTCTGGCGCGGCGACGTGGAGGCGCCCGCGGTCACGCTGCGCGCGTCGCTGCTCGAGCTCTCGCTGCGCGTGCTCGAGCGGCCGACGGCGGCGACGCGCGCGATGACGGTCGAGCTGCGCTACACGTGGCACGGCGATCGAACGATGCGCTTCTTCACCGGCTGGGAGGGCGCGTGCCCGCAACCGCAGGCGGAGGTGCTGGTCGACGGCGCGGCGCATTCGTCGCCCGACGATCGCGTCTGCGACGGGCCGGTGCGGCCGGCCGCCGCCGAGCTGCTGCCGGGCGGCACGCGCACCGAGTCGCGCCGCGTGCTGATCGATCCCGCGCGCCACGAGGTGCGCGCCGTCTACGCCGTCGACGAAAAACAGGCGCTGATGATCCAGCGCCCCGACAACGTCGGCGTCTGGATCGGCACCGTCGAGTCACCTTCGATCGTCGTCGAAGGCGCGCCCTGACGCGCGCGCGTTTTCGCTCGCGGCCCGACCAATTCGCGACGCGCCGCGTGGTGGATCTCCGTCGGAGAACCTGATAGTCCAAGCCCGTCCCAAAGGAGGGCTGCATGGGCACGGTCGTCAAAGGATCCGGTTTCGTCGTCGGCGAGCACCTCGTCAAGAACGAGCAGCTCGCGCGCGTGTGCGAGACCTCCGATCAATGGATTCGCGAGCGCTCGGGCATCGAGCAGCGCTACTACGTCGCCGACGGCACCAGCACGTCGGAGCTGGGCGCGCGCGCGGCCCGCGTCGCCATGGAGCAGGCCGGCGTCGGCCCCGCCGACATCGACTACGTGGTCTTCGCCACCATGACGCCCGACTATCAGTTCCCCGGCTGCGGCGTGCTGATGCAGCACAAGCTCGGGCTCGGCAACATCCCGACGCTCGACATCCGCCAGCAGTGCACCGGCTTCATCTACGGGCTCCAGGTCGCCGACGCGCTCCTGCGCGCGGGCCAGGCCAAGCGGCTTCTGCTCGTCGGCGCCGAGGTCCACTCGGGGTACATGCCGTGGAAGGATCACGGCATCGTCTTCGGCACCTCCGACGGCAAATTGACCGAAGAGGAGTTCGCCTTCTGCACCAAGTACCGCGATCGCACCGTGCTGTTCGGCGACGCGGGCGGCGCGGTGGTGCTCGAGTCCGACGGCGATCCCGAGCGCGGCCTGCTCGCGGTCAAGCTGCGCTCCGACGGCAGCTTCGCCGAGAAGCTGTACGTGCCGTCGGGCTTCGCGTGGCGCCCGTACGTGACCGAGGCGATGGTGAAAGAGGGCCGCCACATTCCGGAGATGGACGGACGCCAGGTGTTCCGCATGGCGGTCACCAAGATGCCCGAGGTGGTGAACGATCTCTTGAAGGAGCACGGCTACACCATCGACGACGTCTCGCTGCTGATCGCGCACCAGGCGAACCTGCGCATCTGCGAGGCGGTGCAGAAGGCGCTCGGGCTGCCCGACGCGCGCGTCTACAACAACATTCAGCGCTACGCCAACACCACCGCGGCGACGATCCCGATCGCGTACGACGAGTGCCGCCGCTCGGGGCGCATCAAGTCGGGCGACCTGGTGTGCTTCGTCGGCCTCGGCGCGGGATTCCACTGGGGCGCCGCTCTCATGCGCGAGTAGCCGCGCGCACTGAATGGGCCTCGCGCCATTTCGTCAAACCGGCGAAAGGGAGGCCCGATGCGCACCTCGATTGGCTTGTTGCTCGCCTGCTCGCTCTCGCTCGGCGGCTGCTTCGTCGAGCACCATCCCTACAATCCCGATCCGCCGGTCGCGCCCGGCTCGAACCTCTATCACGTGCTCGCCGGCGGCACGGCGGAGATCCCCGCGGGTGATCTCGGCTACACGGTGACCGCCAACGGCCAGGGCGGTTATCGCGTGGCGTACACCGACACGCTCGGCACCGCCGTCGAGTTCTCCGGCACGGTGTGGACCGACGGCGAGTTCGACTCGGGCCAGCTCGCGAGCTTGAGCGGCAGCGCGAATTACACGCTCGTCGCGCCGAACCGCATCGACTTCGACTCGTTTCCCGGCGCGAGCGTCGACGGGTTCGATCTCGTGTCGTCGACCGATCCGATCTACCTCGACGCGCGCGTGAGCGGCTCGACGGGCGGGTTCGACATCCTGTTCCCCGACGCGGCGAGCGGCGCCACCGTCAGCTCGGCGTACAACCCGGTCGCGTTCAGCTCGCCCTGATCAACCGCCGGCGAGCTCGTCGTAGCCGCGCCCGACGAACTCGAGCAGGCAGAAGCCGTGGCCCCACGGATCGGCGCACGCCACGATGCGTCCCCACGCGTGCTCGTCGATGGCGCTCTCCTGGATCGCGCCGGCCTCGAGCGCGCGCGCCAGCGCCGGCTCGAGCCGCTCGACGACGAAGTCGAGGTGCACCGGCGTCCAGTGGCGTCGGTAGTCGCGCGCCGACGCGGCGCCGCCAAACGGTTTCGTGCCGGCGTCCTTCGCCAGCAGGTACAGCTTCGCGCCCGCGCCGTCGAGCTCCACCGCGTACGGCCCGAGGCGGCGCCCGGCGGTGAGCTCGAACGCGCGCGTGTAGAAGCGCACCGACGCGTCCAGATCGTCGACGTCGATGTTGACGAGCAGCTCGACCATCCGAGAAATCTACCCGATACTCGCCGCGTGGACGTGCTCATCGTCGGCGCCGGGATCTTCGGCGTCACCGCCGCGCTCGAATTGCAGGCGCGCGGCCATCGCGTGCGCGTGATCGATCCCGGGCCGGTGCCGCATCCGCTCGCGGCGTCGACCGATCTCTCCAAAGCGGTGCGGCTGGAATACGGCGCCGATGCCGAGTACACCGCGCTCGCCGAGCAGTCGCTCGACGGTTGGCGCCGCTGGAACCGCGAGCTGGCGCCGCTCTATCACGAGACCGGCGTCCTGTTCTTGCGCCAGTCGGCGCTCGCGCCCGGCGGCTTCGAGCACGACAGCCTCGCGCTACTGCGCGCGCGCGGCCACGCCGTCGAGCGCATGACCAGCGACGCCGTGCGCGCGCGCTTTCCCGCGTGGCGCGCCGAGCGCTATCCCGACGGCACGTTCAACCGCGAGGGCGGCTGGGTCGAGAGCGGCCGCGTGCTCGCGCGGCTCGCCGCCGAGGCGCGCGCGCGCGGCGTCGCCCTCGACGAGGGGCGCACCTTCGCGCGCTTCCTCGAGCGCGGCTCGCGCGTCGGCGGCGTGATCACCACCGACGGCGAAGCGTGCGCCGCCGAGCGCGTGGTGATGGCCGCGGGCTCTTGGACGCCGCACCTCCTGCCGTTCACCGCCGATTGGTTTCGCTCGAGCGGCATGCCGGTGTTTCACCTGCGCCCCGACGATCCGTCGCCGTTCGCCGCCGAGCGCTTTCCCGTCTTCGGGGCGGACATCTCGACCACCGGCTATTACGGCTTTCCGCTGCACCCGGAGTCGGGCGTCGTCAAGATCGCCAACCACGGCGTCGGCCGCGTCATGCACCCGCACTCACCCGAGCGCGCCGTCACCGCCGACGAGACCGCCGCGCTGCGCGCCTTCCTCGCCGCCACGTTCCCGTCGCTGGCCTCGGCCCCGATCGTCTACACGCGCGTCTGCCTCTACTGCGACACCTGGGACGGCCACTTCTGGATCGCCCCCGATCCCGCGCGCGAAGGCCTCGTCCT
This sequence comes from Polyangia bacterium, assembly GCA_035652295.1. Taxonomy (GTDB): domain Bacteria; phylum Myxococcota_A; class Polyangia; order Palsa-1104; family Palsa-1104; genus DASREC01. Next base: position 12,059 of record DASREC010000554.1, read on the forward strand.
CGCCACCGGCGGCAGCGGCCACGCCTACAAATTCGCCCCCGCGCTCGGCCCCCTCACCGCCGACGCCGTCGAGCACCGCGCCAACCCCCTGCTGCAAAAGTTTCGCTGGCGCCCCGATCTCCGCCCCACCCACAGCGACGAAGCCGCCCGCCACCAGGCGGACACCGGCGACGATCAGCCGCACTGATCCGTTTTGCTCGCACGACGGCGCTACGCTCCGCGTGGCGGCAAATTGCCGCAGCGCGCGCGCTCCACTCGGCCACCAAGACTCGGCCAATGTAAAACACCTCGAATAGCCGAACGGAGCGCTTTTACGAGATGGCGCCGCGGCAGCGGAACGGAGCGTGCGGGCGGGTTGGGCGCGCCGGAGCGAAATCGGTAACGGGCGATTTCGCGGAGGCGCGCCCAACCCGCCTGCGCGCGGAGTGCAGCGGTGATCGAGCACGTCCGCGATCGTAAGCGTCAGTTCGGCGGCGGAAGCTGCTCGTAGCGCAGCTTGACCTGGCCGATGCCGATGACGTCGCCGTGCGCCAGCCGGTGCCGTTCGACGCGCCGCCCGTTGACGAACACGCCGCCCGACGATCCGAGGTCGACGATCCAGAACACGCCGTCGAGCAGCGCGATGCGCGCGTGCTTGCGCGACACCGACGGGCTGGCGATGGCGAGCCCGCTCGCCGACGTGCGCCCGATGTCCATCTCCGGCGCCATCGGAAACACCTGCCCCGGCGTCGGCCCCTCGATCATCACCAGCCGCGCGCGCGGGATCGCGCCCGACTTGATCATCCGATCGACCAGCGCGCGCGACGCCTCGCTCACGCCGCTCGCCGACGTCACGCGCGTGCCGGTCTGCGCGAAGTTGGCGTAGTCGAGCGACGCCTTGCGGAACTTCGAGTACTGCTCCGGATCGGGCGCGCGCTCCATGGCCGCGATCTCGTCGACCAG
>DASREC010000555.1:0-18071 GCA_035652295.1 Polyangia bacterium
CGGGCCCGACGGCGTGGCGGTGATGATCCAGACCTTGCCGTCGGGGCCCACGCCCACGTCGGTGGCTTCGCCGGGAAAGCGGACCCAGGTGTTGACCTCGCGGTGAAAGATCTGGTGGGACGAGTTGACGATCCAGGGCGCTCCCGTCGGGTCGACGGCGATGCGCACCGCTCCTCCATCGATCGTCTCCCAGGAAGCGCCGAGCCACCGATTGACGGCAAAGTCATGAGGGCCCCTCGGCGTGGCGCCGATCGCCCAGACCGATCCGTCGGCGCCGACGCCGACGTCGAAGGCTCCACCGGGGAGCTTGTGCTCGACCCAGGCTGCGCCCTCGCGGCGAAAGATCTGACGGGACGAGGTCACCATCCAGGGCGCGCCGTGAGGATCCACCGCGATTCGGACCCCTCCTCCGGCCACGATGCCCCAGCCAAAGCCGGTCCATCGTTTGATGGCGAAGTCGTTGGGAGCCACGGTGTAGACTCCGGCGCTGACCATCCACGCCGTGCCGTCCGCGCCGACGCCCACGTCGGTGGCGACACCGCCGCCGTCGGCGGGAAGTTGGACGTATCCAGAGTACGAGCTTCCTCTGCTCATGTTCGCATGACCTCCAGAGCGCATACTGCGGGCCGGCGACGCGGTTCGGAACTGCAAGGATTCTTGCCCCCCCCCTCGGGGAGCTCAGCCCTGGCGGCGCATCAGGTACTGAAGGAGCTGGCGCGACATCGCGAGCAGCCGCGCCGCGCCGCGCCGGCTGCCGTCGGTGCGCGCCAGCGCTTCGCGGATCATCACCTCGCGCACCTCGGTCTCGACGGTCTTGAGCGGCACGTGGCCGACGCACTGTCGCAGCGACGGCGCGAGCTCGGGCGGCGTCTCGATCGCGTGGCGGAGGACCGCCTCCAGGCGATCGAGCGCGAGCGGTTTTTCGAGGAACGCGCGCACGCCGCGCGTGCCCAGCTCGAAGGCGAGCGCTCGATCGGCCTGGCCGCTCATCGCCACGACGATCGGCGCCGGCTCGCGGGCTTGCAGCAGCGCCAGCGCCGAGCGCGCGTCCCCGTCGGGGAGCACCACGTCGAGCAGCACCAGGTCGGGCCACCAGTCGCGCGTGAGCGCGGTCAGCTCGGCGACGCTGCGGCAGGCGCGCACGTCGGAGAAGCTCGGCGCGAGCGCGTCGCCGAGGCTGCGCGCGAGGGCACGATTGTCCTCCACGACCAGCACCTTCTCGACCGTTCGCGCCAACGCCGCCCTGATCAGCCACTATGCGCCGCCGGCGCCGAAGCGGTCAACCTGGTGCACTATCGGGCCATGGGCGTGGAGCTGGAGCAGGCGGTGCGCGACACGTTCGCCGACGAGGCGCGCCGGTGGGAGCGCGGCATCTTCGTCGCGCGCTTCCTGTTCGTGATCTTCCTCGCCACGCGCATGGCGGTGATCTGGAACTCGCCGGGCGCGCTCGAGGCGCGCTCCGCCTGGATGACGAAGCCGATGCTCCTCGTCGTCGCGCTCTACCTCGCGGCGACGACGTGGGTGGCGCGCAGCCGCTGGCCGATCGAGCGCGTCGTGTGGCTCTCGGTGCTGCTCGACGCGGTGGGCGCCTTCCTCGCGCTGGCGCCGAACGCGCTGTGGCCCTGGAAGGGCTACTCCGGACTCATCAACATGCCCGATACCTCCGGCGTGATCCTGATGACCCTCGCCGCCGGCCTGCGGCTGTCGCCCGGCGCCGCGATCTTCGGCGGCGTGCTCAACGGCTGCTCCTTCGTCGCGCTCACGTGGATCGATCTACGCGTCTCCGGCCTCGCGCCCGGCGCGCGACTGCACCAGCACCTGCTCTACGGCGTCTTCCTCGTCAGCACCGCATCGGTGGCGGTGATCATCGCCGTGCGCACGCGGCGCCTGGTGGTGCGCGTTGCCCGCGCCGCCGCCGCCGCGGCGCAAGCGCGGCACAGCTTCGGCGCCATCCTCCACCAGCACCACGACGTGCGCACGCAGCTCTCGGCGGCGCGCCTCGACGCCGACCTGCTCGCGCGCAGCCTCGCCTCACGCGGGCGCGCCGGCCGCGCTCCCGACGAGATCGTCGATCATCTGCGCGACGGCCTGCGCGACGTCGAGGCAGGGATCGACGCGATCCGCGCGCAGTCGTTCGGCCAGCTGCTCGCGCTCGACGACAAGCTCCCGGTCGACGTCGCGGCGGTCGCGGGCGAGGTGCTGGCGCGGCTCGGGCGCCGCTTCTCCGGCGCGTCGCTCGCGCTGCGCAGCGACGGCGAGCCCCGCGCGCTCGTCGCCGGCGGCAGCGCCACGCTGCGGCGCATCCTCTTCAACCTGGTGATCAATAGCTGCGAGGGCGACGGCGAGCGCGGCGCCGGGCTGGTCGAGATCCGCGTCCGCACCGACGGCCGGCAGGTGCTGCTCGAGGTGGTCGACGATGGCCCCGGCTTTCCGCCCGCGTCGCTCGCGGCGCCCCCCGGCGAGACGCCGTCGACGAAGGCCGAAGGCTCGGGTATGGGCCTCGGCGTCGCCGTCGCGCTCGCCGAAGCCAGCGACGGAAAGCTACGCCTCCATAATGGAGCGCACGGCGGCGCGGTGGTCTCCGTCTCGCTCCCGGCCGTCGTTCACGAAGCTCGATAACGGGACCAGCGACGGTCGATGGCGATCTGGATCTCGTCGAACGGGAAGTCCTCGCCGTGCGACTCCTGAAAGGCGACGAGGAAAGCCAGAATCGCGGCGCCTTCGGCGTGGGTCAGGTCGTCGAAGCGCTCGTGGAAGGTGGCCGTCGGGCGGCCGGAGTCGAAGTGCTCGAGCTGCTGCCCGTGGAGGCGTTGGGTCACGTCGTCCGGAAGCCCGAGCGCGGGCGCGGCGCGCGCGAGTCGATCGAGGGTCTTTACCACGTCCGCGCGATCGGGCTCGGTGAGCGCGCCGAGGAGCTCGGAGGCGAAGATGCTGACCGAGTCGTACGACGCCAGAGAAGCCCAGAGGAACGCCGGCAGGAAGTGGAGGAACGCTTCGCGCGTGAGCATCGAGAGGCCGCTCTCGACCACGGTTCGCAGCTCCTCGTCGGTGAGCTCCGCCGGAGTCTTGGCCGCGAGGAGCTCGCGCAACCGATCGCCCTCGGGGTGGCCCGCGCCCGAGCGCAGGATCCGGCCGGCCGCGGGCGCGGGGCGCGAGGCGAACGCGCCGAAGAGCTGCGCTTTGAGATCGTCGCGGGCCGTCATCCGAGCGCTCCCTCGAGCACGGCGACGCGATCGGCTTCCTGCTCGTAGCGATCGCCGGAAGGACCGACCGCGACCTTGGCCTGCGGCGCCAGGCGCGCGCGCTCCTCGACGAGCGGCCGGGTCCCACGCACTCCCCGAGTTTAGATCGAACTGCTCAAGCGCCTGTTCGGTTTTCTTCGATGTGCTTGTTGAGCAGCTTCTCCAGACGCGCGAACAGCTCCCCGTCGCTCCCGATGTGCAGAGGAAGCGTGCGACCGTCCACCAGGTCGACAAAGAGAGTCGGCGTGCGATGAAACTCTACTCCGCTAGTTCGCCCTTGAAACACCGTATCGCCGCGACGTACCGCCCGCATCGACCGCGGGTTCTCGCGTAGGGTCCTCAGAAGCAGATAGTTGCCTGCCGACGCCAGCCAATAGAGCGAAGCGACGACGCCGACCACACCTACGAGCGCCAGCGTCGTGACTGGATTGAAGAAGCCATCCTCCGGCTTCGTGACGAGAACCCAGCAGGTGGGAAATATGAGAAGCGCTAGAGATAGGGCGAAAGCGATCCACATTCGCTTGCGCTTGTGCCCGTAGTGCGTGACCAGCGCTCTCTCCAAGTACGGATTCATTGGTTACTGGCCCAATAGCTTGAGCTTGAGACCGCGATCGACCGGGTTGGGACCCAGCCACGCCGAGGACAGCGCCTCCGCAAAATCCTTGCCCGGAATCGCCATCTCTTCGCCCTGGCCGCGTACCAGCGTACCGATTCCCGGCAGGTAGGTGAAGTCGAGAACATCCCCTTTCTTGAGGTCGGGGAGCGCCCGCTTCAAACGATCGAGTCGCTCGCGTAGGGTTGGCATCACTCGGCCGGAGTTTCGCTCGATGGCCGCCTCCACCGCCTTGGCGAACGCGTCGCGGCCAACGTTGCGCATCATCACGACGACAATGCGCTTGGCCTCGTCGGTGGTGATCGCGACCCGCGGGTCTCGCGTCGGCTCTTCGAGGTAGAGGCCGACGACATAGACTCTGAAGAAGACCTTCTCCTTGCGGATGCCCATGCCATTCAGCTGGAGCTCCCGGCCGGCGATACTGACGACCGCCGGCAGGTTCACGCCCGACACCTCGCGCATCTCGGGCACGACCGCCCCCCGCGCTACCGTGCAGCAGAGCACCGCCGCCAGACTGAATGTCCCCATCACTCTGCTCGGCTGGAGCGGGCGCCGTTTGATTCCGGCGGCGCCGGATGGCGGGGCAATTTCACCGTAAACGTCGTCCCCTCCTCCTTGGTCGACCTGACGTCGACGGTGCCTCCGTGTGCCGCCACGACTTGACGCGCGATGTAGAGACCCAAACCAAGGCCGGTGGCATTCTTCTCACGGCTCTGCGTCGGTTGACGAATCATGGCGTCAAAGATCTGCTTGACCGCATTCTCGGGAATGGGCGGGCCCGCGTTGTGGACTCGCAGCACGACCTCATCTCCCTGCGCTTCGGCAAAGACGCTCACAGGCCCATGCTCGCATCCGTACTGGACCGCGTTCGCGACCAGGTTGGAGATGACCTGCGTGAGTCGGTCGCTGTCCCATTCGCCGTGAAGGTCCCCCTTCGTTTCAAACCCGACCTTGCAGTCTGGGTGGACGGCTTCGAGCTCCGAAATCACTTGCCGGCATATCGGGGACAGATCCATCGCCTTGGGCGTGACCGGAATACCCGCCCCGAGCCTGGTGCGCGTCAGATCCAATAGATCGTTGACCATCCGATTCATGCGCTCGCCACTGTTGAAGATGCGCGCGGCCACCCGTGATTCCTTGTCATCGAGGCTCTCGGACTTCGACAGAGCGGCCGCTCCCAGGATGATTGCGGCAAGCGGGTTACGCAGGTCGTGACCTAGAATCGCGAGAAATTGCTCCCTGGTGTTATTCACAATATCGGAGTAGCGATTCGCGGACTCGGCCAACGTCTCGTCGATCGCCTCGTTGAATCGCGTCAGCTCACCCTGCTTGTCACCCTGCGCCTCGGCCCACAGTCGAAGAACGCTGGCGCGCAGCGCGCGATATTCCGATACCAGCTGGCCGATCTTGAGACCGGTGTCGAGCCGCTCGTTTGCATGTTGGTGCCCGACTCTGCCGAGGGTGCTGTCGGGAGCCAGACCCTTGGACTTGTCCGATTGCTCAGTCTTCGTTTGCGACGACCTCATGTCGCTGACGACCGCGGTCAACAGCTCTGCGGCGTGATCGCGGAGCTCATCGTCGTTCAGACCGGTCGCCCATGGAGTCAGCGTGCGAGCGAACGCTACCCACTCGGCGACGATCTTTTTGTGATTCTCTTGAATGAACTCCGTCAAGCGCATCGTCCTCTCGTCTTCCTCTCGCGCGCATCACCGCTCACGAGCGGACCGGACGCGCCCATAGCGAACATAGGTTGTAGGATCCAACAGTCCACGCCTGACGACGTCAGGGCACGAGCAGAAACGCGATGTGGCTCGCTTGCGTGGTGCGGCGCAGGTAGGCGACGACCGCGTAGGTGCCGTTCCAGCTCGGGTCGGGCTGCTCGCTGCTGTAGGCGCCGCAGGTGAGCGCGCGGCGCGTGCCGGCGAGCACCTGCGTGCCGTCGAGGCGCGCGGTCCAGATCTGCTTCTGCCCGCTGCCGTCGTCCTCTTCCCAGGTGGCGAGCCACTCGCTGCCGGTCCAGCGCACGCCCACCCAGTCGGAGTCGTTGGCCGGGTTCGAGAGCAGGATCGGGCCCGTCGAGAACACGCCGCTCGCGTCGGCCGACGCGAAGAGCGCCTCGCGCGGGCCGGCGGCCGTGTACTCGACCCAGCCGACGCCGTACTCGGCGCCGCTCCAATCCACCGACGTCGACGGGTAGACGCCCGGCGCGCTGCCGATGGTGCTCTGCGAGACGAAGCCGCCCATCGGGTCGAGCCGCCGGAGCCCGATGCCGGTGACGCGGTTCTCGGCGTACACGAACGTCCAGCCGCCGCCGTTCCACAAGAACGGGACGCCGCCGGCGAGGTTCGACATCGCCGCGCCGCTGAAGCCGGGCGACGGCTGCCGCATCGGCACGATCGGGACGCGGCTGCCGACGACGTAGACGCCGGAGGCGTCGAGGCGCGCCATCTGCAGATCGTAGAGCGCGGCGCCGGCGATCTCGTTCCAGGCGACGCCCCACTGGTTGTCGATCGGATCCCACGCGACCGCGGGCCAGCGATCGTCGTCGTTGGAGATGCCGAGCGTCCACAGCGTGCCCTGAGGGCCGAGCGTGGCGGCTTGCGGCTGCGTCTGGATCTGCACGTTGCCCGGCTGGCGGTTGTCGGCGAGCACGGCGATCAGGCCCGCGCCGTTCCAGCCGAGGCGCGGGCTCTCCTGGAGGAACGTGCTCGGTGCGCCGGCGACGGGCGCGAGCGCGGCGGTGGGCGCGGCCGCGTTGCCCGTCGGCGAGAGGAGCGCGCCGCGCGCGAGGAACGGGTGCGAGCCGAGCGGCAGATCGGTGTCGGCCCAGGCGAGCGCGTAGTCGGTGCCGGTCCAGGTGAGGCGCGGCTCGAGCTGCCAGCCGCCGTCGGTGACGTCGAGGGGCACGTCCCAGACGTCGGGGTCGCCGCTGCATGGCGAGCTGCCGCCGTCGAGCGCCGGCGGCGGACGGCCGAGATCGGCCGGGCTGCCGTCGAGCGCGCCGCCGTCGAGCGCGCCGCCGCCGTCGCCGCCGTCGAGGCGCGAACCGTCCGCGAGCGCGCCGTCGGCCGGCCGCGCCAGATCGCCGCCGCCGTCGAGCGAACCGTCCGCGCCGCCGCCGGCGAGATCGCTACCGCCACCGCCGCTGTCGGGCAGCCGCCCCTGCGCGCCATTGCAATCGCACGCCACCGCGAACGGAAGCGCGAGGCAGCAGACGATCGTTCGGTACACGGGTCGAGCTGGTTACCGCTCGTCGACGAAGATGTCGCCGTAGCACGAATACAGCGAGCGGCTGTTCTTGAGCGAGTCGAGGATGTAGTTGTAGAGCTTGATGTGGAAGTCGCCGGGCGCGGCCTGGTGAACGGTGGCGTTGACGAGGCCGAAGATCTTCACGATCTGATGATCGGCGCCGAGCATCCACTCGCGGAAGTCGTCGTCGCCCGGCTCGGGCGAGACCGTCACGTTCCCGCTCTCGTCGGTAAACGTCCGCTGCGTGTTCAGGTCCGTGCGGATGTTCGTCGAGACCTGCCCGAGCAGCCGCTCGAAGCTCACGCCGTCCGGCAGCCCGCCGGCCGTTTGCTGAATGGTGTAGTAGTCCGAGACGTAGTCGTCGTTGTTGCTGGTGTCGAGGACCTTGTTGAACATGCAGATCGTGCGTGCCTGATCCGGTTGGCTCGAGTCGAGGAGCGCCAGGGCTCGGTTCACGCGCTGCTGCCAGAGTTCGTCGGCCATCGCTGGTCCCCCTTGCACCGTCGCGGTGCGTCCAACCGAAGATAGAAGCAGGAAGCGATCGGAATGTAAACCGAGCTCAGCCGACCGTGAGCTTCAGTGCGGCGAGGCTCTTCACGGTGCGCTCGTCGCCCCAGTCGTCGGTGGTGGTGATGAGGACGCCGGGCGGATGCTCGGTCGACCAGTCGAGGAACACCCACGCGAACTCGTACGGCTCGTCGTCGTCTTCTTCCTTGGCGTCGTCGATCGAGCTCACGGAGGCGACCGGGACCAGCGTGTCGCTGCTCCAGTTGTCGTCGTCGTCGAGACAGTCCATCTCGCCCAGCTCGTCGGTGTAGTCGGCCGCGAGCTCCTCGGCGAGCTCCTTCGGCTCGTGGAACCGGAACCGGAACGTCGCCGGCACGTGGTCGAACAGTCCGCCGTCGAGCTTCGCGGTCACCTTCTTGCCCACGTACTCCGCGATCAGCTTCTTGGATTTCTCGACGTTCTCCGCCATCGCCGCGGGCGATCGCTTGGACGGAGGCGCGGCCGGTTTCGCGGTGGCGGCGGTCGCCATCTTCGCGCGCACGATGTCACCGTCGGCGTCGAGGGAGTAGAGGTACCCCGGCTCGCGCGTGAAGTCGCCCTTCGCGACCAGCTCGCCGGCGGCGCCGGAGACGCCCTTGCGCTTGCGGAAGAGGTCGGTCCCCTGGAGATAGTAGAGCCAGCCGTCTTCGCGCTTGATGCCCAGCTTCTGGATCTTTTCGGTCATGGCGCAAGAGTCTCCGACTCCGGGCGATCTGTCCACCTCAAGGCGCGGCGCCTTCGATCGCGAGCGGCTCTCGGCGAATGACGATTCGTTCGATGGTGCCGGGGCGATCGCGCAGCGCTCGTTCGAGCAGCGCCTCGGCGGCGAGGAGGATGCGGCGCGGTTGGAACGACCACGCCGTGCAATCTTCGATGCTGACCAGGCCGCCGCTGACGAAGCCGTCCGAGCGCGCGAACGCGGCGACGAAGTCGATCACGCTGCGGCGCGCCTCGCCGTCGCTCGCGCGCGCGACCAGCGCGGCGAACCGCCCTTCGGCGAGCTCGGCGATCGCGGTGCGCTCCTCGGCCGGCCAGGCGGGCGCGCGGCCGTCGAAGGCGAACACGCCGAGCGACAGCGTCTCGCTCGACAGCCGCGACAGCTCGGCCGACAGCAGCACGCACAGCCCCTCGCGGGAGAGCAGGCCCGACGGCGACCAGAGCTCCTCCGTCTGCGATTCACCGCCGGACAGGAGCTGCGAGCCGCGGCGGCCGAACATCTCGAGCACCGAGTAGCCGTCGGCCCCGAAGTGGCGCGGCGCGGAGTCGACGAAGCAGAACGTCCCGATGGCGACGCGGCCGCTCAAGAGCGGCACGCACGCGAAGAAGCGCAGCATGGCGCCGCCGGCGTCGCTGACGCTCGCGCCGAGCGACGCGAGATCGGGGACCAGGAGCGCCGAGCCGGTCTCCATCACGTCGCGGCAGAGCGCGAGATCGATCGCGAGGCCCGACGTCCACGCGCGCTCATTCGACGACGCGCGCACGCGCAGCGCCTCGCCGTCGAGGATGGCGCAGAACGCCTCGCCGAAGCCGAAGTAGCGGACCAGGAGCTCGGTCATCCATCGCGCCCGCCGTCTCAGCTCTTCCCGTCGCGGCGCGAGTCGAACCACGGCCGCGCGCGCGGCCTCGACGGTGCGGGCGCGCAGCGCGCGGGCGCGCGCCACCGCGTCGTCGTGCTCGCGAGCCGCCATCGCGCGGCGCGCGAGGATGGTGGTCACCGTCTTGCGGATCGTGTCCGGATCGAACGGCTTGGGGACGAACGCCGCCGCGCCCCGGCTGAGCGCCTCGTGCTCGAAGCTGGTGAAGCCGGAGCAGACGACGATCGGCGAGCAGCTCGCGCATCTCGTCGGAGTCCTCGACCACCAGAATGCGCGCGCCGAAGAGAGACATGCTCCAGGAGAGATGTTAGGTTTCGCATCGCCGCCGTCGACGACGGGGAGCTGAGTTGACGAGGCGGCGGTCGGTCGCGCACGATCCTCCCATGCGCGCTCAGCTTGGCTTCGCTCTGATGTTGGTGGCTTGCAGCAGCGCCGGCGACGCGGTGACCTCCGACGGCGCCACACTGCAGGACGCCGGCGTGGGCGCGGACACGAACCCGCCGGCGGACCTGAGCTCCACGCCGATGCCGACGCTGTTCCCACTGAAGCTCGGCAACCAATGGTCCTTTGCGAGCACGATCCTCGGCACCGGCGCCGCGTGCGGCAAGACCATGACCCAGACCGTCGCCAGCACCAACGCGACCGACGGGCGGCCGGCGTTTCAAGTGACGACGCTCTGCCCGCCACCGTCGGTCCTCAGCACCGACAGCTACTCGGTGCCGGCGTCGGGCGGCGACGAAGTCGACTATGACTACCAGGGCACGTGGACGATGGTCATCGATCCAACGCTCGTCGATGGGCACTCGTGGCCCTCGGTTCAGGGTCAAACGCTCACCTGGCAGCGCGTGGTGGGGAGCATCACCGTACCGGCGGGAACCTTCGCCGACTGCTGGACCGCGCACAGCAGCCAGACGGGAAACGTGTTCTCGACGTACTGCCGCGGAGTCGGCCCGGTGCGCACGCACTTCGACGTCTCGGGCAACGGCGCCGACTGGCAGCTCACCAGCAAGAATTTCTGATCAGTCGGCGAAGCCGGGGGCGAGGACGGCGCTCAGGCGGGCGGGGTCGTCGATGAGCTGCTCGGCCATCCAGGATTCCGCGTCGAGGAGGAGCGATTTGCCGTCGGCGCCGCCGAGGAGCTGGCCGCGGCGGCGGCGGGCGACGGCGGCGTGGAGCTGCATGTCGGCGGCGTCGAAGCCGTCGGCGGCGGCGTCGAGGTGGGCGAGCGCGCGATCGTCGCGGCCGCGCAGTTGCGCGCAGCCGGCGCGGATCAGCTCGGCGAGCGGACCGGCCCACGTCGACGGCTCGCTCGTCATGCGGCGCGCGTCGCGCTCGGCGCGGCGCACGCGCTCCTCGACGCCCGCGCCGCCCTGCTCCGCCGCCGCCAGTGACGCGCGCGCGCGCAGGCACCAATTTTCGAGCCGCGTCGCCTGCACGCGCAAGAGCATCGAGCGCTCGATCGCGCGCGCGTGCTCGTCGAGCCGCCGCTCGGCCGCCGCGCCGTCGCCGCGATAGAGATCGATCTGCACCTCGGAGTGCGTGGCGTAGTAGTGCTGCACCTGGAAACCCTCTTGCGACCACGCGCTCATCGCCTCGCGCAATTCGCGGCGCGCGCCTTCGGCGTCGTCGGCCGCCAGCCAATAGAGCGTCGAGAAGCCGATGCGCAGCGAGGTGGCGGCGTAGCGATCGCCGCGCTCCTCGGCTTCGCGCAGGAGGCGCGGCACGCGCGCCGACAGCTCGGCGGTCTCGCCCAAGTAATAGAGGCACCAGATGCAGAAGAGCTGCGCTTGATCGAGCTCCCACGCGACGCCGCGGCAGTGGTCGCGCAGGAGGCGCTCGGCGCGTTCGGCGCGCACGCGGCCGGCGCGCCAGCGGCCGTCGAGCGTGGCGAGGATCGCGGCCGCGATCTGCGTCATGCCGCGCGCGTGCGGATCGCCGATCTGGTTGGCGAGCGTCTTGGCTTTGACGAGGAGCTGGAGCGCGCGGCGCCGCGCCGAGTCGCCGCCGGCGCACGCGGCGTAGCACGCGCCGGTGGCGAGGCCGAGCGACACGCGCGCCGGCTCGCCGAGCCTCAGCGCCTCCAATAGATGGCGCGCGCCCCAGTTGGCGCCGCCCATGTGATCGACGATGCCGATGCCGCTCGCCGCCGACCAGCAGACGTCGACGCGCTGCACGCGCTCGGGGGCGAGCTCGCTCTCGAGACGCGCGTCGTAGCCGAGCCCGCGCAGGCGCACGAGCACGCGGCGCCACCACAGCGACAGGAGCGCGCGCTTGGGCGTGGCCGGCAGCTCGAGGCCGACGGCGGCGAGCACGTCGCGCAGAATCGCGCGGCCCTCGTCGACGTGGCCGGAAAATAGAAAACGCTCGGCGGCGCGGCGGCGCAATTCGAGCGCGAGTGACGGCTTGGCGCCCTCGGCCGCGAGCAGGTAGATCGCCGCCGACTCGGCGCCGCGGCCCGACGCGGCGAGCGCGTGGCCGTACTCGATGCGCAGCCGCCGCTCTTCGTCGGGCGCGAAGCGTCCCAATTCGAGCGCCAGCCGATACAGCCGCGCCGCGCGCTCGAACGCGAACGCCTCGGCCGCCTGCTCCGCCGCGCGCGCGGCATACAGCGTCGCCCGCGCCGAGTGGCCGGCGCCGTACCAGTGGATGCACAGCGATTCGAGATCGGCCTGGCCCGTCGCCTCGAGGCCGGCGGCGAGGCGCTCGTGGCAGCGGCGGCGCGTCTCGTCGTCGAGGTGCCCGAGCACCGCCGCGCGCACGCGATCGTGATACGGCTCGATGGCGTCCGAGCCGCGCGCGCCGGTCGTGCGCACCAGGTTGGCCACGCGCAGCGCCGCCACCCAGCGCGAGAACTCGCTCACGTCGCTGGCCGCGGCCCACGCCGCCGCGTCTTGCGTCACCGGCCCGCCCGCCACCGCGATCAATTCGAGCAGCGCGCGCGCCGGCGTCTCCAGCCGGCGGACGCGCGCCCACAGCGCCTCTTCCAGCTCGACCGGGCCGCGCGCGCTTTCGCCGGTGAGCGCGTGGCGCACCAGCTCGTCGATGAACAGCGGGTGGCCGTGCGCCGCTTCGGCGATCTGCTCGGCGGAGAGGCCTCGGGCGTCCGATCGGCGAATCAGCTCCTCGGCGAGCGCGCGCGCCTCGGGCGGCGGCAGCGGCGCGACCTGCACGTGGCGCACCTCGCCTTCGATCGCCATCGCCAGCTCGACCATGCGGCGCTGCGCCTCGGCGCCCACGCGCACCGTCGCGACGAGGAGGAGCGCGGGCGCCTCGGGCGGGCGCATGACCTCCGAGAGCAGCGCCAGGCTGTCGGCGTCGGCCCACTGGAGATCGTCGATGAACAGCACGAGCGGATGGCGTTTGGCGAGGCGCGACAGCAGATCGCGGAGCGCGGCGAACAGGCGCGCGCGCAGCTCGTGCGGATCGATCTCGCTCGGCCGCTCGACGTCGACCATGCCCTCGACGCCCCACAAAACCGGAAACACCTGCGCCAGCAATCCCGCGCCCGCCGGCAGGAGCTGCTGCGCTTCGCTGCGGCCGAGGCGGATCAAGTAGCGGCTGAGCGCGTCGACCACGCCGTCGAACGCCTTGAACGGCACCGACTCGCGCTCGTAGCAGCGGCCGGCGAGCACCACCGCGCCGCGCAGCTCGTCGCTGTCGACGAAGCGGCGCACCAGCGCGCTCTTGCCGACGCCCGAGTCGCCCTGCACGTAGACCGTCACCGCCTTGCCGCGGCGGATGTCGGCGAGCGACTCCGAGAGCGTCGCCAGCTCCGCCTCGCGCCCGACGAACGGCGCCGACTGCACCAGGATCGGCCCCGAGCCGCGCGTCTCCAGCTTGCGCGGCACGCCCAGCCGTTCGAGCACGTCGCGCGCCGACGCGCGCGCGCGCGGATCGGTGCGCAGGAGGCGCGCGCACAGCTCGTCGAGATCGGAGGCGATCGACGGCGCGATGGCGCGCGGCGGCGGCGGCTCCTGCTTCTGCTTCACGACCAGGATTTCCAGCGGCGGGCCGAGGAACGGCACCTGCCCGGTGAGCGCCTCGTAGAGCAGCACGCCCACCGAGTACCAATCGGCCTCCGGCCCGACGGGCTTCGACGCCGCCTGCTCGGGCGCCATGTAGTCGGCGGTGCCGACCACGTGCGGATCGGAGTCGAGCACCGACGGCACCACCGCCTTGGTGAGCCCGAAGTCGAGCAGCACCACGCGGCCCGCGCGCGTGACGAGAATGTTCGACGGCTTGATGTCGCGATGAACCTTCTGCGCCGCGTGCAGCACGTCGAGGCCGGCGGCCAATTGCGCCAGCGCCGATCGCAGGCGGCGCTCGTCGAGCGGCGGGCGCGGCACCGTGTACAGCGACGGCGCGAGGTGCGGCTGATCGCGGAACGTCTCGCCGTTCGGCTCGACCGTCGGCGGCAGCAGGCTCGGCTCGAGCGACGGCCGCTTGCCCGGCCGCACGAACGACAGGAAGTCGGTGCCGTCGACCAGCTCCATGGTGAAGAACCACTGCCCCGCCTCGGAGATCAATTCGCCGAGCGAGCACAGGTTGGGATGCTCGAGATCCTGCAGCGCGCGAAACTCGTTCTTGAAGCGCAGGATCGACTCGGCGCCCGAGGTGCGCAGCGTCTTGAGCGCCACGCGCGCGTTACGCTCGCGATCGACCGCCTCGTACACCACGCCCATGCCGCCCGCGCCGAGGCGGCGCAGCACGTGGAAGCGATCGGTGCCGGCGAACTCGATCAAGGTTGGAAGCCGCAGAGCAGCGCGCCGACGGTGGTGGTGTTGCAGGTGAGGCAGACGCTGCCCGGGCTGGGCGTGCACGGCGTCATCGGGTTGGCGTTGGTGTCGACGAGCGGCGTCGCGCCGTTGCAGACGGTCTCGGAGACGGTGGGGTTGGTTTCGTTCGGCAGGCCGGCGGAGAACGCGTAGGCGTGCACCACCATCCGGCCGCCGCCGGCGAGGTAGCCGGTGTAGCCGGCGCGCAGGCTCAGGCGGCCGGTGGTGTCGGGGACGTCGAACAGGAGGATGAAGCCGTGCTTGGCGGCGACCGCGTCGAGCACGCACTTCTGCGCGTCGGCCCAGCGGTTGGTCGCGCCGGCGTCGGCGTCGTCGAGCGCCAGGCCGCAGTCGAGGATGTCGCCGCGCCCGGCGACGTCGGCGTTCGCGAACTCGTCGAGGTCGCACACCACGACGTTGGTGCTGCTGCACCCCGCCACCAACCCGACGATGACCAGCCACGCCGCCCGCATGCGCGCACGATAATCCACGACGGCAAAAGGGGGAAGCGCGTCAGCGGAGCGGGAGCTGCACGCCGGCGCCGAAGTAGCCGCCGGGGTAGCCGTCGTGGCCGGTGACCACGCCGTGATCGTCGAGCTTCTCGGGCCACGCCTCGACGTAGCCGGCCTCGACGTAGAGGCGCGCGTGGCCGGCGACCACCGCGAGGCCGCCGGCCGCGACCACGCCGGGCGTGATGCCGCCCGCCGAGTGCACGTCGCGCCCGAGCGGCGCGCCGATGGTGAAGCGCGCGCCCGCGTACGGAATCACGTGGCGCCCGGGATACGACGCGACCAGCCCCGCATCGCCGCCGCCGGTCATGCCGACCGCGCTCTGCGCGAAGCCCGCGCCCGCGAGCAGCGCCAGCCAGCGCGTGGGCGCGAACTTGTACGCGAGCTTGGACGCAAAAGCGAAGCTCTGCCCGATCCACGGTTTGCAATCGGCCGGCGCGTTCGGCACCGGCCCTTCGCAGCGGCCGGTGTCGGCGTAGAGGAACGTGGCCTCGAGCCCGACCTCCTGGCCCGAGCCGACGCCCGCGCGCACGCGCAGCGCGCCGCCGCCGCCGCTGCCGAAGTCGAGCCCGCCGCCGCCGGCGCCGAGCGTGAGCGCCACCTCGTCCTTCTTCAGCACCTCGGCGGTCTCGAGGAAATGAAACGGCGGCGAGGGCGAGAGCGGCGCGCAGCCGGCGGCCGTCAAAACTCCGACGGCGAAAAGACAGATCTTCGACAGTAAGCGAGGCGCGATCGCCATGAGCCACCTCCGCCACGCGCGATTGCATTCGGCGCGCCGCCCGACCGCGTGCGCACGCTCACGCTGACGCTCACGACCTCAGGTTAGCCGGCAGCGGCCCGAGGTTCCACCAGTGCGTCACCTTGGGCGCCACCACCGCCGAGTAGAAGACGATCCACTTGTCGAGATAAACGGTGCCGGTAATCCCCGAGTTCGGATCCGATTTCCAATGGGGAAACTTTGCAATGTTCTTTGGAGTTTTTTTGATCTGCTCCGGGCCGCCGCTCTCGAACTGATCGTTGACCCAGCTCGAGATGGCGAACTTCTGCTGCTTGGTGAGCGCCTTGGTCATGTGAGCCCCCTCATCCACGCCGTGGAGCGATAACGATCCCACGCGTCGGGGAGAATCACCACCACCGGCCCCTCGACGCCGCTTTGCGCCACGCGCACCGCCGCCGCCACCGCCGTGCCCGCCGAGCCGCCGACGAGCAGCCCCTCTTCGCGGATCAAGCGGCGCGCCATGGCGAAGCTCTCCTCGTCGGAGATTCGCTCGGCGCGATCGATCACCGCGCGATCCAGCACCTCGGGCGGCCGGCTCGAGCCGATGCCCTCGACCGCGTACGCGCCGTCCGCGCCGGCGACGCCGCGCTCCACCCAGTCGGCGAGCCCCGAGCCGATCGGATCGGCCAGCACCACCGCCACCGACGGCGCGCGCGCCTTCAAGAACCGCCCGACGCCGGTGATGGTGCCGCCGGTCCCCGCGCCGGCGACGAACGCGCCCAGCCGCCCGTCGGTCTGCTGCCAGATCTCGACGGCGGTGGTGGTCTCGTGAACGCGCGCATTGGCCGGATTGCGAAATTGATCGGTCAGGAACCAGCCGTGCTCCGCCGCCATGCGCCGCGCGACGTTTTGAAAGTTGTCCGGCGAATCGAGCGGCGCGTTCGGCGTGATCACCACGCGCGCGCCGAGCTGCTCGAGCGTGACGCGCTTGTCGATCGACATCTTCTCCGGCATCACGCACACCAGGTGATAGCCGCGCAGCGCCGCCACCAACGCCAGGCCGATGCCGGTATTGCCCGCGGTCGCCTCTATCAATGTATCGCCGCGGTGCAGCCGCCCGTCGCGCTCCGCCTCGTCGACGATCGCCAGCGCCAGCCGATCTTTGACGCTGCCGCCGGGATTGAGGTGCTCGCACTTGGCCAGCACCGCGACCTCGAGCCCGCGCCCGACGGTGGCGAGCGGCACGAGCGGCGTCGCGCCGATGTGATCGAGGATGCTCTTCATGGTTGCCCGCGAATCGCGCGCCAGAGTAGCTTTTGCGCGTGGTCTTTTCGAGCTCGATATTCCTGTTCTTCTTTCTGCCGATCGTGCTGGCGGTCTACTACCCGCTGCCGCGCGCGCTGAAGAACGCGTTCCTGCTCGCCGCCAGCCTGGTGTTCTACGCCGCCGGCGAAGGCGCGTACGTCGTGGTCATGCTGGTCTCGATCGCGCTCAACTACGGCTTTGGTCTGGCGCTGCGCGCGCCGCGCCGCCCGAAGCTGACCCTGGGAATCGCCGCCGCGCTCAATCTCTCGATCCTGATCTATTTCAAGTACGCCCACTTTCTCCTCGCCAACCTGGGCGTGACGATGCAGCCGGTGCATCTGCCGATCGGCGTCTCGTTCTTCACGTTTCACGCGCTGTCGTATCTCGTCGACATCTATCGCCGCAAAGTGGAGCCGCAGCGCAAGCTGATCGACTTCGCGCTCTACATCACGCTGTTTCCGCAGCTCGTCGCCGGCCCGATCATCCGCTATCACGACGTCGCCGATCAGTTCGCGCGCCGCACCATCGATCGCGCGCGGCTGGCGATGGGCATCCGCCGCTTCGTCTTCGGCCTGGCCAAGAAGATGCTCATCGCCAATACCCTCGCCGTGCCCACCGACCAGATCTTCGCCGCGCCGCCGTCGGAGCTGAGCGCCGGCGTCGCCTGGTTGGGCGTGGTTTTATATGGGTTACAAATCTATTTCGATTTCTCGGCGTATTCGGACATGGCCATCGGGCTCGGCCACATGCTCGGGTTTCGCTTCCTCGAGAACTTCAACTATCCGTACGTCTCGCGCTCGGTCACCGAGTTCTGGCGGCGCTGGCACATCTCGCTCTCCAACTGGTATCGCGACTATCTGTATATCCCGCTCGGCGGCAATCGCGGCTCGCCGGCGCGCACCTATTTCAATCTCGTCACGGTGTTTTTTCTTTGCGGGCTGTGGCACGGCGCCAGCTGGAACTTCATCATCTGGGGTTTGATTCACGGGCTGTTCCTGGTGATCGAGCGCGCGGGGTTGGGCGAACGATTGGCGCGCGCACCGTCGGTGGTGGCGCGCGCGTACACGCTCGGCGTGGTGCTCTTCGGCTGGGTGTTCTTTCGCGCGGCCACGCTCGGCTCGTCGGCCGCGATGGTCGCCGCCATGCTCGGCGCGAGCCGGCCGCACGGGCTCTATCCCGCGCGTTTGTACCTGACGCCGGACATCGTCACGGCTTTGATCGCGGGCGTGATCGGCTCGGCGCCGATCCTGCCTTGGCTGCGCGCGCGGCGCGACGAGTGGACCGCGCGCTTCGGCGACGGCTTCCAGATCGGCTGGTCGCTGGCCGGCGTGGCCGGCGTCGTGGCGCTGCTCGCCGCCTCCGCCACGCTGCTCGCGGCCGGCACCTATAATCCATTCATTTACTTTCGATTCTGAGCTCATGCGGCAAAGCCAAAACCCACGGATTGAGCGGATCTTTGAAATTGTTTTGATTTCATTTTTCGCCGCGATCCTGTTCGCGCCGCTGGTCCTGTGGGCCT
>DASREC010000556.1:0-2628 GCA_035652295.1 Polyangia bacterium
CGGCGCAGGGACAGGAGCGCGCGCCGCGGCTCGCCGAGAAGGCGATGCGGCGGCTCGGCTTCGGCGGCGCGTGGCCGGCGATCGCGGCGCACCTGCTCGGCCGCGGGCCGGAGCGCGATCGCTTGATGTACTTCTCGCTCGACCTGTCGCGCTCGGCGGCGGCGCGGGTGAAGCTCTACGTGCGGCATTTTGCCGCAACCGGCGCGGTGCTCGAGCACGTCTGCGCCGCGGCGCCGGGGCTGCAGCCCGGGAGCGTCGAGGAGTTCTGCCGCGCGCTCGCCGGCGCCGACGGACCGTTCCTCCAGAAGGCGCCGGTCACCTGCGCCGCGTTCGTCGAAGACGACGTCGAGCGCCCGTCCACCACCACCATCTACTTCCCCGTCGCCGCCTACGCGCCGAACGATCGCGTGGCGCGCGATCGCATCGCCGGCTACCTGGCGCAGCACGCGCTGCCGCTCGACGCGTACACCACGCCGCTCGACGCGTTCGCCACGCGCCGCCTCGGCGACGGCGCCGGCATGCAGAGCTACGCCTCGCTGCGCTGCGGCTGCGCGCGCCCGCGCGTGACCGTCTACTTCTCGCCCGAGGTCTTCTCCGGCGCCGAGGCGCGCGCGCGCGCGGCCGCCGCCGTGCCGGCCGGCGATCTGCTCGAGGAGCACCGGCGCCATCCAATCACCGATCATCCCTACTTCGCGCGGCTCGGGCAGGCGCCCGAGGCCGGCCAGCTCTGGGCGCTGCAGTCGAACCTCCAGCACGCGATCGTCGATCCGGAGCCGCGCCGCCTCTCGGCGCTCACCGCGCGCGTCGACGACGATCGGCTGCGCTGCCTGCTGGTGCAACACTTGAACGAAGTGCTCGGCAACGGCGACTTCGCGCGCGCGCGGCGCCGCCGCTTCGCGCAGCTGCTCGAGGCCGCGGGCTGCCGCTCGGCCGACGACGCCGCGCTGGCCTCGGGCCGCTCGCTCGGCCGCGCGCTCGACTACTACTACGTCGAGGCGGAGGTGGCCGAAGCCCTCGGCGCCAACCTGGTGGTCGAGCTGTACGCGCGCCAGGTGGAGTCGTTCCTCGGCGTGGCCGAGCGGCCAGCGGTGTCGCAGGTCGACACGCTCGCGCGGCTGCTGCCCCCGAGCGGGCCGGCGCTCGAGGCGGCGTGGCGCGGCGGGCGCGCGATCGCCGACGCGTGGCGCAAGTTCCTCGACGCGCTGCCCGAGTCGGCGGCCGCATGAGCGACCTCGAGCTGGATCTGCGCGGCGGCTCGTTTCCGTCGGGCCCGGGGATGCTCGAGCTGATGACGTCGGGCTACCTGCTGTCGTCGGTGCTGTTCAGCGCCGTCGAGCTCGGCGTGTTCGATCAGCTCGAGTCGCGGCCGGCCGACGCCGAGCAGCTCGCCGTGCGGCTGCGCGCGTCGGTGAACGGCACGCGCCGGCTCTTGACCGCGCTGTGCGCGCTGGCGCTGTGCCGCCGCGACGACGACGGTGTGCACTACAACACGCCGATCGCCTCGGCCGCGCTCACCTCGGGCGCGCCGCAGTCGATCGTGCCGCTCGTGCTGCAACACCAGCGTCTCGTGTTCGATCTATTCGGCCGCCTGACCGACGGCGTGCGCTCGGGCGAGCCGCAGCTCGCGGCGTGGCGCTTCGTCGACGGCGCGCCGGCCGCCGACTGCTACGCCGAGCTACAGCGCCATCCCGAAGAGCAGGCGCTCCTCATGCGCGCCATGAACCGCGCGTCGCTCGGCGTCGGCCGCGCGATGGCGAAGCAGGCCGGCCTCGGCGACGCGCGCGAGCTGATCGACCTCGGCGGCGGCGGCGCGCAGGTGGCGATCGAGCTGTGCGAGTCACTGCCGCAGCTCTCGGTCGTGATCGTCGATTTGCCTGCGGCGTGCCGCCACGCGCAGGCGCGCGTCCAGGCGGCGGGCTTCGAGCGGCGCATCCGCTGCGTCGCCGGCGATCTGCGCCGCCCGCTCGACGATCGCGTCACGCCCGCCGACGCGGTGCTGCTGTCGGGCGTGATCAGCGACTTCCCCGAGGCCGAGCGCGCGCTGGTGCTGCGCCACGCCGCGCAGGCGGTGGCGCGCGGCGGTCGGCTCCTCGTGAGCGAGACGCTGCTCGACGACGCGCGCACCGGCCCCGCGCTCCCCGCGCTGCTCTCGCTGTTCATGCTGCTCTCGACGCGCGGCGACAACTTCACGCTCCCCGAGCTACGCGCGCTGTTGGCGCAAGTCGGCTTCCCCGACCTCGATTTCCATAGCGGCGCAAAGTCCGGCCTGCGTGATCTGATCGTCGCCCGCCGCGCGAGCTAGCTTTCTCAATCTTCAATTCTGAATTCTCAATTCTTAATCAAAGACGGCCGTGTCAGTCGACGGGGGTTTGCCTGTGGGCAGGTGCTCGGGATGTGTCTGGCCGAGATCGGCGCAGCTGTCCACAGGCAAAGGCGGAGCCGTCCCCGTCGACGTTCGGAGTGAAGAGCGCGGGTCACCACATCTGAATTTCAGAGTGTGGTGAGTTGAGGGTTTGTATTTCAAACGGCGGCGGGGACGGCTCCGCCTTTGCCTGTGGACAGCCGCGTTAGACATATCTCGCCATAAGTCACTGAGCGCCTGCCCACAGGCAAACCCCCGCCGCCTGA
>DASREC010000557.1:0-4724 GCA_035652295.1 Polyangia bacterium
ATCGTCGAGCGTCGGAGCGACGGTCCAGCCGAGGATGTCGGCGCAGCGGCGGCTCTCCGCGCCCACGACGATGACCTTGCCGCACGACGCGCGGCCCGCCTCGCCCCAGTACCACATGTAGAACGGGTGCACCGGGTGATACGCCTTCCCGGTGCGGAACATGTGGATGTAGCTGGGCTCGCGGGCGAACCGCTCCTCGTAGTCGCGCTCGATGACCTTGGAGTCGCGCGTCTCCGTCAGGATGCGGTGGAAGAACTCGATGTAGCTCGGGTGGACGTCGGGGTCGAACTCGTCGTAGAGCGGGTGGGTGATGATCATGACCCCGCCCTTGCGCAGGAGCGGCTCCTTGCCGCGGTACATGTTGAAGAAGTAGCCGAGCGCCGTGCAGTGGACGAGGAGCGGGTTCAGGATCGAGTTCACGTTGTAGGGGCAGACGTAGGGCACGCCCGAGACGAGGATGTCGGCCTGGCCCTGGACCGGGACGGCGTACTGCTTGTAGCAGTTCTCGAGCGTCTTCACGTGCGTCGCCTCGGTCTCGCCGGCGTGCACGCCCGTGATCCCGTAGCTCGCCGGGACCTTCATGAAGAACGCGCGCTTCAAGGAGCGCGGGAGCCGGTCGAGCGCCGCCTTGGCGCCCTTGAAGGCGAGCTCGTCCGCGGCGTTCCAGTCGTCCTCGTTCTTCTGGAGGAACGAGAGGGGGCCGTTGCCGAACATGTCGTTGTTCACGGTCGTCTCGATCGTGAAGACGCGCACGTTCTGGTTGACGACCTTGCCGATCCGGTTGCACGACTTCGCGAGCGCGCTCTTCTCGGGGTCCATGAACGACCACGAGTTCAGGATCGTCTGCGGGTTGTGGTGGTGGCGGAGCGTCTCGTAGCACGTGAGGCCGACGCCGACGCTCTTGTGGCCGCCGTCCATGGGGACGAGGTTGATGTTGACGTAGATGACGAGGTCGCTCTCGGCGGCGCGGCGGTTGGTCTCGACCACCTCGCCGTGCGCGGTCTCGCCGAGCGTGACCATGCCGTCGGGATCGCACGCGTCGTGGTTGTAGAGGCGCTCGGGCGCGAACGCGTCGAACACCTTGTCGCCGACCATGCGGCGGATCTCCCAGTCGTGCATGCGCCGGTGCAGCGACGTGGCGATGATGATGTGGATGTCGTCGACGCCGTGGTCGGCGAGCATCTGCAGGACGATGTCGAGGATCAGCTCGCGCACGTCGGGCCGCTTCATCGGCGGCAGCGGCAGCGAGATGTCGTCGACGGCGATGGTGACCTTCATGCCGGGCGTGAGCAGCGCGTGCAGCGGCTCGGAGTCTTCCGGGTGGTGCAGCGCGTAGCGGATGGCGGCGCGCGGGTTCGGCAGGCCGGCGAGCGGCTTGCGCGGATAGATCACGCGCGTGCCGACCGGCAGATCCTCGCACAGGAAATCTTCGCCGTAGAACATGATGCGCGGCGCGGAGTCGTTGTCGATCATGACGACGCTCTCGTCGGCGGCGCCGCGGGCCCGGGGGCGAATCGCTCGCATCGAAGCTTTCTCTCTCTGGCAATCCCTTGCGCCTGATCTGGCTCGCAGGATTGTCTGGACCCTTGTGGCCGATGAGCCCCGCAGGTCGGTTCAATTCAATTCAACGCAAATCGATAATCGGCCAATCATACGATCGCGCCACCGTGCGCAGGCGGAAATCGGGATTCACCGCCGTCGGGTGGCCGACCACCGCCAGCATCGGATAGTCGGAGTAGGAATCGGAGTAGGCCCACGAGCGGCCGAGATCGATGCCGTGGTGCTCGGAGTAGTCGCGCATGATCTGCGCCTTGGTGGCGCCGGCGACGAACGGTTTGCCCAGCTGCCCCGTCGCGTAGCCGTTCTCGAACTCGAGCGTGTTGGCGATGAAGTCGTCGACGCCGAGGTAGCGCGCCAGCGGCCGCACGGTGAAGTCGAGGCCGCCTGAGACGATCACCTGGCGCAGGCCGGCGCGCCGCGCCTCGGCGATCAGATCGACCGTGCGCGGAAAGATGCTCGGCTTGATCACGTCCTCGAAGAGCTCCTCGGCGAGCACGATCAAACGATCTTCCGGCTCGCCGGCGTAATAACCATAAAAGAGCTGATTGAAGAGCTTGCGCGAAAGCTTGTCGGCGACCAGGAACATCGGGATCGACAGCGCGGTCTTGGCCGATTTGATCAGCGAGCCGGAGAGCGTCGGCTGGTTGCGCGCGTACCACGCGAACGCGTGCACGATGTTGGTTTTGATCAGCGTGCCGTCGACGTCGTAAAAAGCAGCGGCCCGACCGTCGGGCGATTGGGCATGGGCGGCGCGATTCATGAGTGCCAAGCCTATTGCACGAGTCTTGTAATCGCACAAGAGCCGCATATAAAGTTGGATCGCCTATGGTCAGCACGCCTTCGCAGTCCGCGCCCGCGCTCGACGCACCACCGACGGAGCTGCTGGAGCCGTTCGAGCGATTCAGCTTCAAAGCGATGGATGCCTTGCACCGGCGCGCGCTGCCGCTCACCGAGGCGTGGCTGCGCACCATCGGCGCCGGCTGGATGACGGTCGGCTCGCGCAACATGATGGTGCCGCTCGGGCTCGATCGGCTGCGCGGATTGAAGTTCGACGACACGATCCTGTTGGTTTCGAATCACCGCAGCTTCTTCGATCTTTATATGCTGACGCTTTTATTGCACCGCTATACGCCGCTCAGGCAGCCGGTGCTTTGCCCGGTGCGCGCCGATTTCTTTTACAAGAACTTTGGCGGATTGCTGGTCAATCTCATCGTCGGTGGCGGGCGGATGTTTCCGCCGTTCTTCCGCGAGCAGTCGAAAGCCGAATTCAATAAATGGGCGCTCGGCCGCGTGGTCGAGGAAATGAAAAAGGGGCGCATATTGGTCGGGTTTCATCCCGAAGGCACGCGCAATAAAAACGACGATCCCTATACGCCGCTGCCGGCGCAGCCGGGCGTGGGCAAGCTGGTGATGGACACCTGGCCGATCGTGGTGCCGGCGTTCATTCAGGGTTTGTCGAACGACATCGTCGCCGACGTGCGCGGCAACTTCCTCGGCACCAAGCAGGTGGTGGCGGTGTTCGGCGAGCCGATCGATCTGAAGCCGTTTCGCGCGTACGGAAATCGGCTGGCGTCGCACAAGCGGATCGCCGACGCGCTGCTCAAGCGCATCTACGAGCTCGGCGAAGAAGAGCGCGCGTATCGGCGGCGAACGGAATCAGCTGCGAAGTAGATCGTCGTCGGGCGAGCACTCGATCACCAGCTCGCAGCCTTCGGCGCTCCAGCTCTCGCGGTGCACCGAGCCCTCCGGCGAGGTCAGCACGTCGCCCGCTTTCAGGCGGATGCCGTCGACGATCAGCGAGCCGCGCACCACGTACATGATCTCGGTGCCGGCGTGACGGTGCGCGAGGATGCGTCCGCCCGGCGTGATGCGCACCAGCTGCAGCCGGCGCCCGTTCGCCTCGTGCAGATCGAGCGCGCTCAGCCCCGTGCCGACGTCGCGCCACTTGCGCTCGTCGGCCCCATACTTCTCCTGCCCCTGCGACAGCTTCTCCGACATCCGTGAGCTCCCGGCTTCTTTGCGAGCCGGCGTTATAGCAGAAAATGCGCGGCGAAGCGCGGGGGCGCGGTAGATTCGGGGCGTGCGACGAGGATTGGCCCTGGCCGTGCTGATGCTGCCGGCGCTGGCGTGGCCCCAGTCGATGACGCGCGGGCGCTTGCGCTGGCGCGGCGTCCTCGTCGAGGGCAAGGCGCCGCCGCGGCTCGAGGAGGCGGCGCGCGCGGAGGTGGTGGTGGCGCTCCGGCCGCTGGACGTGGAGGTGGTCGAGAAGGGGGCGGCCGACGAGGAGGGCGGGGCGAAGTGCGTCTTCTCGACGGAGAAGGCGGGCGCGGCGCAGTGCGCGGTGGAGGTGGTGCGCAAGGCCGACGGCGGAAGGGCGGAGCGCAAGGCCGAGATCCCGTT
Organism: Polyangia bacterium; assembly: GCA_035652295.1. Classification (GTDB taxonomy): domain Bacteria; phylum Myxococcota_A; class Polyangia; order Palsa-1104; family Palsa-1104; genus DASREC01. The sequence continues at coordinate 3,961 of DASREC010000557.1, forward strand.
CTCGAACGCGGACGATCTCGCGCGCAGCCTGGCGCTCTTGCTCGCCGACACGCTGCAGATGGATCTGCCGAACGTGGTGCCGGAGCATACCGTCGTCGGAGAAAACGAAATTCCCGACGAGCACGCCAATCAGCACGCGCGCGAAAACGAAAACCCGCGCGCGAACGCGAGAGAAAACGAAAACGCGAACGCCAAACCGAAAGCGAAACCGAACGACGGAAAGATCGAAAAAGTCGCGCCGCCGTTTCCCGCGGCCAGGCTGTTCGTCGACGCCGGCCCGTCGGTGGCGTTCGGGTTCTCCGGCGAGCCGCTGATGTACGGCGCCACCGTGCGCGCGACGCAATCGATCGGGCCGCTGCGCGTCGGCGGGATGATCTCGCTCACCGGGAACCGCGACTATCGCAGCGGGTTTCAGCTCAGCTTCCTGCGCGTGGTGACCGGGCCGCGCGGCGGATTCGGGTTTCAGGCGGGGCGGGTCTCGTTCGATGCGTCGCTCGGACCGGCGCTGTTTCTGGTGGCGATGGACGCGCAGCCGGGCGGCCATCACAATCTGGTCACCGCCGCCGCGTGTCTCGGCGCGCGCCTGGCGGTCGCCCTGGCCAAACCGGTGGCGCTCGCCCTCAGCGCCGACGGCGTGCTGACGTTCACCGAGGGGTTCATCGACGCCGGGCCCAACCGGGTGGCCGATTTCGGGCGCTTCTCGCTGGAGGTGTCGCTCAGCCTGGCCTACCGACGGTGAAACCGCTTGTCCCCACCCCCCGAGA
>DASREC010000558.1:0-2395 GCA_035652295.1 Polyangia bacterium
AACGGTTGATCGCCGTCGAGACGCCGAGCGCCTTCGGCAGATCGGACAGCAACCACCCGACGGCGAACAGCGCGTAGCAAACCGCCAACACCCGGTCGAGCCCGCGCGCGCGCATCGATCGCGCCAGCATGCGCCCGCCGATCATCGCTCGCAACTCTTCCGCCGGTTCCTACATCCCATGGACCCAATCGGGAGGCGTCCATGCGCGCAGCCGTGATCGTCCAATACAACCAGCCTTGGGAAGTGAAGCAAATCGCCGATCCGCGCCCATCGGCGGGACAGGTGCTGATCCGCATCCGCGCGAGCGGCATGTGCGGCACCGATCTGCACGTGCACCACGGGCTGTTCCCGCTGCCGACGCCGGTGGTCGCCGGCCACGAGCCGGTGGGCGAGATCGTCGAGCTGGGCGCCGGCGTCACCGATCTGCGCGTCGGCGATCGCGTCGGCGTGCACTGGAATCAGAAAGGCGACGGCCGCTGCCCGGCGTGCCAATCGGGCGACTCCGGCCACTGCCCCAATGCGCAGACGTGGATGCAGCTCGGCGGCGGCAACTCGGAGCTGATGCTGGCGTGGGCGAGCGGCTGCACGCTGCTGCCCGACGGGCTCGACTGGGCGGCGGCGGCGCCGATCTTCTGCGCCGGCTACACGGTGATGAGCGGGCTGCGCAACGCCGACCCGAAGCCGGGCGAGCGCGTCGCGGTGCTCGGGCTCGGCGGTCTCGGCCACCTGGCGCTGCAGTTCGCGCACGCGCTCGGGCTCGAGACGTTCGCGCTCACCGCGCAGGAGAACAAGCGCGCCGAGCTGAAGAGCATGGGCGCCGACGAGGTGTTGATCAGCGGCGACGATCCCGGCGCGGCGCTCACCAGGGCCGGCGGCGCCGACGTGATCCTCTCGACGACCAACTCGGCGCGGCAGATCGCCAGCGCGTTCGGCGCGCTTCGTCTCAACGGCCGCCTCATTAACATGGGGCTCTCGGACGGCGCGATCGCCATCGACCCGATGGTGCTCACGCTCGGCCAGCGCCAACTGCGCGGCAGCTCGCAGGACGAGCGGCGCGATCTCTACGAAGCGCTGCAGCTCACCGCCTCGGGCAAGGTCAAGCCGGTCATCGAGTCCTACCCGCTCGAGCAGGCCAACGCCGTGCGCGATCGCCTCGCCGCCGGCAAGGTCCGCTACCGCGCAGTCCTGCTTCACGCGCGCTGATCGACTTCAGGGCGTGCTGTTGGGATCGGCGGGATTCGAGCCGGCGGCCAGCTCGTCGCCGTCGGCCCAACCGTCGCCGTCGCGGTCGAGCGCGATGCGCGGCCCAGAGCCCGGCGGCACGGCGGTGAACGTGATCGTCAGGTCATCGAACGCCAGCGCGCGCACCAGCCCGTCGGGCAGCGGCGGCACCGACGAGCGGTTGAGCTGCCACGCGCCGTTGTTGTAGAGCAGCCCGACCTCGCGCCCGGCGAACACGCCCTTCGCCACCAGATCGCACTCGCCCGCCTTGGCGCGCGCCTCCAAGAGATCGATGCGCGGATTGGCGGTCGCGCGATCGCTCCATGACAGCGTCACCTGCTGCCCGACGATCGGCGCCATGTTGGAGTCGTACGCCATCAGGAACGCGACGATGTTGTGCCGCAGTGCAAACCCGTCGGGCGCGAGCATTCCCGTCGCCGGATCGACGAACGGAATGCCGTACGGATTCGGCGGCGCCAGGTTGCCGTTCGCCAGCGGCACCGGCACCAGCGACTTGATGAACACCTGCCCGGTGAAGAAGTGCTCGAGCGTGCCGAGCGATCCGTCGTGCTGAAAGCCGAAGCCGCGGATCTGATCCGCCTGCACGTTGAGCTGCGGGATCTGCGTGCCCGGCTGGATCTGATCCGGCGACGAGCCGAACATGCCGACCTTCTGATACAGGTTGCGCAGGTGCGGCACCTTGAAGATCTGCGTCTCGAACTCGAACGAGTACTCGCCGCTGGTGCCGAAGAATCCCGGGTGCGCGGTCGCGCCCGCGTTGCCGGCCGCGTCGAGCGTGTGGCAGCCGGCGCAGTTGTGGAAGCGATCGGACGGCAGCTCCTGTCCGTTCGGCGCCGCGTTGAAGTAGAACGCGCGGCCCGCCGCCTGCTCCGCCGTCAGTGAGTTGTCGAGCGCGCGGATCGGATTCGGCGGATACGTCTCCTGCAAGACGAACGTGGTGAAGTCGAGCATGTCGCCGTCGGAGAGCTGCGCCGCGTCGCCGACCAGCCCCGGGAACGCGACGTTGAACGACGTGAAGGCGCGCACCTCGTCGTAGATGCCGGCGTTCGGCTGCGCCGAGACGATCGGCGCGCCGGTCGCCGGATCGATCACCGGTGTGCCGTCTTGATTGATCGAGCCGTTGCGATCGCCGCGCCAGTGCATCGCGCCGTGG
>DASREC010000559.1:0-2346 GCA_035652295.1 Polyangia bacterium
TGTCCACGCGCAGCCGCCCGTCGGGCAGCTCCGACACCATGTCGCCCGGCCGCATCCCCCAGCGCAGGTCCTTGGCCTCGTACAGGTGCTGCGCGTGGTGCGACTGCACCGAGATCTCGTCCATGCCGATCACCGTGAGCATCAGCTCCGCCTCCTGGCTCGCCAGGCTCTCGGGCGTCGAGCCGTGCAGCGGGCTGCCCTCGACGATCCGGTGCAGCGCGATCCACGAGCGCGACATCGCCGGCGATCGCTCGCGCTCGAGGACGAGATCGTACATGCGGTACATCGTCACGCCCTCCTTGGTCCGCTCGGTGCGCATCAGCACCACGCGTAGCGTGGCGTCGATGAGCCGCGAGTCGCGCTGGTTGCCGAGGCGGATGTAGAGCGTCGGCACGCCGTCGTACGGCGCGATCGTCGGGTTGGTCGCGAAGCGCACGCGCGCGCGCGGGATGGAAAACTTGGCGAACACCAGGCCGGTGGTGAGCGCGACCAAGAGGATGCTCACGATCGACTCGACGGTGACCACCAGGTGCGCGGCGGTCGTGACCGGGTGCAGCGCGCCGTAGCCGATGGTGCCGGAGGTCTCGACGCTGAAGAAGAACAGGTCGAGGAACCCGCGCGCCCCGTCGATGCCGCCGGTGATCGCGAACGCGCAGGCGAACGCGAGGTTGATGATCAAATACGCGGCGACGATCAGCGCCAGCGTCGCGCTCCACGGCGCGCGGATGAGGCCGTGGTACAGGTCGCCGAGCCCGGGATGCCCGACGCCGATGAGCTCGATCGTATCGGCGATGCGTTTGGGACGTGCCATGCGCTTTCTTTACTACAGGCGGCCCCGCTTTCGCCGCTCACTTGCACGGACTCGCGCGCGACACTAACCTCGTGGGACTTTGGCCTCGGCGATCACGCGCACCGAAGAGCTGGTCGGCGAGCTGAGCCGGCTGTTTCCCGGCCGCGTGTCGACGACGCCGCCCGATCGCGTGGCCTACGCGCGCGACCTGTGGCCGCGCGGGCTCATCGGCGTCGCCGACGGCGACGTGGCGCCGCATCCGCCCGACGCGGTGGTGTGGCCGAGCTCGACCGACGAGGTGGCGCAGATCGTCCGCGCCGCCGCGCGCGCCGGCACGCCGATCGTTCCCTTCGGCGCCGGCTCGGGCGTCTGCGGCGGCGCGCTGCCGATCCACGGCGGCCTGGTCGTCGATCTCAAGCGCATGCGCAAGCTGCTGTCGCTCGACGAGCAGGCGGGCGCGGCCACGTTCGAGGCCGGCATCGTCGGCGAGCACCTCGAGCACGAGCTCAACCGCCGCGGCTGGACCATGGGCCACTTCCCGTCGTCGATCATGTGCTCGACGTTCGGCGGCTGGCTGGCGGCGCGCTCGGCGGGGCAGCTCTCGACCAAGTACGGAAAGATCGAGGACATGGTGCGCCGCCTGACGTTCGTCGACGGGCGCGGCGACGTGCACGAGCTGGAGGCGGGCGCGGCGCCCGATCTCGCGCAGCTCATCGTCGGCTCGGAGGGCACGCTCGGCGTGATCACGCGCGCGACCTGCACCGTGCACCCGCTCGCCGAGACGCGGCTGTATCGCGGCTGGGCGTTTCAGCGGCCGGCGGCGGGCTGCGAGGCGATGCGCCGTTTGCTGCAACGCAACATAAAGCCGGCGGTGGTGCGCCTCTACGACGAGCTCGACTCGTTCCTGCACCGCCGCGGCGGCGGCAAGTCGGAGAAGGCGCACGACGAGGCGCAGGCCGAAGGCGCGTCGCTCGAGCAGTGGCTGGCGATGCTCGCGCCGGGCGGCAAGGGCACGGTCGCCGAGTGGAAGCGCCGCGCCGTCGCCGCCGCGCTGTCGCGCCCCGAGCTCGTCAACAAGCTGGCCGCGCGCCTCCTGCCGTACGCGCAGAACGGCTGCCTGATGATCCTCGGCTTCGAGGGCGAGCGCTCGCTCACCGAGGCCGAGGCCGCCGCCGCCGCCGTCGAGCTCGAGCGCGCCGGCGGAAAAGATCTCGGCCCCGGCCCCGGCGAGCGCTGGCTCGCGCACCGCTACGCCATCAGCTTCCGCATGTCCAAGGTGTTCGACGCCGGCGCGTTCGTCGACACCATGGAGGTCGCCACCTCGTGGGAGCGGCTGCTCGATCTCTACGCGGCGGTGCGCAAGGCGGTCTCGCCGCTGGCGTTCATCATGGCGCACTTCTCCCACGCGTACGCCGACGGCTGCTCGATCTACTTCACGTTCGCCGCGCGCGGCTCGTCGCGCGCCGACGCCGAGCGCAAGTACGACGACATCTGGCGGGCCGGGCTCGCCGCCGCCACGCAGGTGGGCGCGACCATCAGCCACCACCACGGCGTCG
>DASREC010000560.1:0-2863 GCA_035652295.1 Polyangia bacterium
CCACCGCTGGTCGGTCACGCTCACCGGCGATCACGTCTACCTCGACGCCGACGGCATTCCGCTCGACGGCGCCGTCACCGCCGGCTAGCGTCGTTCATCCAGCAGGCGGCGTGGCCGAGGATGACGTCGCCGTCGCGCGTCGCGGTCGCGGTCGGGCGCCAGCCGCGGGCGAGGCGCGCGGCGAGCAGCTCGTCGGCGCTCGGGCGTTGATCCCACACGGCGACCGCCGTGATCGCGCCGAGTCACGTGGTGTCGTAGACCAGCCACAGGGCGCGGAACGGCAGCACCACGTCGTGCGTGTACTCGTCCTGCGTGATCACGTCGGCGATGACGAGCGGCGGCACATGCGCGGCGCCCCAGCGCGCGACCTGCTCGAGCGACGCGTGGCGCGCGGTCACCCGCTCGAGCTCGGCGAGCGCGTCGGGCGCGAGCGCGGCGCGGTTCTCGACAGCGCGCATCGGCGGCGAACCTCCCCGAGCTGATTTAACGGTATTCTCGTGCGCATGGCGAGAGTCTGGATGCCGCTGCCCGACGTCGACTTCGACACCACCGAGGTGGCCGTGCCGTGGCGGCTGCTCACGCGCGCGGGACACGAGGTGGTTTTCTCGACGGAGAACGGCGGCGCGCGGCCGGCGTGCGATCCGCGGCTGCTCACCGGCGTGCTGTTCGGCGCGCTCGGCGCCGCGCCCGAGCCGAAGGCGTTCTACGACGAACTATTGAACGCGTCCGAGTTCAACCGGCCGGTCGCGTGGTCCTCGCTCGACGTGAAGGCGTACGACGCGCTGCTGCTCGCCGGCGGCCACGCGCCCGGCATGAGGCAATACCTCGGCTCCGAAATTCTCCAGGCCAAGGTCGCCGAGTTCTGGAAGCTCGAGCGGCCCGTCGCGGCGATCTGCCACGGCGTGCTGGTGCTCGCGCGCGCGAAAGATCCGGCGACCGGCAAGAGCGTGCTGGCGCGCGCCCGGACCACCTGCCTGCCGAAGTACATGGAGCGCAGCGCCTACCTGCTGACGGCGTGGAAGCTCGGGCGCTACTACCGCACGTACCCGGCGTACGTCGAGGACGAGGTGAAGGCGGCGCTCGACGACGCTCAGGCGCAGTTCGTGCGCGGGCCGCGCGTGCTCACCAAGCGCGGCACCGCCGACGACGATCGCGCCGCGCTCACCGTCGAGGACGGGCGCTACGTCTCGGCGCGCTGGCCGGGCGACGCCTACCTGTTCGCGCGCAAGCTGATCGAGCGGCTCGCCTGACGCGCGCGGCTCACGGCGCCGGCGCGTGCGGCTGCGCGTCGAGCGCGCGCGCGAGCACGCGCAGATCGTCGATCAAGCGCGCGAGCTCGGCGCGGCGCGCGTCGTCGTCGGGCGCGCGCAGCACCGCCGACGGGTGCACGGTCGCCATGATGAGCTGGGCGCGCGGCGACGGGAGCAGCCGGCCGCGATCGCGCGTCACGCGAAACGCGCGCCCGAGCAGCGCCTGCGCCGCGGTCGCGCCGAGGCACACGATCGCGCGCGGGCGCACCGCCGCGACCTCCGCGTCGAGCCACGGCATGCACGCCTCGATCTCGCGCGCGTTCGGCTTCTCGTGGATGCGCCGCTTGCCGCGCGGCTGCCACTTGAAGTGCTTCACCACGTTGGTCACGTACACGCGCGCGCGATCGATCCCCGCCGCCACGAGCGCGCGATCGAGCAGCCGCCCCGCCGGCCCGACGAACGGCGCGCCCGCGAGATCCTCCTCGTTCCCCGGCTGCTCGCCCACCAGCATCACGTCGGCGCGCCGCGGTCCTGAGCCGAACACGGTCTGCGTGCCGCGCCGCCACAGGTCGCAGCCGTGACACCGCTTCGCCGCCTCCGCCAGCGACGGCAGCGTCCGCCGCGCCGGCAGATAGTCGGCGGCCGAAGCTTCGCCGCGCTTCTTGCTCATGAGCATCAAAGGTAGGCCGATGCGCGTCCACCATCTCAACTGCGCGACGATGTGCCCAGCGAGCGCGCGGCTGGTGAACGGCGAGGGCTCGCTGGTGGCGAGCGGCCGATTGGTGGCGCACTGCCTGCTGGTCGAGCGCGCGGACGGCCTCGTGCTGGTCGACACCGGCTTCGGGCTCGACGACGTCCGGCACAAGTGGCGGCGGCTGGGCGCGCTGGTGCCGCTCTTGCGCCCGCGCCTCGACGAGCGCGAGACCGCGATTCGCCAGGTCGAGGGGCTCGGCTTCCGCGCGGCCGACGTGCGCCACGTCGTGGTCACGCACCTCGATCCCGATCACGCCGGCGGCCTCGCCGATTTCCCGTCGGCGGAGGTGCACGTGCTCGGCGCCGAGCTGGACGCCGCGCGCGCGCCGCGCACGCTCGCCGAACGGGCGCGCTACCGCCGCATCGCGTGGCGCCACAACCCGCGCTGGGTGCGCCACGCCGAAGGCGGCGAGCGCTGGCTCGGCTTCGAAGCGGTGCGCGCCCTCGAGGACGACGACGCCTTATTAATGATACCGCTCGCCGGCCACAGCCGCGGCCACACCGGCGTCGCGGTGCGCGCGGACGCCGGCTGGCTGCTCCACTGCGGCGACGCGTACTTCTTCCACGGCGAGGTCGAGACCCCGCCGCGCTCGACGCCCGGCCTGCGCGCGATCCAGTTTCTCGACGACGCCGATCACGACGCGCGCCGCGCGAACCAGGCCCGCCTGCGCGCGCTGCGCTCGGCGCACCCCGAGGTGCGGCTGTTCTGCTCGCACGACCCGCACGAATTCGACGACGCGCGCGCCGACTGACGTCACCCGCTCGGCTCGAGATCGTCGAACCGGGTCATGTCCACGCGCAGCCGCCCGTCGGGCAGCTCCGAGACCATGTCGGCCGGCCGCACGCCCCAGCGCACGTCG
>DASREC010000561.1:0-5559 GCA_035652295.1 Polyangia bacterium
GCCCACGCGCTCGCGCACCGGCACCTCGGCGAACAGCGGCGTGCCGTTCGCGTCGACGGGCGCGTCGTAGAGCGCGTTCATCAACATCTCGTCGATGCACTGATCGATCTGCTCGCGATATTTTCGCCGCACGCCCATCGCCTGCGCGAAGTCGCCGATCGACGCGATGGCCAGCGACTTCTCCTGGTAGTCGCCGACCAGCATCGAGTACACGCGCACGCCCCACGGCATCACCTTCTCGAGGCCGAACAGATCGCCGTAGAGCAGCTTCGACACCACCGACGAGATGGTCTGGCCGCCCAGCTCCTCGGCGACCAACACGCTGGCGATGCGCTTGTCCTCGAGCAGCTTGATCATCCACTCGAGCTGCGCGGCGCGGAGCACCGGGATCACGCGCGCACCCTCGGGCAGCCGCGCCAGCAGCGACGCGAGCGCCGGATCCTGGAGCTGCCAGCCGAGCGCGTAGAGCACCAGATCGGTCTCGATGCGCGCCGGCAGCTCGTCGGCGGTGGCGAAGGCTTGCACTGCGCCGCCCGCCGCCATGGCGCCGGCGATCAACCGGCGCTGCAGCGGCTTCTCGGCGGCAACCACCATCACCCGCTTCGAGAGCATATGGTACGAAGCGATGTTATCGTAAAACGGCGCTCAAAGCTCGCCGAAGCTGATGGGGAAGAACCCGTCGTGGTAGTACTGCCACATGCGATTGAAGGTGATCGCGCCGAATAGATTGACCAGGATTCCGACGACGATCAGCGCTTTGAAGGTGCGCGTCAGCGGCCGATTGCCGATCGCCAGCAGCATCATCGCCGCGAACAGGAAATCGATCGAGAAGCGATAACCGAACTGCACCCAGCCGTCGTTTTGATACATGAAGCCCATGATCGCGATCGGCGCGACCACCAGCCACAGCGCGCGGTGCAGCGGCGTGCGATCGCGCGGCCACAATAGATAGGCCAGCGCCGGCGTGGTGAGCAGCATCGACATGCCGTGCCAGCTCACGAGCACGAACGGCGCCTTGGCGATCAGCTTGGGCGTGAGCGTGAAGGCGCACGTCAGGTTGCGCGCCACGAACGCGTAATTGAACAGCCCATAACGTTGAATGCGATCGGTCCAGCGGACATTGAGATAGCTGTGGCCGAACTCGCTCAATGAATGAAAACGCGCCCAATTGAACAGCGCGCCGACGACGCCGAGGATCGCCAGCGGCACGCCGACGCGCACCAGCGTGGCCACGTACGGCTTGCGCGCGCGCCACATCTCGTAAAGAAAATAAATCCCCCAAAACCCCATTTGCGGGCGCGTCAATACAATCGCGCCTAACGTAATGCCGGCCCAGATGGGATGGCGCGCGTCGAATGACGCCAATACGAATAGACCGGTGAGCACGGTGGCGACGACGTGCGCGGTGTACCAGACCTGCCCCAGCACCGACGAGTAATAGTAGACGGTGCCGATTCCGAACATCGCCGTGAGCCAGAGATCGTCGAGCTCCGAGCGCTCCGAATCGCCGCGCGCGCGCAAACGGCGCAAGACCAGAAACAGCAGCATGGGGCCAAAACCGGCGATTAAAACCGTCAAAATGACGTCATTGACGAATACGCCGAAGATCGCCACCAGCGGCAGGAAGATCACCGACGGGAACGGCGGAAACGAGACGTAATACTTCTTCCAGCGATTGGCGATCTGCGTATCGGTGATCGATTCGACCTTGCCGCCCAGCTCGCGAAATTTGGTCGGCTGCGAGCGCAGCCACGAGCCGGCGACGGTGCGGCCATCTTTGAGGTGCAGATACTCCACCTCGGCCCAATCGTTGGAGCTCGGCGGCGGCCCGCCCAAATCCAATCGATGGTGCAGGAACATGTTCGCTTGATAGGCGAAGTGGATATCGGACGACGGGCGAAACAGCCGGCTGCCCGACGCCGACGCATAACAGGCGAGCGCGGCCGCATAGACGCCGAGCGCGACTTTGCCATTGCGCGAGAGTTTCATTTATTGGTCTTTACCGGCCGTTCATAGAGCGTCACCAAAGGGACGCCTTCGTCGTCGAGCACCAGCGACGGCCGCGCGGTGCCGTAGAAATCCCAGATCCAATATTCGTATTTATTGAAATGCTTTTCGTGAATCACCATGGCGATGTCGCTGGCTTGAACGCCCGGCTCCTCGAGCCCGGTATTGCGCACGTCGGGGCGTAATAGCCCAATGCGCACGTCCATGTTCAATTGCGCTTGATTGGTGTCGTGCCAATAAATGGGCGCATTGGGCTGCGCATTGGCGTTGATCCACGGCAATATGCCGCGCGTCGGGTATCCCCAGAATTGGCGATTCATGCCCAGATCGGCGCCGCCCTGCGGTCCGCCGGCGAGCATGTTGTAGTGACTGAGCGCATAGGGATGCGAGCGCCAGGTCTCGGCGACGGCGGGCGCGCAAACCAGCAGGCCGAGCCCGAGCGCCAGCGCGCGCGCATTGCGCTCTTTGGTGGTGCGCCCCAATGCTTCGGTCAACGCATGAAAACCAAAACCGGCCAATAACGCGAGAAATGGAATGGTGGCGTGAAAGTGTTTGGTGGCGCCGAAGATCGGCGCGCGCGTCACGGTGATGATCGCCATGGGAAACAACGCATTCAAACCGGCCAATAAACCGGGAGACGTGGCGGCTTCGATCGACGTGGGTTTCTTGAACGCCGCGCGGCCGAGCGTCACCGCGCCACCGACGGCGAGCGCCAGCGTGGTCACCGGCATGGTCAACAGCGTCATGACATAGGGAAACGAGATCGGGAACGGCGGCTTGTTATAGTTATGTCCGAAATACTCCATGTTGTAATACGTGTGGTGCACGTGAAACGCGACGTATTCGCGAAAGCGATTGACGGTATCGAACCACAGCCACGGCCAGCAGGCGAAATAAATGATCGGCCCCAATAACGCCATCCACACCAACGCGGCGGGAATCGGCGGGAACTTGATCGCTTTCAAATGCGAGCGCTGCGTCCACAGATAATGAGGAATCAGGATCGCGGGAATGAAGAACGCGTTGTGCTTGGTGGCCAGCGCCAGGCCGAAGAACAGGCCGGCGCGCCAGGCCCATTTGCCGTCGACGAGCGAGCGCCAATAGGCGTAGACGGTGGCGACCCACAGCGCGGCGATCGGCGCGTCGAAGCACGCCAACTGCGCGTCGAAGAACAGGCGCGGCGCGGCCACCGACAATACCGCCGCCACCAATCCGGCGCGGCGCGACCACGCCTGCGCACCGAAGAGAAAGATCAGCGCCGCCATCATCGCCACCGCGGCGTGCGTCGGCAAACGCATCGCCGACTCTTCGGACAATAAACCGAGCGTCCGATGTTTCTTTGGATACGAGAGCGGGTGGCGGCCCGGCTGCGAATTGCATTTGCATATATGAAAAATGCGCCACGAAAACCCGAACAGGGTCTTCATCAAAGCCGGGTGCTCGTGGTTGTAGCCGAACCAGCGGTCGACGGTGACTTTGTCGAAGCTCTTGAGCGGATGGCCGGCGACCAGGTTGTCGCCCAATTCGCCGTACCAGCCGTAATACTGCTCGGCGGCGTCGAAGTAATAACCCTCGTCGCGGGTATTGCCTTGCGTGCGCGCGCTCAAAACCAGCGTCAATAACGCGGTAATGAATACCAGCCAGCCGACCGCGCGATCGCTCATTGCAACCCACCCTGCGCTGCGCGCAGGGGCCCAGTCCGCGCCTCCGCGTGAAAGCCGAACGTGCGCCACGTGGAGACGGGCGCCGAGATCTCGAAGCGCACGACGTGCTTGGGCGCGATATCGGTGCCGGTATCGACGGTGAAACGTTTCCACGGCTCGTCGTTGAGCTGGCGCACGCGCAGCCGCTCGCGCCCGTCGACGATCACGCGTAGATCGACCGGGCCGGCGCCGTTCTTGCGCGAATTGAAATCGGACAAGCCGGTATATCCGATCAATTCGCGGCCGAGCGTGACGTCGCTGAACTCGATGGCGGTGATGCGGCCGGCGGCGGCGGGCGCGAGGATTCCGCGGCGCGGCTGGTAGTCGACCTCGAGCGTGCGGCCCTCGACGCGCGTGCCGGGGCAGCGGAAGCCGGCGCGCGCGCCGACGTCTTTGTAGCAGGGGCTCTCGTTGGCGCCGTTCATCGCGCTGTGGGTGACGCGCGCCTCGTCGATGTGCGAGGTGAAGTCGTAGGCGACCTCGACCGCCGGCTTGCGGTAGAGCGCGACGGTGACGCGGCCGTGGCGCGTGGTGCGCTCGGCGGTGAGGCCGCGCGTCTCGGGCGCGCGCGCGCCGCGGATCGAGACCTCCCAGACGCGCGCGTAGCGATCGGCGTCGGCGCGGCCGGCCATCTCGACGGAGACCTTGTCGCCGAGGTGCGCGCGGCCGATCGGATCGGCCCACGCGGGCGCGAATACGATCAGGTCGCCGTCGTGGAACTCGGCGCGCACCTCGGCGGCGGCGGCGTCCCAATCGGCGGCGGGCGTGGCGCGCGCGCCCAGCATCGCCTGCGCGCTCTCGACGGCGGCGAGCAGCGCCAGCGCCGCGGCCAGGCCGTAGATCAGGCGGCGCGGCCGCGGCGGCGCGGGCGGATCCTTGACGACTTTGAGGTCTTCGCCGCTCACGTCTGGCCGCTCACGGCTCCCTGTCTATCACGGACGCGGCGCTATTCGGAGTGAGCAGGTAGCGCGGCTCGGTCATGGCGCCGGAGACGACGCGCGGGCCGGCGAGCCGCTCGGCGATGCGATAGCTCGAGAGCAGGCCGGGCCACATCTGCCAGTTGCCGTCGATCTTGTCGTCCATCACCACTGCGGCAAAACGCCGCTCGGCGATCGCCTCGGCTAAACCGCGCGGGGCGCCCAATCCGGCGCGTCCCACGTCGAGCACGCCCATGCGGTGCAGGTACGTGCGCTTGCCGGCGAGGTGCGCGTAGAACGGGTGGAACGGGATCAAGACGTCGCCGGGCAGCGCGGCCAGGCGCGCCACCAGCTCCTGCGCGCGCGCGCGATCGTCGGGACGCGGCAGGTACGGGCGCGGATCGTAGCCGGTGGGCGCGCTGCGCTCGATGGCCCACGACGGCGGCGCGACGCGGCCGATGAGCGGCAAGAGCGCGCCCGGCGCGAGCAGGAGCGAGACCGCGAGCGCGAGGTAGACCGCGTGCGGGCGCAGCCGCGGCGGCGCATCCAGCGACGCGGACAGGCCGGCACGCTCGCCGCCGCCGATCAGCCGGCCGGCCGCGACGCCGATCGCCACCGACGGGAAGAACACGCCGGGGATGAACGCGTTGGTGAACGCCCACTGCGTGCCGAAGCCGAGGCACGCCGCGCCCGCGCCGGTCGCGCCGATCCACGCCGCGTAGATCAGGCCGGGCGAGCGGCGCCGCGCGAGCGCCCACGGCACCAGCAGCGCGGCGGGACCGAGCAGGAGCACGAGGCGCACCGGGCTGCCGACGAACGCGCGGCCGGCGTAGAAGTCGTGCTGCTGGTGCAGCTTGAAGACGTAGGTCCAGAACCAGCCATCGCTAAAACGGTTCAAAAGCCACAAAGCGGGCAGTCCTAGCACCGCCAAT
>DASREC010000562.1:0-6298 GCA_035652295.1 Polyangia bacterium
TTCGGCGGGCAGCAGTTCGGCGGGCAGCAGTTCGGCGGGCAGCAGTTCGGGCAGCAGTTCGGGCAGCAGATGCCCGGCGGCGACGAGCTGGTGCAGATGCTGCGCTCGCGCATCGCCGACGCGGTCCGCGAGCGCGTCGCCGACGAGGTGCGCGAGCGCGTCGCGCAGCTGGTCAAGGAGAAGCTGGGCGAGTCGGTGCGGCAGAACCTGAGCGACGCCGTGCGCACCGCGATGCGCGAGAGCCCGATGGCGCAACAGCTCAGCGCCGCCGGCATCGATCCCGAGCGGATCGCCGACGCCATGCGCGAGCGCGTCACCGAGCACCTGCGCGAGCGCGTCGGCGAGGCGCTGCGCGAGCGGCTGGGTGAAGCGATCCGCGAGCGCGTCACCGAGGCGGTGCGCGAGAAGGCCGGCGAAGCGATCCGCAGCGCCATTCAACAGGGCGCCGTCGGGCAGCAGGGCTTCCAGCAGCACCGCGCCTTCTAGCCGCCCACCGCTCCCCTCTCTGCGCGGCTACTTCACCGGCGGCAGCGCGGTCACCAGCGTGCCGAAGCCGCGCGTCGCCCAGGCAAACGACGCCGGCGAGTGAGTCGCGAACAGCCCGCGATCGTCGACGCTCGAGGGATCCGTGCCGGCGTAATAACCGGCCAGGCGATCGAGCAGCGCGATCTCCGCCGCCGTCATCGGACGCTCCGAGACGCCGATGAAGACGAAGCGAAACGACTTCTGACTCGCCGACGCGTCCGGCGAACGCACGCCATACACGCGCTCGATGTCCGCGATCGACACCAGCGTGGCGCTCGTCTTTGGGATCACGTCTCCCGGTTTCGATTGAGTGGTGTCAATGAGCGGATCGAATACATACCAATCGGCCGGCACCATCGACGCCGGCACCAGCCCCATGTCGTGCAGCTCGAGAAAGGCATATTGCCGCGCATTGAAGTCGGTGATCGCCGGCGCCGCCACCAGGAGGCTGCCGTCGGCCTGAGGCTGCAAGACGTAGGTTCCGCCCATCAGTCCAATCAAAGACGTCGGCGACCCGACGTGCACGCCATGACCTCCGCCGCGCGTCAGGTCGAGTGACGGGTCGGCATAGTAGAAGTTATAGCTGTGGCCAATCTCGTGTAGCTGACTGATTCCCAGCACGTCGGTGTGAATCCACGTGGCCATGTGCAGCGCGCCGTCGCTGCCGTACTCGGCCGAGCCGTCAAAGAGATTCAGATTGATTCCACTGACCACATTCTTGATGGGCCCGCCGCGCGGAATGTTGTCGGTAGTCGATAGACCATATTCATAGAGCGCAAAGCCGTCGAACACGTCGGGATAGAACGCATAGACTCGGTGCATCGCCGCCACGCCCAGCTCGTGCTCGCCTTCGCATTGGCCGGGTTGCACCACCACGTTGACCATGTTGGGCGCCGCGATCACGTCGCCGGCGAGCGCGCTCGAGCCGACCTGCTCGGCGCGCGCGACCACGCCCAGGTAGACTTGCGAGGAGATCGGGACCGCCGGCGAGACGTTTTTGCCCGACGCGTCGGTGGCGTTGACGCCGATGGGGAGCGCGTCGAGCGTGCCGCCGCCGTAGCGCAGCCGCGGCGTCTGGCTCGCCGCGATCGACGCAGTGAACGAGCGGGCCGCGCCGCAGCGGCCGTCGACGCCGCGGTCATCCAGCACGACGTCGGTGATCCCCGCGCCCGCGCCGTCGAACCAGTGCTGAAAGAACGTGGCGTGGAGCTGCAGGTCGGCGGCTCCGCTGGCGCAGACGGTGAGCTCGACCGGCGTGCCGGCGAATTCGTCGTCGAACAGCGCCGCGGGCGAGAGCTTCAATTGATTGAGCACATAACCGCCGTCGGGCGCGTCGCCGTTGGGAAGCGCGCAGGGCTGCAAGTCGGGCGGCGACGCGTCGGGCGGTCCCGGCGGGCAGGAGCAGCAGCGGCAACCCGTCGACAGCACGCAGAGCGTGAGCAGCCCATGGCGCATGGCGGACGGCACGCCGTGAAGCCCGGTCATTCGAGACCCCCTTGGGGATTATCGCTCCGGAGCGGTCACAAACGGACGCGGGCGCGCTCCAGTAGTCATGGCTTCCGTGGTGACGCTTCGGACGAGCGCGGCGGACGCGGCGTGGAACGACGGCGCGATGGTGCGCTTCGAGCCCGGCGGGCGGCGGCTGGTGGTGCGCGTGAGCGGCGGGCTGGCGATCCTCGACACGCAGTCGGAGCGGGCGTCGACGGCGGCGATCGGCGAGCTTGGCGACTTCGTGGTTTTTGGTGACGAGATCTGGGCGGCGTCGCGCGGGCGGCTCGAGCGCTTCGACGCGGCCGGCGCGCCGTGCGGCGCGGGCGTCGAGCTGCCGGGGGACGGCGCGTTCACCGCGGCGGCGGGCGGCGCGCGCTCGGCGGTGTACGCGGGCGCGGGCGGCGCGGTGCTGCTGCGCGCCGAGGGCGGCGAGCTGTCGTGCGCGCCGATCTCGCCGGCGCCGTCGCTGGCGTTGCCGCTCGGCGCGCACCGCTGGCTGCTGGTGCGCGGCGGCGCGCTGATCGAGCGCACGCCGACGGGCGAGCGGCGGCTGGAGACATGCTTCGGCGCGGCGCGGGTGCTGGCCGGCGGCGCGCTGTGCGGCGGGCGGATCGCGGCGTTCGTGCTCGACGACGGCGGCGCGCAGGCGGTGGTGATGATCGACGGCGCGAGCGGGCGCGTCGAGCACCGGCTGGCGGTGGACGGCGTGACGGCGGCGCGCTTCGTCGAGCGGCGCGGGCATGTGCTGCTCCGGCAGGGCGATCGCACGCTGGTGGTGATCGAGGCGCGCTTCGGGCGCGTGCTGCGGGTGATCGAAGAGGAGTCGGCGATCGACGACTTCGCCGTCGACGCGGAGGCGAGCCGCGTGGCGCTGTACTCGGCGGCCACGCAGCGCGTGCGGCAGCTCGCCTATCGCGAGTTCTTGAATCCCGGGCTGCGCGCGTGCGAGCCCGCCGCCGAGCGCGGTTCGCGCGCCGACGAGCCGCGCGACAATCAACCGCGCAACAATCAGCCGCGCAACAACGAGCGGCGCGACAACAATGAGCCCCGCGCCGGCGAGCCGCGCAACAATGAGCCGCGCGACGGTGAAGGGCCGGCGACGAGCGCGATCGCTCGAGCCGCGGCGATCGTTCCTGCGCGCGCGCAGTCGCGCCCGCGTCCCTCGACGCCGGCGAAGCCGCTCGCGCCGCCACCGCCCGATGCGCCGCTGCTCGCGCTCGAGCCGCGCGCGCCGATCGCCGCCGACCGCGCGCAGGCGCTGGCGCACCTCGACGCGCAGATCGACGACGTGGCGGCGTGGTGCGCGCGCGCCATCGCGGAAGGTTGGGACTCGGGCCGCATCGGCTACGCCTCGGAGAGCGCGCTGCCGTTCGAAGCCGAGGTGGCGGCGCTGGTCGGCGCCGGCGCGGGCGGACGCGCGCGCGCCCAGCTCGCGGCCGCGCGCGAGCGAGCCGCCGCGCACGCGCGCCCGCCGGCCGCCGGCTCGCCGCTCGAGCTGCTCGGGCGCGAGTTCGCGCTGAGCGCGGTGGCGTGCGACGTGCTGCGCGTGGTGCTGGCCCCGTCGGTGCGCGGCGAGCTGGCGCGCCTCTACGGAATCCTGTCGAACGATCCCGAGCGCCCGCTGTGCGACGAGCTGCTGGTCACGCAGCTCCTCGGCGAGGAGCGCGCCAGCCGTCACGACGTGGCGCGCGAGCTCGACGACGCCGCGCCGCTCGTGCGCCACGGGCTGGTGCGCGCGGGCGCGGGCGCGCGGCCGTTCGCGGCGCTCACGTGCGACCCGGTGCTGATCGACGAGCTGCGCGCCGACGCGCCCGCGCGCGCGCCCGTGCCCGACCTCGACGAGCTGTGGCTGCCCGACTCGCTGCGCGCCGCGATCCTCGACGAGCTCGCGCGCCCGCCGTCGGCGCCGCTGCGCCTGGTGCTGGCGGGACGGCCCGGCTCGGGGCGGCGCTCGCTCGCGGCCGCGCTGGCGTCGCGCGCCGGCCGCCGCCTGGCGCTGATCGACGCCGCGCTGCTCTCCGGCGCCGAGCGCCCGCTCGCGCCGGCGCTCGCGCTCGAGCTCCGGCGCGCGTCGCTGCGCGGCGAGCTGCCGTGCGTCGCCAACCTGGATCGCGCCGGCCTCGACGAGCCGGGCGCGCGCGACGCCGTGCGCGAGGTGCTGCGCCGCCACCCGAAGCCGCTGGCCGTGCGCTGCGCTCCCGACGAGGCGCCGCCGCTCGACGCCGGCCACGCGCGCTTCGAGCTGCCCTCGCTCTCGGAGAGCGAGCGCGCCGACTGTTTCCGCCGCGCGCTCTCGCGCCGCGCGCTGCCGCTCGCCGCCGCCGACGGGCTGGCCGCGCGCTACCGCGTCGAGCCGGGCGTGATCGAGCACGTCACCGCGCAGGCGGCGCGCGCGTGCGGCGACGATCCGGCCGGCGCGCTCGACGCGGCGCTGCGGCAATATCGCGACACGCGCATCGGCGCCGTCGCCACACGCGTGGCCCGCCTCGCCGACTGGTCGCAGGCGGTGCTGCCGCCCGAGGTGGTCGACAGCATCCGCGAGTTCATCGGCCGCGTCGAGCGGCGGCGCACGGTGTTCGAGGAGTGGGGCTTCTCGCGCGTGCTGTCGAGCGCGCGCGGGCTGGTGGCGCTGTTCCAGGGCGGCCCCGGCACCGGCAAGTCGATGGTGGCCGGCATCATCGCGCGCGAGCTCGGCTTCGATCTCTACCGCATCGATCTGTCGCGCATCCTCTCGAAGTGGATCGGCGAGACCGAGCAGAACCTGGCGCAGGTGTTCGACGCCGCCGAGGACGGCCAGGCGATCCTGCTCTTCGACGAGGCCGACTCGCTGTTCGCCAAGCGCACCGAGGTCAAGACCTCGAGCGATCGCTACGCCAACGCGGAGGTGAACTATCTCCTGCAGCGGCTCGACTCGTTCGAGGGCATCGCCATCCTGACCAGCAACTTCGGCGCGTCGATCGACGCCGCGTTCAAGCGGCGGCTGTCGCTGCGCCTGCAGTTCCCGTTTCCCGACGAGGAGCAGCGCGAGCAGCTGTGGCGCGTGCACCTGCCGCCCGAGCTTCCCGTCGAGGGCGAGCTGGATCTCGCCGGGCTGGCGCGCCGCTATCCGCTGTCGGGCGGCTACGTGCGCAACATCGCGCTGCGGGCGGCGTTCCTCGCCGCGCAGGAGGGCACCGCGCTCACGCAGCAGCACCTCGAGCGCGCGGTCAAGCTCGAGTACCGCGACGTGGGGACGCTGGTCGAAGGCGGCGTGCTCGAGTGAACCGGCGAAATTCAGGGAGGCGATCATGAACCGCAGCGGACGGAGAGAGCACCATCGGCACGGCGGCGACGAGCACGAGCCGCGCGGCGGGCGCGAGCACGAGCGCGCCCCCGGCAAGCAGACGCGCAGCGCCATGCTGCACCGCAAAATAAATGGCGAGGGCGTGGCCGACGGCGCGGCCGAGCAGGTGGAGCGCGCGGCGTCGTCGAGCGGCTCGCCGCTGCCGCAGGGGCTGCAGCGCAAGTTCGAGGCGTCGCTCGGCGCCGACCTGAGCGGCGTGCGCGTGCACACCGGCACCGAATCGGCGGGTGCGGCGCAGTCGGTGAGCGCGCGCGCGTACACCGTCGGCGCGGACATCCACTTCGGCGCCGGGCAGTACAATCCCGGCAGCCGCGACGGCGAGGCGCTGTTGGCGCACGAGGTCGCGCACACCGTGCAGCAGTCGGGCGGCGGCGCGCACGCGGCGCAGTTCAAGCTCGAGGTGAGCGCGCCCGGCGACGCGCTCGAGCTGGAGGCCGACAGCGCCGCGAGCGCGATGCTCGACGGGCGCGCGGCCCGCGTGTCGAGCGGCGGCGGGCTGGCGCGCCAGATCATGCGTCACGGGATCGAGCAGACGCCGTTTCACCCCGCGCCGCGCTTGCCGACGGGAATCGAGGGCACGCCGCAGCAGATCGCCGCCGACGCGTTCCTGCGCACGGTGCAGTCGGACCTCGCCGCGTGGCGATCGTTCGCCGGAAACTGGCGCGGCGATCTCCCCGGCGGCGCGGCGGCGGCGGCGGCGCTCAGCTTCGAGCGCGGCGCGATCGTGGGGCCCGCGCCCGACGATACCGGCATCCACGGCGGCGATCCGATCGATCAGCGCGTGCGCACGTACCTGCGCCGCCATCTCGACTCCGACGGGCTGTACTCGCTCAGGCAGCTGGTGAGCATGCACGGCGGCTGGGGCGGCTACGGCGCGCTCGCCGAGCTGTTCGGCGTCCCGCCGGTGACGGTGGTGCACACCTACGTGCTCGAGATGCG
>DASREC010000563.1:0-5539 GCA_035652295.1 Polyangia bacterium
GGGCCAACCTGCCGCTGTTCTTCCCGCACCCGAAGGTGCTCGCCGCCATCGCCACCTCCGGCGTGATCCTCTCGGCGGTGTACATGCTGTTCCTCTATCAGAAGGTCTTCTACGGCCCGCTCAACAACACGCGCAACCGCGAGCTGAAGGATCTCACCACGCGCGAGGTGGCGGTGTTCGCGCCGATCCTCGTCGCCGCGTTCTGGCTCGGCCTGTATCCGAACACGTTCCTCTCCAAGATCGATCCGGCGGTGACGCACACCATCGCCGCGTTCAAGGCCAAGTTCGTGGTCTCCGCCGAGGAGAACATGTCGCCGACGCTGATCCCGGAGCTGGGCTCGGTGCCGCCGACGACGCGGCCGCCGGAGTTCGCCAATCCGCAGCCGACCGACACGCCGGAGCTGGTGCCATGAATTTCGATTCGGCGCAGCTCGCGATCTCCGCGCCGCTGGTGGCGACGATCGCCGGCGGCTTGCTGCTGCTCTTGCTCGAGGCGTTCGCCGGCGGCAAGAACCGCGCGTACCTGATGCCGCTCACCGTGCTCGCGTGCGCGGGCGCGCTCGCGCTCACCGCCGTCGGCTGGCTCGACGCCGCGCCCGACTCGGGCTCGCGCGCGATCTTCTCCGGCATGCTGTCGTTCGATCGGCTGAGCCTGTTCCTCGACGGCATCTTCCTCACCGCCGCCGCGCTCACCGCGATGATGGCCGAGCCGTACATGCGCGAGCACCGCTTCGAGTTCGGCGAGCTCTACGCGCTGCTCTTGTTCGCCACCGCCGGCATGATGATCCTCGCGTCGGCGACCGACCTGGTGACGATCTTCCTCGGCGTCGAGACCATGTCGCTCGCGGTCTACGTGCTCACCGGCTCGTGGCGCCGCTCGGCGAAGTCGTCCGAAGCCGCCATGAAATATTTCCTCACCGGCGCGTTCGCCACCGCCATCCTGCTCTACGGCATGGCGCTGATCTACGGCGCCGCCGGCTCGACCAACCTGGCCGCGATCGCCGCCGCGTCGCCGAAGCTGGCCACGCAGCCGATCTTCCTCATCGGAGTCTTACTGCTGCTCGCCGCGCTGGCGTTCAAGATCGCTGCGGTGCCGTTTCACATGTGGGCGCCCGATGCGTACGAGGGCGCGCCGACGCCGGTCACCGGCTTCATGGCCGCGGGCATCAAGGCCGCCGGCTTCTCGGTGCTGATCCGCCTGTGCACCAGCGCGCTCGCGGGAAAAGATCTCGCGTTCGGCTCGTCGGGCTGGGCGTCGCTGCTGGCGGTGATCGCGGTGGCGACGATGACCGTCGGCAACCTGGCGGCGCTGCGCCAGGACAACGTCAAGCGCATGCTGGCGTACTCGTCGATCGCGCACGCCGGCTATCTGCTCATCGGCGTGGTCGCGCTCGCGGTGATCGGCGCCGACGCGCGCGGCCCGCTCCTCTTCTACCTCGCCGCGTACACGTTCACCACGCTCGGCGCGTTCGGCGTGGTGGCGTGGCTCGGCTCGCGCGGCGACGAGCGGCTGCAGCTCGACGACTGGGCCGGCCTCGCGTCGCGCCACCCGGCGGCGGCGCTGGCGATGACGCTCTTCATGCTCTCGCTCGGCGGCATTCCGCCGACGGCGGGCTTCTTCGGCAAGTTCTACCTGTTCCGCGCCGCGCTGGAAAAAGCCGGCATGGTCAACCTGGTCGTGATCGCGGTGCTCAACAGCGTGGTGAGCGTCTTCTACTACCTGCGCGTGGTGACCGCGATGTACTTCCGCGAGGTCGGCCGCGAGCCCGCGCCGCTGCGCTCGACGGCGATGAACGCCGCGCTGGTGATCGCCGCGCTCGCCGTGATCGGGATCGGCCTCGCCCCCGGCTGGCTGATCTCCGCCGCCGCCGCCGCCGTCAACTGACGCGCGTGAAGTAACTCGCGCCGCGCGCGCATCGTACTGCATTAGACTTTGGAGGAACCATGATTGGCGTCGGCGATCGCGCGCCCGATTTCGAGCTCACCGCCGGCGGCGGCCAGAAGGTGCGGCTCTCGCAATTCCTCGGACAGAAGAACGTCGTGCTGTTCTTCTATCCGAAAGACGACACGCCCGGCTGCACCGTCGAGGCGTGCACCTTCCGCGATCGCTACCAGGACTTCGCCGACGCGGGCGCCGAGCTGATCGGCATCAGCTCCGACTCGGTCGAGTCGCACCAGAGCTTCGCCGGCAAGCACCAGCTCCCGATGACGCTGCTCTCCGACGCGGGCGGCGAGGTGCGCAAGCGCTACGGCATCCGCTCGACGTTCGGCCTCTTGCCGGGACGCGCCACCTTCATCGTCGACAAGCAGGGCGTGGTGCGCCACGTGTTCGAGTCGCAGCTGCGCGTCAAGCGCCACGTGCAGGAGTCGCTCGAAGTCTTGCGCACCCTCGGCTAATCTTTACGCCATGCGCCTCGCGGTCACCGTCGCCTGCGCCGTCGCGCTCGGCGGCGCCGCCCCGTCGTTCGCCAAGGAGCGCCCCGTCGAGTGGGCGGTTCCCGTCGAGAAACCGGGGCTGCCCAACTTGCACCGCGTCACCGGGTGGCTGTACCGCGGCGCGCAGCCGACCGACGCCGGCATGCGCGCGCTGGCCGAGATGGGCATCCGCACCGTGGTCGATCTGCGCGCGTGGCACTCGGACGAGAAGCTGATCGCCGGCACCGGCCTCGCGCTGGTCCACATCCCGATCCACACCAACGCGCCGCACGTCGAGCAGGTGATCGAGTTCCTGCGCGTCGCCGCCGATCCCGCGCGCCGCCCGATCTTCGTCCACTGCCAGCACGGCGCCGATCGCACCGGCATGATGATGGCGATGTTCCGCATCGCTGCGCTCGGCTGGACGCGCGAGGCGGCGATCGCCGAGATGCGCGACGGCGGCTTCGGCTTTCACGCCATCTGGCAAAACCTGATCGACTTCATCCTGAAGGCCGATCTCGCGCTGATCCAGAAAAGCGCCAAGCTCTGAAGGAGGCTCGCATGCGCGTCGTCGTCGGGCTGTTGGGGATCTTGTTCGCGTCGAGCGCGTTCGCCGGATCGGCGGCGATCGATCGGGAGCTGACGCAGCAGCAATTGCAGACGCTGGCGCAGCAGATCGCGATCGCGCAGCAGCAGCTCGAGCAGTCGCCGGGCGCGCGCACGCAGCTCGCGGCGGCGGTGCAGCAGCTCGCCGCCGCGCAGACGCAGGTGGGCGAGCTGCTCCGCCAGGTCACGGCCGCGCCGCCGGCGCGCGGCTACGCGCGCGAGCACGAGCCCGACTACCACCCGCCGCCGCCGCAGGTGCTGTCGCCGATGGGCGACGCCACGCTGCGTACGCTGGTCGCGCAGATCTCGAACGCGCCGTTCGCCAGCGACAAGCTCGATCTCCTGCGCCAGGCGACGCTCGGCAACTACTTCCTGGTCGATCAGGTCGTGCGGCTGATCCCGCTGTTCGTGCACTCGAGCGATCGCATCGCCGCGCTGCAGCTGCTCGCGCCGCTCATCCTCGACCGCCCGAACAACTTCAAGATCATTCCGCTGTACCAGTTCGCCGGCGATCGCGCGCAGGCGCAGAAGATCCTCGAGTCGGCGCCGCCGCTCGCGCGCTGAAAAAATTGCGCCGCTACGGCGGGCAGGCGGTGAGCGACTGGATCCAGGAGTCGATGAGCGACGTGCCTTGCGCGTCGACGACGTGCGACGCCAGCGGCGGCATGCGGTTCACGTCGAGCGCGTGCATGCGCAGCGACAAGATCGACTTCGCCGGCATTCCGGGGATCAAGAGCAGCGCGCCCGCCAATCCGAGATCGCCCTCCTGCGGCATCGCGTTGCACACCATCGTGTCCTTGAACGCCGTCGAGTAGCGCAGGTCGGCCGGCCCCTGCCCGTTGCCGTTCGGGCGGTGGCAGATGGAGCAGTTGGCGTGCAAATACGAGCGCGCGCGCGCGTCGAGCGGATCGGTCCCGTCGTACGTCGGGTAGCGCGCCGCGCCCGCTTGATCGAACGGCGCGTCGAACAGGCCGATGTGCGCCAGCGTCGCCAGCTCGTTCGACAGCCGCCCGGTCGGATACGCGTAGTCGCGGTTGAGCTGCCCGCTCTCGAGGCCGAGCGTGCGCCCCGCTGCCGTCGAGTGGCACTGCAAGCACTCGGCGCGCGCCGGATAGGTCCAGCTCTGCCCGCCGACCGCTTTGACTTTACCCGCCGGTAAGAGCGACGCGTCGGTCTCGGCGTCGTTCCACTCGTAGCTGTAGCCGGCCCAATCGCCGTCGGCGTGGTGCATGAGCAGCCGCGTCTCGACGCGCTTGCCGCCGACGGAGAACTCCTTGACCACCACCGAGCCGATCGGCAGATCCCAATCTCCGTCGGTGTTGACGTGGATCTGCTTGCCGTCGGGCAGCGCGATCCAGCGGCGTTTTGCCGCACCATCCGACCACAGCGGCGCGTTGAGGTCGTAGGGGATCAGGCCCGCCGCCGGAACGGTCGGGTGCTGCGGATCGACGCAGCCGGTCTGCGACAGGAGCTGCGGAAACGTCGACGGCGGCGGCGAGGTCGGCGGCGGCACCAGCTTGTAGATCTTGCCGTCGCCGTAGCTGCACAGGTAGAGCTCGCCGTCGTTGCCCTGCCCGAACGACGAGATGTTGTGCCCGCTGTTGTCGATCAGCACCTGTGGCGTCGCCTTGCCCGTGGTGTCGTAGAACAGTCCCCAGATCCGCCCCGACACCTCGTCGCCGTAGATGTACGTGCCGATCAAGCTGGTGATCGCGGTGCCGCGATAGATGTAGCCGCCGGTGATGGCGTTGCCGACCGAGTGATCGTACTCGGCGATCGGCAGGATCAACCCCGACATGTTGCACGTGGCCGCGTTGTAGCAGTGCGACGCCTCCATCACGTTCCAGCCGTAGTTGCCGCCGAGCTGGATCTTGTCGATCTCTTCGTAGAGATCCTGGCCGACGTCGCCGCACCACAGCTCGCCGGTCACCGAGTCGAACGACCAGCGCCACGGGTTGCGCAGGCCCCACGCGTAGATCTCTTTTTTGCCGCCGCCGCTCGCGAACGGATTGGTCGGCGGAATGGCGTAGGGCGTGCCGCCGTCGACGTCGAGGCGCAGCATCTTGCCGAGCAGCACGTTGACGTTCTGGCCGTTCTTCATCGGGTCGCCGCCCGAGCCGCCGTCGCCGAAGCCGGCGTAGAGGTACCCGTCGGGGCCGAACACGATGTTGCCGCCGTTGTGGTTGGTGAACGGCTGCGCGATGGTGAGCAGCACCTGCTCGCTCGCCTGATCGAGCGTCGCGCCGCCGTCGTTCGACACGAAGCGCGAGATCACCGAGTGGAATCCCGCGGGGCTGGTGTTGTCGGGCGTGTCGTACGAGAGGAACACCTGGTGGTTGGTGGCGAAGCTCGGGTGAAACGCCATGCCGAGCAGGCCCGACTCGTTGTTCGCCGCGTCGACGCGCGCGCTGATGTCGATGAACGTGGTCGCGGCCGTCGGGTTGGCGTCGGGAAAAGTTTTGACGGCGCCGCCCTTCTCGACGACGAACCAGCGCGACGAATCGCCCGGCGCCTGCGA
>DASREC010000564.1:0-15720 GCA_035652295.1 Polyangia bacterium
CCGTAGGTGTCGTTGATCGCCTTGAAGTGATCGATGTCGAACAGGATCAGGCTCAGCTCGCGGCGGTAGCGCTTGGCGCGCGACACCTCGCGCTCGAGCTGCTCGAGGAAGTAGCGGCGGTTGAAGATCTGCGTCAGCCCATCGACGGTGGTGAGCCGGTAGATCTCCTCGTGGTAGGCGTTCTCGATGTTGCCGCCCGAGAGGAACTTGAAGATGGTGCGGCCGATCTTGATGAAGTCGCCGTCGCGCAGCACGTACTCGTCGATCAGCTGATCGTTCACGTACGTGCCGTTGGTCGAGCCGAGATCGCGCAGGATGATCGACTTGCCGGTGTTGATGATCTTGGCGTGGTTGCGCGACACCGACTCTTGATCGATCTGGATCTCGGACTTGGAGGAGCGGCCGATGATGACGTTGGCGGTCTCGAGGTTGTACTTGCGGCCCAGCTCGAGGCCGTAGATCACCACCAGGCAGGCGTCCTTGCCGGCGGGCCGCTCGGAGATTTTCGAGATTACCGTGACAACGGTCTTCGACCGGGCACTGGGCATATCGGCGCCCATGATAGCGCTTTTCGCGCGCTGTACGAAACGTTCGCCGCCCGACTTTTGATCGAAAATTTGCGTTCCATACCTACATATCCTACCATTGGCGACATCGTTAGCCAAGAGGTGGATATGCTTCGGCAATTGAAGACTCGTCGCTCCCTCGCCACCACCGTCGCGCTGTTTTCGCTTGCAATTTTTTCCATGTTGTGGATCGGACGTTCGGGGCGGATCGCCGAGGCCGCCCCTGCGCTGGCGATCCGCGGCGGCAAATTGCCGCAGCAGGACGACGACCTGCCCCGCCCGCCCGCGCCGCCGAGCTGGCGCGACGAGCTCGACTGGTCGCGCGTGCGCGAAGACGGCGGCGGCTACGTGCAGGTGCTCAAGGACGGCGGGCGCGCCGAGCTGACGATCGATCCGCGGCTGCAGCACGAGGTCGAGCGCGTGCTGGCCGGCGAGCGCTCGCCCTACGCGGCGGTGGTGCTGCTGTCGGTCGACGACGGCCGCGTGCTGGCGATGGCGGGCCGCTCGCACGCCGAGCCCGAGCTCGACGCCGGCGACCTGGCGCTCAAGCCGTGGGCGCCGGCCGCGTCGATCTTCAAGCTGGTCACCGCGTCGGCGCTGATCGAAGGCGGCGTCGGCCCGCAGTCGCGCGTCTGCTACCACGACGGCGTGCACTCGGTCGAGGCGTCGAACCTGCGCAGCTACCCGCGCCTCGATCGCGACTGCCGCTCGCTCGCGTTCGGCGTCGCGAAGTCGCAGAACGCGATCATCGCGCGCCTGGCCAACGATCACCTGTCGCCGCTCGCGCTCGCGCGCACCGCGCACGCGCTCGGCTTCGGCCAGCCGCTGCCGCTCGAGCTGCCGGTCGCGCCGTCGGAGGCGCAGGTGCCGGCGGCGCACGGCCTCGAGTTCGCGCGCGTGTCGGCGGGCTTCTGGTCGACCACGCTCTCGCCGCTGCACGGCGCGTATCTCGCTGCGACGCTGGCGCGCGGCGGCGTCACGCCTCCACTGCGTCTCGTCGATCGCGTGGTCGATCGCGACGGCAACGCGCAGCGCCCCGACGCCGCGATGGCCGAGCGCGTGATCTCGGAAGACGCCGCGCGCGCCGTCGGGCAGATGATGGTCGGCACCACCGAGTACGGCACCGCGCGGCTCGGCTTTCACGATCGCCGCTCGGGCCGCCCGCTGCTCCCCGGCGTCGCCGTCGCCGGCAAGACCGGCTCGCTCAACCGTGCCGCGCCGTTCCTCGCCTACTCGTGGTTCGTCGGCTTCGCGCCCGCCGAGCGCCCCGAGGTCGCCATCGCGGTGCTGCTCGGCAACGGCCAGGACTGGCACAAGAAGGCGCATCAAGTCGCCGCCGAAGTCCTCACCGGCTACTTCCACGGCGTCCCCTCGCTTCGCCTCGCCGCCCGCTAGATTCTTTTCAGATCGGCGGACGTTTCCCGTCGGGCAGCAGGATCTTGCGCAGCTGCGTGACGGGCGGCGTGCCGTGGCCGAGCAGCGCGTCGTGAAACGCGCCGAGCGTGGCGTCGGGGTGCGCCGCGCGCCAGTCGTCGCGCAGCTTCTCGATCTCGATGCGCCCGAGCGCGTCGTACAGCACCCACGGATCGAGCGCCGCCCGCTCCGCCTCGCGCCGCGCCTGGTAGTCGTCGGCGTACGCCTCGTCGGAAAACTGCTTCGCCACGTCGTCGATCTTGGCTGAGAGCGCGTGCAGCCGCACCGCCGCCACCAGCCGCGCCGCGCGCAGGAGCGCCGCGCGCTCGACCACCAGCCGCACGCGCGCGTCGCCGGCGCCGAAGCCCGCGTCGAGCAGCATGCGCTCGGCGTAGCCGGCCCAGCCCTCGACGAACGCCGGCGCCAGCGCCACCTTTTGCACCGTCGTCGGCGCGTGGCGGTTCCGCTCGGCTAGAACGTACTGCCCGGTCAATTCGTGCATGAGCGCCATCACCATCGCCGGGCGGTTGAGCGTGCGCAGATGCTCCTGCTTGCGGCGATCGGGCCACGACTTGTCGACGGGATCGATGTAGAGGTAGCCGTCGCGCGGCTTGGGCTCGAGCGGCCCCGACACGCTGAGCTGCGCGAAGCCCCACAGCGCCGGCGGCAGATCGACCACCTTCGGCCGCTCGGGCTCGGGCAGCGTCACCAGCTTCTGGCCGCGCACGAACTCGGTGATCGCCTCGGCCGTCGACTGCGCCTGGATGGTCAGCTCGTCGGGCTTGGCGTGATCCTCCTCGATGATCTTGATCGGATCGGCGCCGGCGCGTCCGGCGATCACCTGCCTGGCCGCCTCGTCGTAGCGCTTGCGCGCGTCCTTGATCTCGCGCTCGCCGAGCGCGACGAGCTGCTCGGGCGTCACGCCCTCGAGGCCTTCGACCAGCCGCAGCTTCTCGAGGAAGCGCTCGCGCCCGAGCGCGAAGTCGCCGTGCGCGCGCGGCAGCAGATCGCGCTGAAGCCAGCCGGCGAAGTCGTCGAGCGCGCGCGACGCGTCGCCGGCCGCCGCGCGAAAATCGTCGGCCACCTTCGCGTCCGCCGGCTGCATCGCCTTGGGCAGCGTCTCGGCGATGAACCCCTTGGCCGCGAGCGCCAGCTCGATCGCGCGCCGCACCGCCAGCTCGGCCACCGGCCCGCGCAGGTTGCGGCGCGCCTCGTCGAGCAGCGGCCGGATCTTCCACAGCCGCGCCGCGAGCGAGCGCGCGCGATCGGGCGCGGTGTCGTCGGTGAGCAGCTCCTCGACGGCGCTCGACGCCAGATCGATGTAGACCACCGGGTTGCGCTCGAGCGGCCGCAGCTCGGTCAGGTCGTAGAGCGCGTTCTCGGTGCGGCGCAGGAGCAGCGTGCGATCGAGCGCGCGCGGCGCGTCGAGCTGACTCTCGTCGACGGCGCGCACGCGATCGTGCAGCGCCTTGAGCCGCGCCGCCGTGCGCGCCTGCGCGTCGAGCCGCACGTCGTCGATCGCGTCGTCGTGTCCGCGCGCGCCCAGCCACGTCGCGGTGATCGGGCTCTCGATCATCTCCGCGTCGAGATCGTCGTGCTCGAGCACGTCGAGGCGCGCCTTGGCGTCGCGCGGCAGCTCGCGTCCGACGCCGGCCGAGTGCGACGTCTGCTGCGGCAGCGGCGCGCTGCGATCGGCGCAACCGCCGGCCGCGCCCGCCACCGCCAGGACGCCGAGGAAGCGCGCGAAAGGCCGGCCCTTGCGCATCACCGTCGTAATACTCTAAGCTACGGCACGCCGCAAAAGGAGAACCGTTGCTGCACAAGTGGTTGATCGAGGCGACCCGGACGCGCGGAAGCGCCAAGGCGCTCGTCTATCGCGACACGTATCTGTCGTGGCGCGGGCTTCAGCATCGCGTCGAGCGGCGGGTGCAAGAGTTCGGCGCGATGGGAATCGCGAAAGGCCACTGGGTCGGGCTCATGCTGGGCAACGTGCCCGACTTCGCGATCCTGACGCTGGCGCTGGCGAAGATCGGCGCGACGGTGGTGCCGCTCGATCCGACGACCGGCACGCGCGATCTCGGCCTCATCCTCGAGCACGCCCCGCTGCGCGCGCTCATCACGCGGCCGCGCGGCGGCGTGGAGACGCAGCAGGCGGGCAACCCTCCGTCGGGAAACGGCGCGCCGCCGCCGAGCGAGAGCGGGCTCGAGAGCCGCCGCCGCTTGCAGGGCACGCTGCTCACCTGCTCCATCTATAAACAGCAGCGCGACTCGCCCGGCAAAGCCGCGGTCGTGCTGTTCACCAACGATTCGTCCGGCGAGCCGAAGGGCGTGCTGCGCACCGACGAGAACCTCGATCAAGCGGCGGTGCAGGCGGCGCGCGCGCTCGACGTCACGCCCGAGGATCGCATCCTCACCACCGTGCCGCTCTACCACGCGTACGGCTTCGATCTCGGCCTGGCGCTGGCGCTGCGCTTCGGCGCCACGCTGTATCTCGAGGACGAGGTCGCGCCCAAGCGCATCGTCAAGCTCCTGCGCGAGCAGGAGATCGATCTCTTGCCCGGCACGCCCGGCCTCTACGGCGGCCTGGCGAAGTTGCCGACGGCGAAGGCGCTCAAGATCAAGCGCGCGCGCTACCTCTCGGGCGGCTCGGCGCTGCCCGAGTCGACCGCCGAGTCGTTCCGCGAGCGCTGGGGCGTGCGCATCCTGCCCGTCTATCACACGACGGAAGCGGCGACCATCGCGTGCGATCGCAAGGGGCTGTCGCCCGGCTCCGTCGGCAAAGTGATCGACGGCGTCGAGCTGCGCGTCGCCGACGGCAAAACGCCGGCGGGCTCCGACGGGCCGCTGTGGGTGCGCGGCAAGGCGGTCGCGCGCCACGCCATCGGCGCGGGTCAGCGCTCGAGCGGCGCGCCCACTACCAGCGTCGGCGCGGTCGACTCGAGCGGCTGGCTGCGCACCGGCGACGTCGGCCACGTCGACAAGACCGGCCGCATCTTCCTCACCGGCCGCGAAGATCATCTCGTCAAAGTCGACGGCAAGCGCGTCGCGCTCGGCGAGGTCGAAGGCTGCCTCGAGTCGTTCCCCAAAGTTCAGCGCGCGCAGGTTCAAGTGATCACCGATCCGCTCGGCGGGCCGATCATGGTCGCCAACGTCGTCGTGCTCGGCAAGTGCGGCGCCGAGGAGATCATCGATCACTGCGCGAAGAATCTCGCGCCCTACAAGGTGCCGCGCCGCATCGTCTTCTGCGAAGACATCCCCGGCTGATCGTGGCCGACCGGCAACACCAGACCCCGATCGTGGGGGCGCTCGACCGCGGTTGGCCGTCGGGGCGCGGCGCAAGTGCGCGACTCGTCGTGCCGCGCTACGTCGCGTTCGCTGGCCCGGCGTATGCGATGGATGGCGCGGTGGACTCTTCGCCGTTGCGCGTCGTGCCGTGGATCGTGCTCGCGCTCGTCGGCGCGCTGGCGTTCTGCATCGCGCTCGCGGGCTGCGGCAATTCGCCCGGCGCGCAGCCGGGCGCAGACGGCGGCATGCCGTCGGGCGATCAATTCGTGCAGCACAACCTCGACGTGCTCAATCAATATCGCGCGCAACAGTCGCCGCCCGCCGCCGCGCTCGCGCTCGACGATCAGCTCTCGTCGTTCGCGCTCACCGGAAGCCAGCAGCTCATGGCCACCAACGTGCCGCACCAGCACTTCAAGACCGCGTCGGCGTCGGGCGCGATCTGGACGAGCGGCTTCTGCAACACCGCCGGCGAGAACCAGGCGCCCGGCTGGCCGGCGTCGAGCGACAGCGTCGAGCTGGGATCGATCGACGACGTGCTGGCGCAGATGATGGCCGAAGGTCCCGGCGGCGGGCACCACGACAACATCGTCAGCACCGACTTCGCGCGCGTCGGCATCGCGCTCGTGGTGCAGAACGGTCAGCTGTGGCTGACCAACGACTTCTCCGGCCCGTGTCCGTAGAGCCGCCGGCCAAACCGCCGGTCAAACCGCCGTTCAGGCCGCGCGGCGACGGCACCGACGTCACGCGCGTCGGCCTCGATCGCCGCCCGTTCGGCGATCTCTACCACGCGATGCTCAAGGCGCGCTGGACCTCGCTGCTCGGCCTGCTGGTGATCGCGTACGTGATCATCAACTCGCTGTTCGCCGTCGGCTACCTGCTCGAGCCCGGCTCCGTCGAGAACGCGCGGCCCGGCTCCTTCTACGACGCGTTCTTCTTCAGCATCCAGACGATGGCGACCATCGGCTACGGCAAGATGTCGCCGGCCTCGACGCTGGCGCACGTGCTGGTGTCGATCGAGGCGCTGATCGGCCTGCTCGGCTTCGCCATGGCCACCGGCCTCATCTTCGCGAAATTTTCGCGGCCGACCGCGCGCGTGCTGTTCTCGCGCGTCGCGATCATGTCGCCGCGCGACGGCGTCCCGTCGCTGGTGTTCCGCATGGGGAACGAGCGCGCCAATCAAGTGGTCGAAGCGCAGCTCAACCTGGCGATGGTGCGCAACGAGGTCACCGTCGAGGGCGAGCGCATCCGCCGCATCTACGATCTCAAGCTCGCGCGCGGCCGCACCGCGGTGTTCACGCTCTCGTGGACCGCGTACCACCCGATCACGCCCGACAGCCCGCTGTTCGGCGCCACGCCCGAGACGCTCCAGGCGTCGGAGACGGCGATCGTGGCGTCGTTCACCGGCATCGACGACACGTTCTCGCAGACGGTGCACGCGCGGCACACGTACACGTACGACGAGATCGTGTGGAGCGGAAAGTTCGCCGACATCATGAAGCGCACCGACGCGGGCGAGCGCATCATCGACTATTCGAAGTTTCACGACGTCGTGCCGAGCTAGACCACTCCGCTGCGTGGCTAGCTGATCGGGGCCAGCACTACGACGGAGTAGCCCACCGCCGTCGAGGAGCTGGGGTTGGCGTAGCCGTGGCGTTGGTCGCCGCGGAACGCCACAACGTCGCCGGGCTCGAGGGTGAAGGACTCGCCGGCCACCGCCAGGGTGAGCACGCCCGACTCGCAGGTCAGGTACTCGCGCGTGCCGGGCGTGTGCGGCACGCCGCTCATACGCGCGCGCGGCGGCAGCTCGAGGCGATCGATCTCCATGCCGGCGATCGGATCGGGCAGGAGCTTGCGGATGATCGCCTGCGCGCGCGTCTGCGTCGGCAAAGTGCCGCGCGCATAGCGCCGCGCCACCGCGCGCGGCGTCGAGATCAGCTCCTCGATCGACACCTGCAGCGCGCCCGCCACGCGGTGCAGCACCTGCAGCGTCGGGTTCGATGCGCCCGACTCCAGGTTGGCCCACGTCGCGCGCGGCAGGCCCGACAGCTTCGCCATCTGCTGCTGCGTGAAGCCGCGCGCGTCGCGCAGCAGCTTGACGTTCCGCCCCAGGTGCGCCGCCAACTGCGACGATCGTTCGCTCATGCCCGCAGATTGACCTTCTGCCAATACATTGTCAAAAACGCCACTCTATTGTCCGGCGTCGCGTCTCATCTTCGTAGGAGGACGAAGATGAACCTTACAAAGGCAGGCGCGCTGGTGACGGGCGGCAGTCGGGGGCTGGGCGCGGCGCTGGCCCGCTCGCTGGCCAAGCGCGGCGCGCGCGTGGTGCTGGTGGCGCGCGGCCGCGAGGAGCTCGAGCGCGTGGTGGCGGAGATCCGCGCGGCCGGCGGCGAGGCGCACGCGCTGGTCGAGGACGTCGGCGACAAGCGCGCGGTGCACCGCATCGCCGGCGCGGCGCAGGCGCTGGTGGGACCGATCGCGCTGGTGGTGCACAACGCGTCGACGCTCGGGCCGGTGCCGCTCGAGCCGCTGGCGGACACCGACTGCGAGACGCTCGAGGCGACGCTGGCGGTGAACCTCGTCGGGCCGTTCCGCCTCACCAAGGCGCTGGTCGGCGCGATGATGCTGCACCACCGCGGGCTCGTCGTTCACGTCTCGTCGGACGCGGCGGTCACGCCCTACGCGCGCTGGGGCGCCTACGGCGTCTCGAAAGCGGCGCTCGATCACCTGAACCGCATCTGGGCCGCGGAGCTCGACGGCAGCGGCGTCGACTTCCTCTCGATCGATCCCGGCGAGATGGACACCGCGATGCACGCGGCGGCGATGCCCGACGCCGATCGCGCCGCGCTGGCCGATCCCGCGCGCGTGGCCGAACGGATCGTCGGATTGATCGAGCGTGGCGGATTTGCGAGCGGCGCGCGCATCGAGGCGCAGGCGGGAGCGGCGTCGTGACCCCGGCGCGCTGGCCGCGGCCGCGCCCGCTCGACGAGCGGCTCCTCGCGATCGATCGCGCGCGCTCCGACGTGCGCCACCTGCGCGTGCGCGATCTGCCGTCGCTGGTGAAGCCGCACGATCTGATCGTGGTGAACGACGCCGCCACGCTGCCGGCGTCGCTGCGCGCGACCGATCGAAGCGGCGCGCACGAGCTGCGCCTCGCCGGCCCGACGGCGAGCGGCGCGTTTCGCGCGGTGCTGTTCGGCGCCGGCGACTGGCACACGCCGACCGAGCACCGCCCGCCGCCCGCGCCGCTCGACGCCGGAGATTCGCTGACGTTCGACAGCGAATTGTCGGCCACCGTCGAGCGCGTGTCGCCCATCTCGCCGCGCCTCGTCGAGCTGCGCTTCGATCGCGAGGGCGCGGCGCTGTGGTCGGCGCTGTATCGCCTCGGCCGCCCGGTGCAGTACTCGTATCTCGACGGGCCGCTCGAGCTGTGGCACACGCAGACCGCGTACGCCGCGCGGCCGTGGGCCGTCGAGCAGCCGTCGGCGGGCCGCCCGCTCACGCTCGGCTTGATCGGCGAGCTGCTCCATCGCGGCGCCAAGCTGGCGACGGTGACGCACGCGGCGGGACTTTCGTCGACGGGAGACGCCGCGCTCGACGCCGCCCTGCCGCTGCCCGAGCGCTACGAGATCCCGCGCGAGACCGTGGAGGCGGTCGCCGCCGCGCGCGCCGCCGGCGGCCGCGTGATCGCCGTCGGCACGAGCGTGGTGCGCGCGCTCGAGAGCGGCGCGACGCCGGGTGGCGCGCTCATCGCCGGCGGCGGCGAGACCGAACTATTGATCGGCCCCGGCTATCGCCCCCGCGTCGTCGACGGGCTCTACACCGGCGTGCACCAACCGGGCACCAGCCACTTCGCGCTGGTCACCGCGTTCGCGCCGATGGCGCTGCTCGAGCGCGCCACCGCCGAGGCCGAAGCGCTCGGTTATCTCGGCCACGAGTTCGGCGATTCGTGCGTCATCCTCTGAGGCCTGCGGACGATCGTCCGCGCGGCAGAACGCCCACCCACGCTGTCCCCGATCGCCGCGGAGAGTAAAGCCCCACGCCGCGCGCGGCCGAGGTTGCACACCATCGTTTGCCGTCGCTGAGCGCGCGCCGCGCGCGGACTTCACGCGGCCGCGCGCGCGCCACCGACATGCACATACCGGCTCGTCGAGAAACGGTCCCGCCGTTGCAATCGCACGCGGCGGGAGGCGCCATGAAAACTCGGAACCCCGTTCGTGCTCTGTTGCTCCTCCTGGTTTGCAGCGGCTGCACGCAGCTCGCGCCCGTCGGCAGCCAGGCCGATCCGATCATCGGCGGCACCACCGACACCGCCGATCCCGGCGTGGTGCTCATCCGCGCGTCCGACTCGCAGGGCTACTCGCTGTGCACCGGCGAGATCGTCTCGCCGCACGTGGTGATGACCGCCGCGCACTGCACCGATCCGTCGGAGGTCGGCAACAACGAGACGTTCGAGGTGTTCATCGGCTCCGACATGAACGGATCGGAGGGGCAGGACCCGAGCAAGTGGCTCGCGGTGCAGGCGACCGACTTCAACCAGAACTTCGACTCGCAGAGCCTCGGCAGCGGCAACGACGTCGGCGTGGTGATCTTGCAGAACGCCACCACCATCACGCCGCTGGCGATGAACAGCACCGCGCTCACGCAGTCGCTGATCGGCCAGACCATCCGCCTCGTCGGCTACGGCAACAACAACGGGCAGCAGGGCACGGGCGCGGGCCTCAAGCGCGTCACCACCACGCCGCTCACCAACTACAACTCGTTGTTCGTCAACTTCGGGACGTCGACGCGCAACACCTGCCAGGGCGACTCGGGCGGGCCGGCGTTCATGACCATCGGCGGCACCGAGGTGATCGTCGGCGTGACGTCGTTCGGGCCGGCGGGGTGCACCGGCGGCTCGACCGACACGCGCGTCGACACCGTCGCGGCGGCGTTCATCGATCCGTACATCCAGCAGTACGATCCGCCGAACGCGTCGCCGCCCGACATGGCGCAGGCGCCGCCGCCCGATCTCGCGCAGGCGCCGGGCGCGTCGCCCGACCTCGCGACCGGCGGCGGCGGAAACGGCGGCGGCGGAAACGGCGGCGGCGGAAACGGGGGCGGCGGTAATGGAAATGGGGGCGGTGGCTCAGGCGGTGGCGGTAATGGAAACGGGGGCGGTGGGAATGGAAACGGGGGCAGCCCGATGATGCTCAACGGCGGCGGCGACACGCCGACCGGCCGCCAGAGCGGCGGCTGCTCGATGACCGGACGCGCGGCCGGCGCCGGAGCGCTCTACTTCACGCTGCTGGCGCTGATCGTGATCGTCAGGCGGCGAGGCCGCGAACGATATTGATGATGCCGACGACGATCAGGCCGATGAAGATGCGGCCCGTCCCCGCCGCCGACAGCGCGATGCCCGCGACCAACATGATGGCGCCGATGGCGATCGCTCCGCCGCCGCTCCGGCCGCTGCCGGTGACCGAGCCGCGGTAGGCGTTGACCGCCGCGTCGTCGTCGGCCTGCTGCTTGGCCGGCTGATAGTCCTGGCGAGGCGGGGTCGGATCGACGCTCATGGGGTCCCTCCTGTGGATGGATACGTACGGGGCTACCCGAGCGATCTTACCGCAACGTCATTCGCCGGAAAACCTCGGCTCGCGCTTCTGGAAGAAGGCGGAGACGCCCTCGAAGAAGTCCTTCGAGCGCAGGAGCTGCATCTGCCCTTTCACTTCCGTCTCGAGCGCCTGGTCGAACGAGCCCTCGAGCGCGCCGTAGACCGCGCGCTTGATCCACGCGTGCACCAGCGGCGGGCCGGCCGCGAGCCGCCTGGCGAACGCCCACGTCTGCGCCTCCGCCTCGGCCGACGGGATCACGCGGTTGACCAGCCCGATGCGCAGCGCCTCGTCGGCGGGCACCAGGTCGCCGGTGAACATCAGCTCGAGCGCCTTGCCGACGCCGACCAGCCGCGGCAGCGAGAACGAGCCGCCGCCGTCGGGCATCAGCCCGCGCTTGACGAACACCTCGCCGAAGCGCGTACGCTCGGTGGCGATGCGCAGGTCGCACGCGAGCGCCAGATCGCAGCCGTAGCCGACCGCCGCGCCGTCGACGAGCGCCACCACCGGCTTCTCCACGCGGCGCACCGCGCGGATCAGCCCGTGGAAATATTTCCGCATGTGCTCCTCGGCGCTGTCGAAGCCGCCCGAGCGCGCCGCCGCCGATTTCAGATCCAGCCCCGAGCAGAAGTTGCCGCCGCGCCCGGTGACCACCACGCAGCGGATGGCGCGCTCGGCGCCCGCGCCGTCGAGCGCGTCGATGATCTTTTGATTGACCTCGTCGGTGAGGCCGTTCTTCGACTCGGGACGATCGAGCGCGATCCAGCGCACGCCCGCGTCGTCGGTGACCTGTACGTCCTGGCTCATGCGGATCCTCCGCTTCGCAGCTTACCAGAGGCGAGGGCGCTCACGCCGAACGCGACGTACTGCACGCCGGAGATGGTGGTGAGCACCGCGCAGTGGATGGTGAACACGCCGACGTACGGCCCGAGCGGCGGCCAGCGCGTGAGATTTTCGGTGAGCGCGAGCGCGATGGTCAGCACCTGCACGAAGGTGGAGTACTTGCCGATGCGCGACGGCTTCCAGCGCTGCGGCTCGAGGCGGCCGCGCAGGACGAACGCGAACAGCGCGCCGCCCGACGCCAGCACCACGTCGCGGCCGATCACCAGCGCCGCCAGCCAGCGCGGCACGGCGCCGAGCGCGGCGGCGGTGAGGAACGAGACCAGCAGCAGCAGCTTGTCGGCGGCGGGATCGAGGATCTGGCCGAGGCGCGTGCGCTGATCCATCACGCGCGCGAGGAAGCCGTCGAGCCAATCGGACAGGCTGGCGACGGCGAACACGGCGAGCGCGGCGGCGTGCATGCCGCGCCACCACAAGAAGCCGAAGCAGGGGATCAGCAGGATGCGCACCACGGTCACCGCGTTGGCGGCGGTGAAGTTGCCGGACCTGCCGGCGCGCGGCGGCGTCGAGGTCATGCGCTCAGCCGCCCGGCTCGCCGTCGGGGACGCGATGCAGCTCGACGTCGACGCGGCCGCGCGCGCCGGGCTGGAGCGGGATCTCGCGGTAGGCGGTGAACCAACCGTCGGCGCGGATCTCGACGCGCAGCGTGCCGTGCACGACGCCGATCGGGCGCGCGCGCAGCTCGACCGCGCGGCCGACGAACGTCTCGTCGACGTAGATGCGCGCGTCGTCGACGGGGCAGCTCACGATCAGCTGCGCGTCGGCCTTGCGCGCGGGCGGCGCGTGCGCGCAGCCGGCGAACGCGAGCGCGAGCGACGCGAGCGCAAACGCCGCGAGCGACACGCACGTGAGCGGCGCGCGCGTCATTGCGGCTCGGAGTCGCCGGACAGCTCGACGGCGAGCCACTCGGG
Organism: Polyangia bacterium; assembly: GCA_035652295.1. Classification (GTDB taxonomy): domain Bacteria; phylum Myxococcota_A; class Polyangia; order Palsa-1104; family Palsa-1104; genus DASREC01. Next base: position 12,667 of record DASREC010000564.1, read on the forward strand.
CGACGGCGCGGCGGCGGTGAGGCGCAAGCCGGGCGGCGGCAGCCGCTTGAGCCCGTCGGCGAGCTGCGCCGCCGGCGACGCCGTGCGCACCACCAGCTCCGCCTCGCCGCGCGCGAACCGCCGCGGCTCGACCGCCGCCACGCCCGGCAGCGCCGCCAGCGCGCGCGTCACCGCGAGATAGTCGGCGTAGCGGCGAAACCCGGTCACGCGCACGCGCACGCCGCCCTGCACCGAGCCCGTCGGCCAGCGCGCGACGATCGCCGATTGCAGCCCGCGCGCCGCGTCGCCGGCCGCGTCGCGCGCCGCCGACTGGCCCGCCTTCTCGACGGTGGCGTCGTACGCGTCGCGCTCGCCCTCGGCGTCGCCCGAGACGCGCCCGTCGGGCTCGACCAGCCGCAGGTGCGCCTTGGCGTGCGCCGCGACGCGATCCGATCCGCGGATCGCCCCCGCCGGCGTCACCTCGACGGTGGCCACCACCGCGCCCTGCGCGCCCGCCGCGCGCGCAGCCTGCGCCGCGCTCTCCTCGCTGCACGCCGGCGGCGCCGCCGCGATCTCCACGTTGCGCGCCGCGAGCAGCTCGCGCACCACCTGCTCCGCCGCGGCACTGCCCGGCGGCGTCGCGCACACCACCGCGCGCCCGCGCGCCGTCGACGGCGGCAGCGACGTGGTGGTGCCGTTCGACGCCAGGTCGCGCGCCAGCCGCGCCGTCGCCACCTGCGCCGAGATGTGCATCTGAAACGACGGCGCCGCCGAGCCCACGGTCTCGCCCTCGTCGAGCACGCGGTAGTTGGTCACGTAGCCGCGCGCCTTGGGATAGATGCGCAGCCGCAGCTCCGACGTGCGCGCCACCAGCGCGTCGGGCTCGAGCAGCGTGGCCGCGGCCTGCTCCACCGCCTGGCGCATCGCCTCGTCGAGCGCGCGCTCGCGGGCGCGCACGCGATCGCCCGAGACGATCGGCGCCTGCCCGAGCGCCTCGAAGCTCGGCTCCTGCGCGCCGGCGATCCCACCGGTTAAAACCGCGAGAATCGCCAAACCGCTGCACAGCCTCATTGCGGCACGCCCAGCTGCAAGTCGGAATCGAGCTTCACGCTCACCTCCTGCCCGTTCTCCTGCGTGCGCCACTCGAGCTGGTACACGAGCTGTCCCGCGACCGGCAGCGGCAGCCCCAGATCGTACTTCAGGTCGCCCTCGAAGCTTCCGTCGAGGCCGGGGCCGCGCAGCGTGGCGCGCACCTTGATGCGCGCGCTCTTGTCGTCGGCGTCGATCAGCTCGTAGCGCAGCTCGCGCGCGCACGGGACGCCGCGCGCGGTGACGGTGCCCTGGCCGCTCCAGGTGGCGCCCTTCGGCACGGCGCCGTCGGGGAACGGGATGCCGGTGAGCGCCAGCGCCTCGGCCACCGAGTCCATCACGCGCGCGGCCGAGCGTTTGAGCGTGGCGGTGACCTCGTCGTCGTCGGGCGCGTCGGGCACGTCGAGCTGAAACGCCAGGAGCGAGCCGCGCTCGCTCACCGAGCCGGCGCCGCGCACGCGGTCGGCCCAGCCCATGTGATCCGCCAGCTGCTCGACGAGCTGCGCGGTGATGGTCTTGGAGTCGCCGAGCAGCGCCAGCTCGAGAAAGTCGACGTCGTAGCGGATCCCCGACGGCGGCTCGACGTGATTCACCTTGGCATCGAACGTCACCTGCAGGCGCAAGGGCGGGGTCTCGCGCTCGACGCCCGCGATCGTCCGCCGCTCGCGAAGCTGCGCCGCCACCGCGATCGTCTGCGTCGCGCCGACGCTCGGCCGCAAGCGCAACACCCGCGCCTCCTCGACGGTCGCGCACCCGCCCATCGCGATCGCGCAACAGAGGATTGAACCGCCATGCCGCCGCAGACGCAAAAAGGACAGACGCCAAATCAAAATATTTATAATTTTAAATATATAAAATTCTGGAAGCGTTTTGGCGTCTGCGGCGGCATGGCGGTTCATCCCTCCGCCGATCGACCGAGGCGCGGCGATCATTTCTTCCTCTTGAGCGCGAGCGTCTCGGTGGAGATCGTCAGCGTCAGCTCGACGGAGCCGTCGGAGCCGAACTGCTCGTCGGAGACGGCGGCCGATTCGAGCAGCTTGGCCAGCGCGTCGGGCTCGGGCGCGCCGCCGAGCTGGGTGATGGCGGCGGCGATCTTGGTCTCGGCCTGCTTGCGCGCGGCGCGCTCGGCCTTGACGCGCGCCACCTGCGCCGACGGCGCGCGCACGTCGGCCGCCGCCGCGCCGCGGGCCGAGAGCCGCGCCGCCTTGGCGTCGTACGATGCGCCGGTCTGCCCGACGAGCTGCAGCGCGAGCAGCAGCGTGGCTACTCCCACTCGATCGTCCCCGGCGGCTTCGAGGTGATGTCGTAGACCACGCGGTTGATGCCGCGCACCTCATTAATGATGCGGCGGCTGATGGTGCCGAGCAGCTCGTACGGCAGCGGCACCCAGTCGGCGGTCATGCCGTCCTTGGAGTGCACCGCGCGCACCGCCAGCGCGTCGGCGTAGGTGCGCTGGTCGCCCATCACGCCGACCGACTTCACCGGCAAGAGCACGCCGAACGCCTGCCAGATCGACTCGTACAGGCCGGCGGCGCGCACCTCCTCGTCGATGATCAGGTCGGCGGCGCGCAGGAGGTCGCAGCGCGCCCGCGTCACCTCGCCGAGCACGCGCACCGCCAGCCCCGGCCCGGGGAACGGCTGCCGCCACAGGAGGGGGCGCGGCAGCCCCAGCTCGGCGCCGAGCTCGCGCACCTCGTCCTTGAACAGCTCGCGCAGCGGCTCGACCAGCTTCAGCTTCATGCGCTCGGGCAGACCGCCCACGTTGTGGTGGCTCTTGATGGTGGCCGACGGCCCCTTGAAGGAGACGCTCTCGATCACATCGGGGTAGAGCGTCCCCTGCCCGAGGAACTCGACGCCGTCGATCTTGCGCGCCTCTTCCTCGAACACCGCGATGAACTCGCGGCCGATGATCTTGCGCTTCTGCTCGGGATCCGTGACGCCCTTGAGCCGCTCGAGGAAGCGCGCCTCGGCGTCGACCACGTGCAG
>DASREC010000565.1:0-10091 GCA_035652295.1 Polyangia bacterium
TCTCGATCAAGGGGCACCGCACCTATCCGTCGGGCGACGGCGTCACGCTCGACATCGTGCCGGTCGATCTCGTCGCGAGCGGGTTGATCATGGCGACCGCGGCGACCATCGCCGGCGAGAACCAGCTCGTGTATCAGCTCGGCTCCTCGGACGTGAACCCGCTCTACATGAAGCGCGCGGTCGAGTTCCTCGGGCTGCACAAGCGGCGCTGGTATCGCGAGCGCAACCAGAAGGGCGAAGGTTCGTCGCTGGTGAACCGCGCGCTGGCGCGGCTCGAGCCGGTGGCGGTGTCACGCGATCGCTTCAACGAGACCTCCGCGCCGCTGTGGAAGAGCCTGGCCGACGGCGTCTCGACGTGGATCGACGAGCGCACGCCCAAGTGGGGCGCGCCGCGGCTCGCCGGATTCGCCGAGCACGCCAAGAATCGGCTGCAGCAGATCTCGACGCTGGCGGGACAGACCAACGATCTGTTCCAGCTCTTCATGCCGTTCATCTACGAGCGCAAGTACGAGTTCCGCTGCGACCACGTGCGCGCGCTGCACGCGCGCCTCGCGCCGCACGACCAGCAGGCGCTGCCGTGGGATCCGGAGACCATCGACTGGCGCAACTGGTGGCTCGAGGTCCACATGAAGGGCCTCGAGAAGTGGATCTTCCCCGACCTCGAGGAGGAGTTCCGCGCCAAGCCGCGCTCGGTGTACACGTACCGCGACCTGCTCGAGATGTTCGACGCGGCGACCAAGCACCACCGCGCGCGCACCGCCATGCGGCTGATGCCGGCGCCCGACGGCGGCGGCGAGCCCGCGCGCTACACGTACGCCGACTTGCAGGAGATGGCGGCGCGCGTGGCGGCGGCGCTGCGCGAGCGCGGCGTGCAGGCGGGCGACAAGGTGATGCTGCTCTCGGAGAATCGGCCCGAGTGGGGCATCACCTACTTCGGCATTCTCAAGGCGGGCGCGACGGTGGTGCCGGTCGATTGGCAGTCGACCGCCGACGAAGTCGCCAACCTGCTCGGCTACTCGAAGGCGCGCGCGCTCATCTGGAGCGACAAGGTGCGCGACAAGCTCGACGCGCTCGCCAGCGACGTGCAGCGCATCGGCTTCGACGAGCTCTTGCTGGCCGAGCCGCGCGTGGCGGCGGCGGCGCTGGTGCACCAGCCGAAAGCCGACGAGCTGGCGTCGCTCATCTTCACCTCGGGCACCACCGGGCGGCCCAAGGGCGTGATGCTGTCGCACCGCAATTTCTCGTCGCTGCTGTCGAAGCTGGCGTCGGTGTTCGACATCGACAAGCACGACGGGCTGCTCTCGGTCCTGCCGCTGCACCACACGTTCGAGTTCACCGCGGGCCTGCTCATGCCGCTCATGCGCGGCGCGCAGATCACGTACCTCGACGAGGTGAACGCCGAGTCGCTGGAGGCGGCGTTCGACGAGGGAAACGTGACCGGCATGGTGGGCGTGCCGGCGCTGTGGCAATTGCTGCACCGCAAAATAACCGAGCAGCTCCGCGAGCGCGGGCCGTGGGCGCTGCGTGCGTTCGAGGCGCTCGTCGACGGCAGCCAGAAGCTGCGCGATCGTTTGCCGCCGGCGCTCGACGGCCTGCTCGTCACCAACTGGGGCCGCTTCCTGTTCTGGCCGGTGCACCAGAAAATGGGCGGCCGCCTGCGCCTCTTGATCTCGGGCGGCTCGGCGCTGCCGACCGACGTGGCGCGCGCGTTCCGCGGCCTCGGCTTCAACCTGTTCGAAGGCTACGGCCTCACCGAGGCGTCGCCGGTGCTCACCGTCAATCGGCCGGGCACGCGGCAGCTCGTCGGCTCGGTCGGCGAGCCGCTGCCGGGCATCGAGGTCAAGATCAAAAACCCCGACGAGCGCGGCGTGGGCGAGGTGATCGCGCAGGGGCCGAACGTGATGCTCGGCTACTTCGAGAACGGCGAGGCCACCGGCGAGGTGATCAAGGACGGCTGGCTGCACACCGGCGATCTCGGCCGGCTCGACGAGGACAAGCGGCTCTACATCGTCGGGCGCAAGAAGGAGATGATCCTCGGCTCGAACGGCGAGAACGTCTACCCCGACGAGCTGGAGGAGCTGTACCGCGACACGCCCTATATAAAGGAGCTGTCGATCGTCGGGCTGCCGGAGGACGGCGGCTCGGAGACCGTGGCGTCGATGATCGTGCCCGACTACGAGTCGTCGGCGTCCAAGGAGCTCTCGCGCGAGGAGGTGCGCGCGCGCGTCGGCGAGCACGTCAAGAACGTCTCGGTGAAATTGCCGCTGCACAAGCGCGTCAAGATCGTCCAGCTCACCGACGTGGAGCTGCCGAAGACGTCGACGCGCAAGGTGAAGCGCAAGCTGGTGGTCGAGGAGCTGCTCAAGCTCGAGCGGCTCAAGAAGAAGGCCGAGAGCGCGCGCCGCGACGCGCCGGCCGGCGACCACGCGTGGATCTACGACGTGCTCTCGACGGTGTCGAACAAGCCGCGCGAGAAGATCTACGGCGCGCAGCGCATGGAGGAGCTCGGCTTCGACTCGCTCATGTACACCGAGCTGGGCGTGGCGCTGGAGGCGGCGGGCGTGGCGGTGCCGGAGAACGCCGACCTCACAGGCGTCGCCACCGTCGACGATTTCGAGAAGCTGGTGGTGACGTGGGGCGGAAACGCCGCCAGGCGGAAAAAAGCGGCGAAGCCGAAGCCGCAGGAGGTCTCGGGCGACGCCGAGGAGATCAAGGTGCCGCGCGCGGTGGCGGAGATCGGCTCGGCGGCGCTGACGTGGGCGCAGCGCATGACCTACGAGCGGCTGTTCCACACGCGCGTCACCGGGCGCGCGTACCTGCCGCAGTCGTCGTCGTTCCTCGTCGCGGCGAATCACGCGTCGCACCTCGACATGGGGCTCGTCAAGCACGCGCTCGGCGATTGGGGCCCGCACCTGGTCGCGCTCGCGGCCAAAGACTATTTCTTCGAGGATCCGATCAAGCGCGCCTACTTCGAGAACTTCACCAACCTGGTGCCGATGGATCGCCACGGCTCGCTGCGCGAATCGCTGCGGCTCGCGTCCGAGGTGATCAAGCAGGGCTACATCCTGCTCATCTTCCCCGAGGGCACGCGCTCGACGACGGGGGTGATGGTCGACTTCAAGCCGTCGCTCGGCTACCTCGCGCTCACGAACCAGGTCGACGTGCTGCCGATGTACCTCGAGGGGACGCACGACGCGCTGCCCAAGGGGAGCCTGCTCCCGAAGAACCGCGACATCGCGGCGCACATCGGGCCGCTCATCCGCTACGACCAGCTCAAGCTGGCGACCGCGGGGTCGCCGCGCTCGGACGCGTATCGCGAGGCGTCGCGCATCGTCGAGCGCGCGGTGCGGCGGCTGGCGCCGAAGGGCAGCCCGAACCGCGGCGACGTTCCGCCGGCGTCGGCGGAGCGGCTCACGGCGTCGAGCGTGATGGTGCAGGATCCCGCGTCGGTCATGGCGAGCGCGATCGCGCGCGACGGTGACGACGCATGAGCCTCGCGCTGGTCACCGGCGGCACGGGATTTCTCGGCGCGCACGTGGTGCGGCGGCTCGTCGAGCGCGGCGAAAAAGTCCGCGTGCTCTCGCGCGGCGCGGCGGCGGATCTGGAGGCGCTTGGCGCCGAGATCGTGCAGGGCGACGTGACGCGCGATCTGGAAGGCTCGACGCCGCTCGCGCGCGCGCTCGACGGCGTCGATCGCGTCTACCACCTGGCCGGGTTCGTCTCGCGCTCGCCCGACGACGGCCAGCGCATGATGCGCGTACACGTCGACGGCACGCGGCGCGTGCTCGAGGCCGCGGCGAAGGCGGCGGTGCGGCGCGTGGTGCTGTCGTCGACCTCGGGCACGATCGCGGTGTCGCGCACGCCCGAGCCGATCCTCGACGAGACCGCGCCCTACCCGACCGAGATCGTCTCCGGCTGGCCCTACTACCTCTCGAAGATCTACCAGGAGAAGCTGGCGCTCGATCTCGCGTCCACGCTCGGCCTCGACCTCGTAGTCGTGAACCCGAGCCTGCTGCTCGGCCCCGGCGATCTGCGCGACTCCTCGACGGGCGACGTCAAGAAGTTCCTGCGCAAGGAGATCCCGATCGTGCCGCCGGGCGGCGTCAACTTCGTCGACGCGCGCGACGCCGCCGCCGCCACCGTCGAGGCGATGGAGCGCGGGCGCGCCGGCGAGCGCTACCTCCTCGGCGGCCCCAACTGGACCTGCGCCGAGTTCTTCGGACGCCTCGAGCGCACGTCCAAGGTGCGCGGCCCGCGCGTCAAGATCCCCGATCGCGTCGCGCGCGGCGCCGCGACTTTTTTTGAACACGCGTTCAAATTTTTCGACAAGCCGTCGCCCGTCGAGCGCATCTCCGTCGAGATGAGCCAGGTCTTCTGGTACTGCGACTCGTCCAAGGCGCAGCGCGAGCTCGGTTTTGAACAGCGCGATCCCGGCGAGACGCTCGACGACACGGTCCGCGACCTGCGCACGCGCATGATCTGATCGTGTTATCGTCGCTGTCATGCGCCGGTCGGAATTGCTGAAACTCACCGTCCACTGCCCGCACTTCAATCGACCGGTGGCGGTGACCAGGAATGCGGCGATCGACCGGCTGGTGGCGTGCGACGAGAGCGAGGTCTGCCGCGACCCCGCGCCGGCGGCCTCCGGTCCGACCGATCACGCGCGCCCCTTCCCGCACGGCTGCCCGGTCTTCCCCAGCCTCGCCCGCTGAGCAAAGCTCGTCGAGAAGCAGCTTGCGCGAGCATGTTGTAGACGCGCTCGCCGTTCTGATACAGTGCCGCCACTTCGAAGGGGAACGCCCATGATGCGCATCACCTCCGTGCTCGCGTTCGCGCTCACCGCCGCGGCGTGCAATCCGACGACGCCGCCGCCCGCCGTCGCCTTCCACCAACCGGGACGCATCGTCGGCGCCGTCGACGTCGGCCCGTCGGATCGCGCCGAGATCCTCGAGTTGGTGCTGTCGTTCAAGCTGCGCCAGCCCGAGCGGCTCGCCGAGGTCATGCGCGCGCAGGGCGATCGCGGCAGCTCGCGCTACCGCCAGTTCTACACGCCGGCGCAGTACGCCGACGAGTTCGGCGCCACCGTCGAGGATTACCAGCGCATCATCGACTGGGCGCAGGCGAGCGGGCTCGAGGTGGTGCGCCGCTCGCCCAGCCGCGCCACGCTGATCGTGCGCGGCTCGGCCGAGGTCATCGAGCAGGCGCTCGGCACGCGGCTGCGCATGTACCGCGATCAGTACGGCGAGTTCCGCTCGCCCACCGCCGAGCTCACCGGCTGGCCGACGATCGGCGGCACGGTGCAGGCGCTGGTCGGCCTCGACACCGCGGGCCGCTGGTTCTCGCACCGCCTCGAGAGCAAGCAGCCGACGATCCCGACTCCGCAGCGCACCAACGGCGGCCTCGACCCCGTCGACATCCAGGCGCTCTACAACACCGCCGCGGTCACGCAAAAAGGCGAAGGCCAGACGGTGGCGGTGCTCGGCACCGGCTTCCCGCCCGACCCGGTGATGGACGTCGACGGCTTCATTAAAAAGTTCAAGCTCAATACGCTCTACGGCACCACGCGCACGGCGCAGTACACGCAGGTCTTCGTCGGCGGGCCCAACCGCGACAACGACAACCTCTCGAACAACGAGTACGGCGAGAACCTGCTCGACATCGACATGGTGCTCGGCGTGGCGCCGCGCGCGAGCGTGGTGCACGTGTTCACCGCGCAGAACGGCGGCGGCCTGTTCGCCGACGGCATCGAGTTCGTGATCAACAACGTGCCCAACGCGCACTCGGCGTCGCTCAGCTTCGGCTCGTGCGATCGCGTGGCCGACTCCGAGGTGCTCACGCTCAACCAGCTCTTCCAGCAGGCCAAGGCGGAAGGCCAGCAGTGGTTCTCGGCGTCGGGCGACAACGGCACCGACGCGTGCCGCGACGGCCGCGGCAACAAGGTGCTGTCGGTCGACTGGCCTTCGGCGAGCCCGTACGTGCTCGGCGTCGGCGGCACATCGCTCTCGGGCGTGACCGAGATCGGCTGGGGCGGCTCGGGCGGCGGCGAGAGCGAGATCATCGCCAAGCCGGATTTCCAACTCGGCGTCGGTCCGTTCCCGAACGACGGCGTGCGTGACGTCCCCGACGTCGCGGCGATGGCGGGCGATCCCGGCGTGTCGACGTTCGCGCAGGGCCAGGTGTTCCCGAGCCAGGGCACCAGCGCCGCCGCGCCGACGTGGGCCGGCATCTGGGCGCTGATCGATCAGAGCCAGGGCGGCACCGGCATCTCCAACGGCGCCGAGCATCTCTACGCGCTCGGCGAGCAGCAGCAGGGCGGCGGGCCGGCGGTGTTCAACGACATCGTCAGCGGCGGAAACGCGGGCCCGGCGACGCAGGGCTACAACGCCGTGGTCGGCTACGATCTCGTGACCGGCTGGGGCACGCCCAACACCGCGTCGCTGATCGCCAATTGGACGTCGGTCCCGTGAGCGGAGAAACTTCGATGCTTCGACGAATCCTCGTACTGTCGCTCGCGACGCTCGGCCCCATCGCCGGCTGCGGCGACAACTCGCAGAACTTCCTCTTCGACGCCGGCGCCGACTTCTCCATCTCGGTGCAGACGACGCACATCGGCCCGAGCGCGCCCGCGTGCTGCCTGTCGACGCGCGGCGCCGACCTGGCGATGTACCTGTCGCGCCCGTCGCAGGGCATGACCGACGCCGACGGCAACGAGCACCCGGCGCACGGCGAGCTGCACGTCGCCGATCTCTACGGCGCCGACTTCACGCTCGCCACCAAGGTGCCGGCCGGCGGCTACGCGTTCACGCCCGACGGGCTGTGGGCGATGTACATGGCGCCCAAGGGCGCGACCAGCTTCTCGCTCAACTTCGCGCCGATCACGTTCCCCGACTTTCACATGGGCACGCCGGTCACCGCGATCCCGAACGGCCTCGACGACGTGTCGCTCAACCAGATCGGCTTCTTCTCGCCGTCGGGGCACTACTTCATCGTCGGCGTGCTGCCGCCCAACGTGGTGCAGAGCGCCGATCTGCACGTGGTCGACGTGCAGCAGGGCAAGGACGTGTTCGACCTCGGCGCCGGCGCGTTCTCCTACTTCGAGCTGATGGCGCCCGACGACACCATGGTGTTCGAGAACTCCACCGCCTCGACGGTGGCGGGCCAGCCGTCGGTGCAAGGCCTCTACGTCGTCAACCTGACCACGGCGGCGGCGGGCGCCAAGCCGTCGCTGATCGACACGCACACGGTGCAGGCCACGCTGCTCGCCGACGGCCACTCGCTCATCTACGAGCGCGCCAACGGCGACCTCATGTACTACGACCTGCGCGACAAGTCGTTCATCCTGCTGGCGCACGGCGTGGCCGCGTTCTCGCCGGGGCCGCGGCGCCTCGGACCGATCGCCTACGTCGGGCTCGATCGCTCGGTGCACGTGCTGCCGAAGCTGCAGCCGGAGATCAACGCGCTGCCGCCCGCGACCGCCGACATCCTCGGCCCGATGATCTTCAGCCCCGACGGCGAGCACATCTACTTCTTCCAGAAGGTCGACAGCGAGAACGGCCACGGCATCATGTATCACCAGCGCCTCGGCTCGACCGCGCCGCCGCAGCTCGTCGGTCAGCGCGTGTCGACGAGCACCATCAGCTTCTTCAAGGACCAGCTCATCTTCCTCGACAACGTCAATCAGAGCGGCGACGCGGGTGACCTCTTCGTCGCCAACCTCGACGGCACCAACGCCGTGCTCATGGGCACCGGCGCGGCCAACGGCGAGGTGCTCCAAGGCTTCCCCGCGCCGATCGGCGCGCCGACGCACGGCAAGAGCTACGGGCCGGTAGACTTCGCGCCGGTGGTGGTGCCGCCGGTGTTCGCCAACCTGACGAACGCGACGCGCGACTTCAGCAAGAGCAACGCGAAGCGGCTGATCAACGGCGGCCGCGCGATCACCGGGCCGCTCGCGTTCGGGCCCAAGCTCGGCGCGCCGGAGGCGGTGCTGGCGCAGAACGTTCACTCGGGGACGTTCTCGTTCTCCGACGACAGCTACGTGCTGGCGTTCGCCGACAACGCGACCTGGAGCGACAATGCCATCAACTACGTCGGGACGCTGCGGCTGTTCCCGACGCTGATCGACGTCGGCATCACGCCGGTCACGCTCGACAAGGTCTCCGAGATCGGCCCGATCTTCAACCGCCGCTTCTTTGCGCTCGCGCCCGACAACGCGACGGCGGGCCTCTACTTCATCAACTACTGAGCGACGCCTGGCGGCCGACCGATCGTTCTTCGCCTTGACGCCCGAGCGCGTGCTCGAGGCGGTCGAGGTCGACGGGCGGCGCGCGACCGGCTACGCGCTGGCGCTCAACAGCCTCGAGAATCGCGTCTATGAAGTGGAGCTGGAGGACGAGACGCGGCTGGTGGTGAAGTTCTATCGGCCGGGGCGCTGGTCGCGCGCGGCGATTCTCGAGGAGCACGCGTTCTTGCGGGAGCTGGCGGAGGAGGATCTGCCGGTGGTGCCGCCGATGGTGCTCGGCGGAGAGACGCTGCGCGAGAGCGCGACCGAGGACGGCGGGCTGCTGTACGCGGTGTTTCCCAAGGCGCGCGGTCGCGTGCCCGAGGAGCTGAGCGACGAGCAGATGGAGCGGCTCGGGCGGCTGATCGCGCGGCTGCACCTGGTCGGCGCGCGGCGCGCGGCGCCCGAGCGGCCGCGGCTCGACGCCGAGACCTACGGCGCGGCGAGCGTGCGGCTATTGGCCGGCGGAAAATTTTTGCCCGAGGAGCTGCGCGCGCGCTTCGTCGCGACCGGCGACAAGCTCGTCGCCGAGTGCGGCGCGGCGCTCGAGCGTCTCGGCGGCGAGCCGATCCGGCTGCACGGCGACTGCCACCTCGGCAACCTGCTGTGGGGCGCGCAAGGACCGTTCTTCCTCGACTTCGACGACTTCCTCGCCGGGCCCGCGGTGCAGGATCTCTGGCTGCTCGCGCCCGGCCGCGACGCCGAGGCGCTGCGCCAGCGCGAGGCCGCCGCCGACGGCTACGAGACCATGCGCGCGTTCGATCGCCGCGCGCTGCGCCTGGTCGAGCCGCTGCGGGCGCTGCGCATCCTGCGCTACGCCGCGTGGATCGCGCAGCGCTTCGACGACCCGGCGTTCCAGCGCACCTTCCCCGCGTTCACCGAGTACGCGTGGTGGCAGCGCGAGCTCGACACGCTCGACGAGCAGCTCGAGCACGTGCGCGCGTCTCAGGCGTAGACCGACGGCGGCACCATGCGGTGCCAATTGCCGTTTGCCCCCAATGACGTCAATACCGAATCCCCCCCCATTGCAATCTACTCATGAAGGTGAAATCGGCCGGCACCGACGGTAGATTGGGAATCCGCGGGGATCAATCCTTTGAAAACCAGCTCATTCATTCCATTCAACATGTAATCGATTGACGCCCCGGTATATTCGGGCGTGAACGCGAACGGCTCGTCCGCGAGGTACGGCTTGCAGCAGCGGCCGCCCGACACCTCGTCGCCCATCGGCAACCTCCGCCGTCGAGATGCGCGCGCCTGCTAGTTCGGCGGCGGCACCCAGCCGCCGAACTGCCGCTCGAGCTCGAGCGCCACCGCGATCGTCAGGTGATCGTTGCCGTGCGACGCCGCCACCTGCACGCCGAGCGGCACGCCGTCGGCGTTCAAGCCGAGCGGCACCTGCGTCACCGGCAGCTCGAGCACGTTGAAGATGGCGGTGTAGACCCAGTTGAACGGCGGCATGAGCGGCTTGTAGTGCGGCGGCGCGCACGACGCGTACGGCGGATAGAGCATGACGCCGTGCGAGCCGAGCCGCGCCGACAGCTCGCTCCTCAGCGCCTGGCCCAGCTCGATCGCGCGCCGCTGCGCCTCGGGCATGAGCGCCGGGATCTTCTCCACCATCGCCAGCACGATCGCCGGCAGCGTGTGCGGCGAGCGGCCGACCGCCCAGCGCAGAAGCTCCGCGGCCCAGCGCCGCGGCTGGCCGTCGCCGAGCAGCTCGCTGAACGACTTTCCGCCCGCCGCCTTGAGCATCGCGCTCCAGATCTCGAGCGAGTGCTCGAGCAGCTTGAGCTCGGTCTTCTCCACGCGCGCG
>DASREC010000566.1:0-27208 GCA_035652295.1 Polyangia bacterium
ACCGCCGCCGCAGCAGCCGTTCTATCCGCCGCCGGACACGCAGTACCAGCCGCCGCCGGATCAGCAGCCGTATCAGGACGCGGTCGACACCAACACGTGGGTCGAGCCGGACGCCGAGCCGCAGCCGGTGTTCGTCGAGTCGACGCCGCCGCCGATCATCTACGAGGACCAGGGCGTCGCGCCGTATTGGGGCGCGGTGTGGATCCCCGGGTTCTGGAACTGGGACGGCGGATGGGCGTGGCGTCGCGGCCACTGGAGCTCGCCGCCGCACTCGGGCTGGGGCTGGTGCGAGCCGTACTATGAAAATCGCGGCGGCGTGGTGGTGTACGTGAGCGGGCACTGGCGCGAGCCGGGCCGCGTGTTCGTGCCGCCGCCGCGGACGTACGTGGGGCCGATCTCGCGGCCGATTCCGCGGCCGGGCGTCGTGATCGGGCCGCCGCCGTCGGGGCCGCGCGGCGCGTTCGTGCCGCCGCCGCCGGGCTCGCGGCCGGGCGTGATCGTGCCCGCGCCGTCGGCGCAGCCGCGCTTCGTCGCGCCGCCGCCGGGAGCGCCGACGGCGCCGCCGGGTGGCAATCGCGTGGTACCGCCGCCGACGAGGCCGGGCGGGTTCGTGCCGGGCAATCGCGTTCCGCCGCCGGGCGGGAACGTTCCGCCGGGCGGAAATCGCCCGTACGCGCCGACGCCGTATCAGCCGCACGGCGAGACCAACGTGCCGCCCGCGCGCTACACGCCGCCGCCGCAAAATCCGGCGCAGCCGCCGCAGCACTACAATCCGCCGCCCGCGCAGCCGGCGCAGCACTACAATCCGCCGCCGCAAAATCCGGCGCAGCCGCCGCAGCACTACAACCCGCCGCCCGCGCAGCCGGCGCAGCATTACAATCCGCCGCCCGCGCAGCCGGCGCAGCACTACAACCCGCCGCCCGCGCAGCCGACGCAGCACTACACGCCGCCCGCGCGCCCGGCGACGCCGGTTCAGCCGCCGCGCAAGCCGCCGGTCCCCGCCCGCAACCCCGCGCAGCACTGATCGCCGCGCGGCGCGTCCGCGCTACTCGCGAGCGTTCGTCAAACCGTGCCGCTTGAGCAGCTCACGCAAATGATAGCGCGTGAGCCCCGCCTCTTGCGCCGAGCGCGTGATGTTGCCCTCGTGCCGCTCGAGCAGCGCCTTCAGATACTGCAGCTCGAACGCGTCGACGATGCGCTGCTTGGCCTCCTTGAAATCGAGGCCCGGCTCGAGCGGCTGCACGCTCACCGCCTCGCCGCCGCCCGCGCGCGCGGGCGTTCCCCCGTCGCGGTTGAACATCAGCTCCTTGCGCGTGACCACCGCGCCCTCGGACAGCGACGCCGCGCGCTCGACCACGTTCTTCAGCTCGCGCACGTTCCCCGGCCACGAATGTCCCTGTAGGAGCTGCACAGCGTCGGCGGCGAACGCCATCGCCATGTTGCGCCGCCCGCCGATCTCGCGCAGGAACACGTCGGCCAGCGCCGCGATGTCCTCCTTGCGCTCGCGCAGCGGCGGCAGCTCGACGTGAATCACCGAGAGACGAAAGTACAGGTCCTCGCGAAACGTGCCGGTGTTCACCATCGCGCGCAGATCGCGGTTGGTCGCCGCGATCACGCGCACGTCGATCTTGATCAGCCGATCGCCGCCGACGCGCTTGAGCTCGCGGTTCTCGAGCACGCGCAAGAGCTTCGGCTGCAAATTGATGTCGAGCTCGCCGATCTCGTCGAGAAAAATCGTCCCGCCGTGCGCCTGCTCGAAGCAGCCGTGGTGCTGCCCGACCGCGCCGGTGAACGATCCCTTCTCGTGTCCGAACAGCGTCGACTCGATCAGGTCCTTCGGGATCGCGCCGCAGTCGAGCACCACGAACGGCTTCGACTTGCGCGTCGACGCCTGGTGGATGCCGCGCGCGATCATCTCCTTGCCCGTGCCGGTCTCGCCGGTGACCATCACCGTCAGCTCCGACGGCGCGACCTTCTCGAGCGTGGCGAAGATCTCGCGCATGTTCACCGACGCGCCGATCACCTCCTCGAAGCTGTCGCGCTTCGACAGCGCGATCTCGACGATCTCCGACGTCGGCTGAAAGCGCAGCTCCGAGTGCCCGACGCGAAATTGCAGACCGGGCTTCAGGTAGATGTCGCGCACGCGCAGATCGCCGCAGTAGAGCCCGTTGGTCGAGTCGAGATCGCGCAGCCGGTAGCCGTCGTCGGCGGCGACGATCTCGAAGTGCGTCCCCGAGATCGCCTTGTCCGAGAGCACCAGGTCGTTGATCATCGAGCGCCCGCCGGTGACGCGCGGCTTGCCGATCTCCACCTCGCGTCCGCTCTCGGGTCCGCTCAGCACCACGATCTTGCTCTTGCGCAGGTGGCGAACGGTGGGCCGCCCGCCATCGAAGATGGTGGTCAGCGCCGGATCGTCGGGAGGCGGGGCTGGACGGTTCACGCGGGTATCTTAGTTCAAGATACGGCCGCGCGGGCGCGCTTCTTTTTTGAACATGTTCAAATCGGCGGCGTCGCGGCGCGGTGATTTTTGAACGTGTTCAATTCTGGAAGCGGCGCGTGTCGCGGCCGCCGGGGATCACGCGGTAGCGGCGGCGGATGCGCCAGCGGCGGAGCTTGGCCAGCGGCTGGCGCAGAAACGCGATGTCGATCTTGAGCGTCGACGCCGCGCCCACCGCCGCGCCCGCCGCCGCGCCGGCCAGCCCGAGCAGATCGCCGCTCATTAGATAGAGCACGCCGCTGAGGATCAGGAACGCGATCGCGCACGTCGACGCCTTGAGCTCGGAGACGCCGAACAGGCGCACCGGCGAGCTGCCGTAAACCGCGCCGAAACCGGCGATCGCGGCCATCGTAGCGGGAGCGGCGCCGACCAGCACCGCGTTGGGCGCCAGCTTGAACGCGAGCAGCGCCGAGGCGAGCGAGCCCGCCACCGTCGCGCCGATGAGCACCACCAGGAGGCGCCGCGCGCCGACCCCGTCGCCGAGCGGCCCGCCGAAGAACCACAGGCCGAGCGCGCTCGACACCAGCGCGCCGAAGCTCGCGTGCAAAAACGCGCTCGACAAGACGGTCCACGGCTGCCGCGCCAGCCGCCCCGGCACGAGCGCCAGGTGCGCGCGCGCGAAGCCGCCGAGCGGCCCGACGGTGAACAACACGTAGCTGGCGACCAGGGCCACCAGGATTCCCGCCACCACCGGCGACGGTCTCAACCCGATCCACGCTCGACGCCGCGCTTTCACCACAACGTGTAAATAGCGCCCGGCGCGCGCGCTTCAAGGCTGCCGCCGTCGAGTACCGTCGCTGCTACGGGATGGAATGGACGCCGATCTCGACCACGTCGAGGTTGACGATCTCGGCCTGCTTGATGGTGCGCACCGTCGGCGCCGGCGTGGCGCCGGTGCGCGTCTCGACGCCGCCGGCGACGGTGAACGACGCCAGCGACAGCGCGTACCGTCCCGGCTTGATCTGGAACGGCGTCGTCGCCTCGCGCTGGTTGCACAAAAATTTCGCCTTCTCCGGATCGATCGGGACCACGGTCGGATCTTCCGGATCGACGATCAGCAGCCGCACCAGATCGATCTCCCAACCCGGCCCCGAGCCCGCGCAGCCGCCCGGCGTGCCGTCGGCCAGGCAGCCGCACGAGCCGGGCGGAAACGGCACGCCCGCGGCGTCGAGCGCGCCGGCGGGAAACACCTGCAAGCGCGGATCGTAGTTGGCGCCGGTGGTGAGATCGACGATGCGCCAGCGCACGCTGATCGCGCCGTCGGTGCCGTCCGAGCACCCGGCGCACGCGAGCGCGCACGCGAACATCGACGCCGCGCCGGACGCGAGCAACCTCCGCCTCACGTGAGCGACGGTAACACGCGCGCCGCGCTTTGCAACACGGGCGCTTGTAACACCGACGGGAGCGTGCTACCCAATTCGCACGATGGCCGCTCTCATCGCCGCTCCCGACGCCGGCAACTTCGACCTGCTGCAGCTCCTCCTCGGCGCGTCGGGCATGGTGCGCGGAGTCCTGTTCCTGCTCGTGTGCCTGTCGATCATCGGCTGGTACGTGATCGGCTACAAATGGTTCTACCTGTCGCGCGCGCAGAACGAGTCGATCAAGTTCCTCGAGCAGTTCTGGCAGGCCAAGCGGCTCGACGAGGTCTATCAAGACGCCGAGCGCCGCCGCCGCTCGCCGATCGCGTACATGTTCAAGGCCGGCTACGTCGAGCTGTCGAAGCTGCAGAAGGCGAAGGATCAGCAGCAGCAGGACGGCGCGTACCGCTCGGGCAGCATCCACGAGACCGGGGGCGATCTCGAGAATATCGAGCGCGCGCTGCACCGCGCGGCCACCAGCGAGAACACGCACCTCGAGTCGATGGTGCCGTTCCTCGCCACCGTCGGAAGCGCGGCGCCGTTCATCGGCCTGTTCGGCACCGTCGTCGGCATCATCGACGCGTTCCACCACATCGCCAACCAGGGCTCGGCCAACCTCGCCACCGTCGCGCCGGGCATCGCCGAGGCGCTCGGCACCACCGCCATCGGCCTGATCGCCGCGGTGCCGGCCGTCATGGCGTACAACTTTTTTGCGCGCAAGATAAAGGTGCTGTCGGCGGAGATGGACTCCTTCGCCAACGACTTTCTCAACATCGTGAAGCGCCACTTCTTGAGGTAACGCCGATGGGGATGTCGACGGGAGGCGGCAGCGGTGGGATGCTCTCGGAGATCAACGTCACGCCGATGGTCGACGTGATGCTGGTGCTGCTGATCATCTTCATGGTCGCCGCGCCGATGCTGCAGACCGGCGTGCCGGTGACGCTGCCCAAGGCCGACGCGCCGGCGATCCAGACCGCCGAGGGAAAGTTGATCGTGACCGTGCCGCTCGACTTTCACGCGAACGGCATCGTCTACATCGTCAAGACGCCGTTCCACTTCGGCGACGAGTTCGTGGCCGCGCTCAAGGGCAACGCCAAATTGCAGGCGGAGAACGAGGTCTACGTGCACGCCGATCAGTCGCTCCCCTACGCCGACGTGGTGAAGGTGATGGCGGCCCTGTCGCAAAACGGCGGGACGAAGATCGGCCTGGTGACCGATCCGTTGAAGTGATCATGTCGCTCTCGCCGCACGCGCCGCGCCGCAACTCCACCCCGTTCGTCGTCGGGGGAATCGTGCTGACCGCGGCGCTCCACTTCGGCGTGCTGCTGTTTTTCTGGATCGCGCGCGCGCAGGCCAACAGCGCGCCGCCGCTCGGGCCGGGCGCGTTCGTCGACGCGCAGCTGGTGAAATTCGGCAAGCCGCGCGACCTGTCGTTTCTGCCGCACAAGATCGGCCAGGTGAAATCGGTCGGCCCACCGACGGGGCTGAAGATCGCCACCGACGCGAAGGCGCTGCCGCATCTCGACAAAGAAGAGAAGCCGCCGGATAAAACCGATCCGCTGAAGAACACGCACGCGGAGATGTTCAAGAACCTCACCGATCAGCCGGAGGGCGTGGACACGACGGGCGAAGGCTCGCCGACCGGCTCGAAGGCGGGCACGGCGACGGAGGCGAAGGGCGATCCGTACATCCTGTCGCTGATCGATCAGATCGGCACCGCGTGGCAGGTGCCGACGACGATCAAGGACTCCGAGCTGGCGAAATTGTCGGCGGAGGTCTGCCTCACCATCGACGCGTCGGGCGCGCTCACGCACTACGAGTTCACGCAGAAGAGCGGCAACAGCCAGTTCGACTCGTCGCTGGAGGCCACGCTCTCGACGACAAAAAAAGTTCCGCCGCCGCCCGATCGCTTCGCCAAGGCGGCGGCGCGCGGGCGGCTGTGCCCGGTCTTCTCGAAACAATAAATTGCGAACGTAAAGGGGTGCCATGCTGCACCGCACGAAAAAGATCATCGTCACCGTCGGAGGCGCGGCGTTCGGCTGCGCGCTCATCCTGGCGTCGGCCTGGCCCTCGCGCGCGCAGGCCCCCGGCCCGGCATCCGGCGACGACGCGATCAAGTTCCGCATCAACGCCGGCGGCCGCGATCTCTACAAGCTGGCGGTGCCGGTGCCGCTCGGCGAGCCGCGCGACACCACGCAGATGGCCGCCGACGTCGCGGGAAACGATCTCGCGATGTCGGGCTACTTCAAGGTGGTCGATCCCAAGGCGTACCTGGCGAACCTCGCCGCCGAGGGGCTGACCATCAACGCGCAGGACTGGCGCAACGTCGGCGCCGAGGGCGTCATCAAGGGGCGCGTCACGCCGTACGGCGACGACGTGAAGTTCGAGTTCCGCCTGTTCGAGGTCACCAAGGGCGACGCGCCGGTGCTGTCGAAAGACTATCGCGGCTCGCGCGACATGGCGCGGCTGTTCGTGCACCAGTGGGCGGGCGAGGTGGTGCGCTACTTCACCGGCGAGGATTCGTTCTTCAACTCGCGCATCGCCTTCTCGTCGCCGGCGGGCCCGCGGCGGCGCGACCTGTTCGTGATGGATTGGGACGGCGGCGGCGCGCACGCGCTCACGCACTCGTCGCAAAATCTCTTGCCCGCGTGGTCGCCGACGGGCGCGGAGCTGGCGTTCACCAGCTTCCTCGCCGGCAAGCCCGACATCTACCTGATGCCGTCGTCGGGCGGGCGCCCGCGCGCGATCTCGACGCGGCCCGGCCTCAACATGGGCGCCTCGTTCTCGCCCGACGGCTCGCGCATCGCCGCGACGCTGTCGCAAGACGGCAACTCGGAAATTTATCTACTCGATCGCGCGGGCGCGATCTTGAAGCGGCTCACCAACACGCCCGGCTTCATCGACACCTCGCCGTCGTGGTCGCCCGACGGCTCGCGCATCGCGTTCGTCAGCGACCGCCACGGCTCGCCGCAGATCTGGGTGATGGGCGCCGACGGCAGCGGCCAGCAAAAAGTCACGCGCCGCGGAAACTACAACCAGACGCCGAAGTGGATCCCGCGCAAGGACTCGCCGCCGCTGGTCGCCTTCACCGCGCGCGACGAGAAGCTGGCCTACGACATCTTCACTGTCAACGTCGACTCGGGCGAGATGGTGCGCATCACCGAGGGCCACGGCTCGAACCAGAGCCCGACGTGGGCGCCGAACGGCCGCGCGATCGCCTACGAGTCGTCGCGCGGCGGCCTGTGGATCTCGACCGCCGACGGGCGCACCGAGAAGCAGGTGTACCGCGGCCAGGCGTCGTCGCCGGCGTGGAGCCCGTCGCTCGGCGGCAAGTGATGCGCCTCGCGGCGATCGACTGCGGCACCAACACGCTGCTGCTGCTGGTCGCCGATTTCGAAGACGGGCAAATTGCCGCAGTCGAGGATCGCGCGGAGATCGTGCGGCTCGGCGAAGGACTCGACGCCAGCGGCGCGCTCCAGCCGCGGGCGATCGCGCGCGCGCTCGCCACGCTCGACGGGTACGTGGCGCGCATCGGCGAGCTCGGCTGCGCGCACGTGATGGCGGTCGGCACCGAGGCGATCCGCCGCGCGTCGAACGGCCACCTGTTCGTCAACGAGGCGACCGCTCGGCTGGGACGCGTCGGCGGGCGGTTTCAGGTAATCGACGGCGAGCGCGAGGCGCGGCTCTCGTGGCGCGCGGTCAACGCGTCGTTCCCCGAGCTGCGCGGCGCGCGCACGGTGCTCGACATCGGCGGCGGCTCGACGGAGCTGCTGGTCGGCGAGCGCGAGGTCGAGCGCGTGGTCAGCCTGCCGATCGGCTCGGTGCGGCTCACCGAGCGGCTCTTGCACCACGACCCGCCGCTCGCCGACGAGCGCGCCGCGCTGCACGCGGCGATCGAGCGCGCGCTCGACGAGGCGCCGCCGCCGCGCGGCACGCTGGTCGGCATCGCCGGCACGGTCACCACGCTCGCGGCCATGGCGCAGCGGCTCACTACCTACGACGGCGATCGCGTCCACGGCTCGATCCTCGACGGGAAATGGCTGGCCGAGACGGTGCGCGCGCTGGGCGAGACGCCAGTCGCCGATCGCAAGCGCACGCCCGGCCTCGACCCCAAGCGCGCCGACGTCATCTACGCCGGCGCGGTGATCCTCGAGCGCGTGCTCGCGCGCGCCGGTGCGAGCGGCTGCCTGGTGTCCGATCGGGGGATCCGCTGGGGGCTGATCTACGAGGCGATCGGGCTCGGTTGATTCCGGTACGCGCGCTGCATCGATCTTGGCGCATGAAACGGATCATCGAAATCTTCGGATTGGCGGCGGCGACGGCGATCGCCGCGCCGGTGTTCGCGCAGACGGCGTCGCCGGGGGCGAGCTCCGCGCCCGGCTCGACGGGCGGGCTCTCGACGGGCGGCGGCACCGTCGGTGGGCTGCCGAGCGGCTCGACGCTGCCCGGCTCCTCGACTGGGACGCTGCCCGGCTCCTCGACGAATCAGTCGGGACTGCCGAGCCAGAACGTGCCCGGCTCGACGGGGACGAGCGGCCTCGGCACCAGCACGAGCCCGAGCGGCACGAGCGGCGCGATGGGCACCGAGGCCACGCCGCCGCTCGGCGGCACGACCTCGAGCGGCACCATCAACCCGCTCGGCCCGTCGACGCCCAGCTCGTCCAGCTCGAGCTCGAGCCCGTTCTCATCGACGCCGGGCGCGCTGCCGGGCGGCACCTCGACGCTGCCGGGCGCGGGCACGTCGACCACCGGCGAGGTCCCGTCGACCACCGGCAATTTGCCGTCGACGACGAGCGGCATTCCGTCGACGACGACCGGCGTTCCCTCGAGCGGCAATTTGCCGTCGACCGCCACCGGCGTTCCCGGCACCGGCTCGTCCACGTCGCCGGCCGCGCCGATTCCCGGCGGCCCGCTGCACTGACCAGCGGGTAGCCGGCCGCCGGAGCGTCAGTCGTCGATCGAGCCTTCGGGCACGGCGCCGAAGAAGCGCTCGTCGAGCGCGCCGCTCTCGAGCGCCGACAGCCCGGCGGCCACGTAGCGGCGCGAGCGCTCGACGGCGCCGGCGTACTCGCGCTCGAACGCCACGTCCTCGTACAGCGCCGCGCGCTCGCGCGCCTTGGCCGCCGGCGGCGCGGGCAGCTTGCCGAGCGGCGAGCCGAGCACGCGCGTGTACTGCCGGTAGCCCGCCGCCCACGCGCGCCAGCGTCCCTCGCGCGGCGACTCGCCGGTGGCGGCGCGCAGCACGCCGTCGAGCGCGCGGCGCAGCTCCTCGTCGGCGAGCAGCTCGCCCGCGCCGACGTCGATGTAGCGCACCAGCGGCTCCGAGCCCATGAGGTCGCGCCCGAAGCGCCGCTCGTGAAACAGGATGCTCTGGAATTTCTCCACCTCGCGATGCTCGGCGCCGTCGGTCGAGCCGCGCGTCGCTGCGCGCGCGCGCGCCAGCCGATTGACCAGCGGATGCAGCGCGCCGTCGACGGCGACGTGCGAGAGGTAGCCGAGCGCCAGCGCGATCCACGAGTCGCGCCGCGACGCGCGCGCCATGCGCAAAAGCTCGAGCCCGACGCGCGCCGGCGCCGCGCGGTGCAGGCGATCGCCCCACGCCGACGCGCGCGGCGGCCGTCGCGCCACGTAGCGCACCAGCTCGACGGGAAATCGCTCGAAGTACGGCAGATCGATCAGCACCGCGCCGAGCCGCGCCTCGCGATCGTGCACCGTGAGCAGCCGCGCGATCGCGCCGTCCGCCCCCGCGCGCGTGTCGGCGAGCGCGCTCAAATGAATCGCTTCGGCGGGCACGGCGAGAGCCTAGCACGCGTTCGCCGCGACGACCGCGCGCCAGCGACCGTCACCGGCGACGATCGCAGAGAATGAACCGCCATGCCGCCGCAGACGCCAAATAGACAGATCAGAAATTCGTAATTCTGATCTTTTTGGCGTCTGCGGCGGCATGGCGGTTCATCTCCGGAGGCAGTCAGCGGGCGATGAAGTCCTCGACGACGACCTCGGCGGCGGCGAGCGAGCGGGCGGTGGCGAGGCCGGTGCGGCCGTCGCGCAGGGGCAGCTCGAGGTCGCTCGCCGGGCGAATCGCGGTGCGGCCGCCCGGCGGCGACGCGGCCACCGCCAGCGGATCGGCCAGCGCGTGGCGCGCCACCACCAGCGTGAAGCGATCGTGCGCCGCGCCGTCGAGCCGCCAGGTCAGGTGGCGCGCCGGCAGCGAGTACTGCCAGCCGGCGCGCGCCCGCGCCAGCGACGGCGCCGCGTCCGCCGGCGGGAACAGCACGCGGCGCGCGCCCTCCGACTCCGCCAGCACGTAGACGTACGCCTCCTCGTCGGCGCGCACCACCAGCTGCAGCTCGTCGCCCGAGCGCAGCGGCGGCGCCACCGACTGCCAGTCGCCCATCGCGCTCTCGCGCTGCGCCAGCCACGCCGCGTGCACCGTGAGCCCGCCGTCGCCGTCGAGCGCCGCCGCTCGCGCCGGCTCGCCGCGCCGCGCGCGCAACCCCGGCCACGCCACCGCGAGCAGCGCGCCCAGCGACGACGCGAACACCACGTTCTTGAGCGTCACGACGCCATCTCCTCGGCGAGCGCGTGGCGCAGCGTCGCCAGGCGCGACTCGATCTCCGACGGAGAATCGCCGCCCGCGGCGCCCGCCTCGCCGGTCGCGGCCAGGAGGCGCAGGTGGCGCACCGACGGGCCGATGGTGACCAGCGCGCGCCGCAGCGACTCCAGCTCGGCGTCGAGACGCTTGACCTCGGTGCGCGACTCCAGCTCGAGCGCGGTCGGCTCGGGCTCGAGCGCGATGCGCGCCAGCGTCGCTTCGTGGCCGGCGCGGATGCGGCCGAGCGCGAGCGCGCGCTGCGCCAGCCCGATCGCGTCGCGCTCGATCGGCGCGAGCGCGCGGCGGAACTCGCGGCCGTCGAGCGCGATGGCCCTGAGCGCGTCCTCCGCCGAGTCGAGCAGCGGCCACAGCCGCTCGTCCGAGACGCGCGACGCCGCGCGCGCGTGACGGGTGAGCCGCGGCCAGCGCCGCTCGCGCCCGCCGAGCCAGACCGTCAGCGCCACGCCCGCCGCGCCCACCGCCGCCGCCGCCGCCGCGCGCGTGGTCGCGCCCGCGCTCACCAGCGCCACCGCCAGCGCCAGCGCCACCACCGCCAGCACCGCCTCGCGAATCCGCTCGATCATCGTCTCGCCTCCAGCTTGCTCATCACCACGCGCGCCAACCCGCCGCGCGTGCCCACCCAAAGCTCGCCGTCGCTCGCGGCGAACGACGTGACGTCGGCCGACGGCAGCCCCGCCGCCACGTCGAGCGTCGTCCACGCCGCGCCGAGAACGCCGAGCCCGCGATCGTTCGAGCCGACGAACAGCCGCCCGCTCCACGACGCCAGCGCGCCCGGGTTCACCCAGTTCGACGGCAATCCGTCGCGCTCGCGCGTGATGCTCCACGCGCCCGAGAGATCGCGGCGCGCCACGCCGGACGAGTACGTGCCGGCCCACAGCGCGCCGCTGCCGTCGGCGGCAAGCGCGGTCACGAAGTCGTCGGGCAGCGCGCCGGTGTGCGCGCGCGCCAGCGTCCAGTCGCCGCCGGCGAGCCGCGCCACGCCGTGCGCGGTGCCGACCCACAGCGCGCCGTCGGGGCCGCGCGCGAGCGAGCTGAGCCGCGTGGCCGGCAGGCCGCTCTCGGCGGTGATCTTGCGGACGCCGGCGTCGTCGATTCGCGCCAGCCCGCGCGTGGTGGCGAGCCAGACCGCGTCGCGCTCGACGAGGATCGCGTTGACGTGATCGTCGGGCAGTCCGTCGGCGGCGGTGAAGTTGGTGATCGCGGCGCCGCGGATGCGCGTGGCGCCGCGCGCGGTGCCGATCCACAGCTCGCCCGTGCGCGCGCCGAGCGCGTTGACGCGCTCGTCGATGACGCCGTCGACGCGCGCGAGCTCCAGCGAGCCGCCGGCACGGCGCACGCGCACCACGCCGCGGTCGAACGTGCCGGCGTAGAGCGTGTCGCCGTCGAGCGCCAGCGCGGTGACGTCGGGCGACGGCAGGCCGAGCGGGTGCAGCGACGCGCGCTGGGTGCCGTCGGGCCAGACCAGCGCGGCGCCGTCTTCGCCGCAGACGATCGCGCCGCGCCCGAACGCCACGATCGCGCGTGCGCGTTTGATCTCGCCCGCGAGCGGCGCGCCGTCGCGCGCGAGCCCTTCGCCGTGGCGGCCGATCACGACGCGGCCGTCGACGAGCCCGAGCGCGCGAAGATCGCCGCGCGTCTGCTCGCGCGCGGCCGGCGTTGTCGCGCGATCGCCGTCGATCGCCGCCAGCCCGCCGATGGTCGCCACCAGCGCGCCCGCGCCCGACGGCAAGAGATCCCACACCACGTCGTCGGTGAGCCCGTCGCGCCGCGTGAACCAGCGCGTCTTCGGCGTGCAGCCGCGCGCCGCGCACAGGTCGACGCGCAGGATCCCCATCCCCGCCGTCGCCACCCACAGCCGCTCGCCGTCGGCGCGCATGCGCGTCACCTGCGCGCTGCCGCCGAACGCCAGCCCCTCGAGCTTGCCGCCGTCGAGCCGCGCCAGTCCGCCGCCCCAGCTTCCGGCGTAGAGCACGCCGTCGACGAGCGCCAGCGCGCGCGCGCGCGGCAGGCCGAGCGTCTCGATCGCCGCCAGCCGCCCGTTTTCGACGCGCGCGCGCACCACGCCAGCGCTGGTGGCGGCGAACAGCGCGCCGTTCTCCGACGCCAGCGCCCACACGTCATTCGACGGTAGCCCGTCGAGCGTGGTGAAGCGCGCCTCCTCCGCCAGCTCGCTCGACGCGCGCAGGATCCCGCCCGAGGTCGCCAGCCACACGGCGCCGTCGAGCGGCAGCGCGTCGCGTACGTCGCCCGCCGCGCTGATCACCTCGGCGACGCGCGGACCCGAAAGTGAATCCGTTTTCACTTTTTCGCCAGAAGGTGAAATCGGTTTCACTTTTTCGTCCGTCCCGTCGCTGCGCGGCGGTTTCGCCGGCGGCGCCGGGCGCGAGCACGCGGAGAGCGCGAGCGACAGCGCGAACGCACACGCGGACGAGTGCGCGAGCGAAAGCGCGCAACGCCGGCGAGACGCGGCGCTCATCGAGCGCCCATCCGCGCGTCCTCCACCTCGACGGTCGCGACCTGCTCGCCGGCGTTATCCGCCACGTCCACCGCGCGCACGCGGATCGCCAGCCGCCCGTGCGCCGCCGCCGGAATGCGGTACGTCGCGTGCCAGCGCCCGGCGTTGTCCTCGGTGAAGCTCACCGTCTTGCCGTCCGGCCCGACGGCGAACAGGTACTTCACGTCGGGCCGCACCTCCGCCTTGCCGCGCGCGCGCCCGGTCTGCGTGCGCACCTCCGCCTCGGTGATCACCTGCCGCGCGATCAGCTCGACGGTGCGGCCGGGCCGCGCCTTGCCTTTGACCGCCACCTTGACGATCGGCGCGGTGGTGTCGACCACGTAGTCGAGCGCCAGCCGCTCGAGGCTGCCGTCGGCGAGCGTCACCAGCACGCGCACGCTGTACGCGCCGTCGGGCGTATCGCGCGGCACCAGGAAGCGGCAGGTCCACGCCGCGCGCTTCGGCTCCCACTCGGCGGACTTGGTGAGGCCGAACGGAAAGATCAGCGTCACGCTCTTCGCGTTCGCCGGCGCGTGGATGTCGATCTCGGGATCGCCCGGCTGCACGCGATCGGGCACCAGCGACGCCACCTCCTTGCGCGCGTCGGCGACGAAGCTGGTGTACGGCGTGGCGATGTTGTAGCGCTCGGCCAGCTCGATCAGCTCCGCTTTGCGCTGCGGCGTCTCGCCCTCGAGGCGCACCTCGCCGAGCAGCGCCTCGACGCGCCGCCGCGCCCACACGCGCGCGACGAACGGGTTCTGCTCCTCCACCGTCGGGAAATCGACCTTGGCGCGGAACTCCTTGCGCGCGCCGTTGAGCTCGCCCTTGAGCACCAGCTCCTGCGGCGCCGGCGCCGTACCGCTATAACGGCCTGAAACCACCAATTCGAGCCCTTTATAGAGATCGGGCAGCGCGTGCGGGTAGAGCAGCTTCACGTCGCGGCCGCCGAAGTCGATGCTCAAATTGGCGAGCACCGGCTGCGCGATGCGCGAGTAGAACGCGCCCACGCGCGCGTCGATGCCCTCGTTCGACGCGATGTACTCGACGGCGCCGCGGTTGCCGGTGGCGAGGCGCTCCAGCAGATCGCGGTTGACCTGATCGCCGACGCCGAAGGTGAAGATGCGCGTGGCGGCGAAGGCGTTGGCCTTGCGCACGTCGTCGACGATGGCGTCGGTGGAGGTCACGCCCGACGTGGCTTCGCCGTCGGTGAGGAACACGATCGCGCGCGGGCGCGACGTGCGCTCGGCGGGGCCGAACGTGGCCAGCGCGCGGGTGAGCGCGCCGTCGATGTCGGTGCCGCCGCGATCGCGCAGATCGCCGACCCAGGTGCGCGCCGCCTGCAGCGCGTCGGCGGTCACCGGCACCACCTGAGGACGGAACACGTCGGTGCGATCGTCGAACGCCACCACGTCGAAGCGATCGCCGGCGTGCAGGTTGGCGAGGCACAGGAGCAGCGCGCGGCGCGCCTGCTCGATCTTCGTGCCGCTCATCGAGCCGGAGATGTCGAACACGAACACCACGTCGCGGTTGACGATGTCGCTCTCGACGGTGAGCTCCTGCGGCGCGAACATCAGGAGGAAGTAGCCGTCGTCGGCTTTCGGGCGGTGCGCGACGAAGCGCACGGCGACGTCCTTGGAGCGAAGCTGGTAGTCGATGCGCAGGTCGCTCTTCGGCTGAAGGCGCGACGCCTGCGCGCGCACGCGCACCTCGTGCGGCGACACGCGCGTGACGGTGACGCCGGCGAGCGGCGACGTGACCTCGCCGATCTCTTTTTGATCGCGCAGCGTGACGTCGACGGTGAGCTCGCCGATCTCGTCGGCGTCATCGCAACCCACCCTGCGCTCCGCGCAGGGGCCCAGGCCCGGCGTGGTGAGCGGCAAGAGGTAGCTCACCTTGCCCGAGTCGTAGCGCAGCACCTCGTCGTAGCGCAGCTCGAGCCGGCGCACGCCGCCGGGCGCGACGTTGGCCACGCGCGAGGTGAAGCGGTTGGTGCCGCCGACCTCGAGCAGCGACGCGGCGCGGCCCTGCTTCTCGGCGTCGGCGAAGGCCTCCTCGGCGGCGTGCTTCTCCTTCATCACGCTCTCGACGCGGCGGCCGTCGATCCACGACGCGAAGCCGGAGACGCCGGCGCCGTCGGGGATGGGGAACGCGTAGGTGCCGTCGACGGGGCGATCGGTGCGGTTCTCGAACACCTGGTCGAGCGTGGTGCGCGCGAGCTGGTTGTCGACCTCGACCGACGCGACTTCGCGGCGCAGCGCGAGCGGCGGGCCGCCGCGATCGGGGACGATGACGCCGGCGGCGGCGACGCGGGGCAGAGCGGCGAGGAGCGAGAGCGCGGCGAGCGGGAGCCGAGTACGCATGGGCGGGAGCCTCCTGCCACCCGGCGTCTTGCAACCGCGCGGCCGTCCCGGCGACGCAGGCGGCGCGCGCCGATCGCCCGCTCACCGACGGCCGAGCGTTTCGCGAGACACGTGCCACGCGGCGCCGCGGACACGCCGCCGGCTCGCCCGTCCGGCTCAGTCGCCGCGCATCAGTCGCAGCGGGTCAGTCGCTGAGCGGCGGGCCGGGCGCGAGCAGGCGGGTGAGCCGCCGCGGATCGCGGATCTTGCGCTCGCGCATCCACGCGTCGCACTCCGCCAGCACCTGCGAATCGCCGGCGAGCTGCCCCGCGCGCCGCCGCGCCGCTTGCGCGTGCAGCGCCAGGTCCGCCGCCTGCGCCGCCTGCGCCGCGCGCCGATAGCCGTCGCGCGCGGTGCGCTCGTCGCCGTCGCGCGCCGCCGCGCCCGCGCGCAGGATCAACGCCAGCGCGTCGGCCCACGGCGCCTTCTCGCGCTCGAGCGCGCGCGCCTGTTCGAGCGCCGTGGCGCGCTCGCCCGCGCCGAGCGCCGCGCGCCCGCGCAGATCGACCGCGGTGATGCGCTGGAGCTGCACCTGCAGGAGCTGCGACTCGACCAGCTTCGGCCAGGCGCCGCTCATGCGCGCGTGCGCCGCTTCGCCGTCGCCGAGATACAAATCGAGCTGCGCCTGCGCGAACGCGAAGTAGTAGTGCTGCGCGTGGAAGCCGCTCTGCGCCCACCACTTGGTCGCGCGCTCCGACTCGCGGCGCGCGCCGTCGGGATCGTCGTGCACCAGCCAACGCAGGTTGGGGATCCCCTCGCGCAGATCGGTGCCGGCGAAAAGATCGCCGCGCTGCTCGGCTTCGCGCAACCCCTCGTCGACGCGGCGCGCGAGCTCGGCCGGCTCGCCGAGGAACCACAGCGCCCAAAGCTCGAACAGCTGCAAGCTGCACAGCTCCCACTCGACGCCGGAGCAGTCGGCGCGAAACATCTTCTGCGCCTCGCGCACCAGCTCGACGCCGCGCTTGAAGCGCCCGCCGACGATGTCGGCGATCGCCGCCGCCGAGACGGCCAGCGCCCGCGCGTGCGGGCTCTCGATGCGATCGGCGAGCGCGCGCGTCGACTCCAAAAGTTTTCGCGTGCGGCGCGACAGCGGTCCGCCCCAGCTCGCCGAGAAGCACGCCTCCATCGCCAGCGCGCGCGCCACGCGGTACGGCTCGCCCGCCTCGAGCGACAGGAGCAGGTTGCGCGTCTGGAACGCGGCGCCGCGGATCGGATCCACCATCGCCAGGCCGATCGACGCCGACCACAGCGCGTCGATGCGCTGAAGGCTGCGCGGCTCGATCTGATCCTCGGCGCGCTCGCGGAAGCCGAGCCCGCGCAGGCGGAGCTGCGCGCGCCTCCATATTAATGATGCGAGCGCGCGGCGCGGCGTGGGCGCGAACTCCACGCCGACGCGCGCCAGCACCTTGCGCAAGACCGCGCTGCCCTCGTCGATGCGGCCCGAGCGCATGAGCTGCTCGGCTGCGCGGCGCTCGTACTCGGCGGCGTCCGACGCGCTCGCGCCCGACGCGGCGGCGAAGTACGCGTCGGCGGAGTCGGCGCTGCGCCCGGCGTGCGCCAGCGCCAGGCCGAGCTTGGGCAGCACCTCCGCGCGGCGCGCGCCGTCGTCCTCGAGATCGAGCGCCTGGCGATAGAGCTGCGCCGCGCGGTCGAACGCCAGCCCGCGAAACGACTGATCGGCGGCGCGCGTCGCCGCTTCGGCCGCCTTGGCCAATTGGCCGGCGCCGATCCAGTGCGCGAGCAGCGTCCACGGATCGTCGCGGCCGGAGCGCGTGATCGCCTCGGCGAGGCGGTGGTGCAGCGCCTCGAGATCGTCGCCCTCGCGGTTCGACAGCACCGCGCGGCGGATCTGATCGTGATACGGCTCGATCGGATCGGTGCCGCGCGCGCCGCCGGTGCGCACCAGGTGCGCCGAGCGAAGCTGCGCGCTCAGCCGCGTGAACTCGCCGCCGTCGAGCTCCGCCGCCGACGCCGCGAGCTGCTGCTCGATCGGCGTGGCGGCGATCGAGACCACTTCGAGCAGGCGGCGCGCGGGCGGCTCGAGGCGCCGGATGTTGGCCCACAGCGCCTCTTGCAGCCGCGAGCCGCCTTCGCGCGCGCCGCTCTCGACGCCGTGGCGCACCAGGTGATCGATGAACAGCGGGTGGCCCTCCGCCTCGGCGGCGATCGCCTCGACGCGATCGGGATCGTCGCCGCCCGCGTCGCGCAGCCGCGCGGCGATCAGCGCGCGCGCCTCGTCGGGCGAGAAGCGCTCGAGCCGCAGGTGGCGCGCGTCGGCGACCCGCTCGGTCCACGCCTCGCCGCCGGCGTCGGTGCGCAGGCTGGCGATCAAGAGGCGCCCGGGCACGTCGCCCTGCAGCGTCACCTCGCGGCGCAGCATCAAGCTGTCGGGATCGGCCCACTGAAAATCGTCGATGAACGTCACCAGCGGCGCGCGGCTCGCCAGCGCCGTCATCAGCTCGCGAAACGCGGTGAACGCGCGCGCGCGCAGCTCGCTCGGATCGTGATCGGCCGCGGCGCCCGCCGCGCGTCTCGACACCGTGTCGGCGCGATATAAGACCGGGAACACCTGCGCGAGCGCGCCGATCCCCGCCGGCAACAGCGCGGCCGCGTCGTCGGCGGGCAGCGCCGCGAGATGCCGGCTGAGCGCGTCGATCACGCCATCGAACGCCTTGTACGGCACCGTCTCGCGCTCGTAGCAGCGCCCCTCGAAGATCACCGCGTTCGGCACCGACTGGCGCAGCCCGTCGAGGAAGCGGCGCACCAGCGCGCTCTTGCCGATGCCCGACTCGCCGTGCACGAACACCGCCACCGCTTCGCCGCGCCGCGCGTCCTCGAACGCCGCCTCCAGTTGATCCAGCTCGCGCGCGCGGCCGACGAAGCGCGCCGACGCCGAGCCGAACGTCACCGTCGGCGGCGCCTCCGAGCGCACGCCGATGCGCCGGCACAGCTCGCGATCGGTCGGCCGCCGCGACGGCTCGCGCGCGAGCAGCTCGACGCACAGCCGATCGAGATCGCGCGGCACGCCCGGCACCATCACCTGCGGCGGCAGCGGATCGAACTGCTGCTTGTTCTGCAGCACCACCAGCGACGGGCCGTCGAACGGCAGCCGCCCGGTGAGCGCCTCGTAGAGCACCACGCCCACCGAGTACCAATCGGCCTCGGGCCCGAACGCGCGCACGCCCGCCTGCTCGGGCGACATGTAATCGGCGGTGCCGACGACCAGGCCATCGGTCCAGCCGTCGTCGCGGTTGACGCTGGTGATGAGCCCGAAGTCGAGCAGCACCACGCGGCCGTCGCGCTCGACCAGCACGTTCGACGGCTTGACGTCGCGGTGCACCTTGCCGACCCGGTGCAGCGCCACCAGCCCCTCGACCAACTGCGCGAGGCCGGCGCGCAGGCGCGGCTCGTCGAAGCGCGGCGGCGACGGCGCCACTTCCCCGACGGGGAGCGTGGCCGCGGCGGCGAAGTCGGCGAGCGCGGGGCGCGGCGTCGGTGAGCGCTCGATGGTGACCGCGTCCGAGGGCTTGAGCTCGCGCCCGTCGCTGCTCGGCGCCACGCGCACGTGGCGCAGGAAGTTGACGCCCTCGATCAGCTCCATGGTGAAGAACCACGTGCCGCCGTCTTCGATCAGCTCGCCGAGCGTGACCAGGTTGCGGTGGTGCAGCTCCTGGAGCGCGCGGAACTCGTTCTTGAAGCGCATCAGGCTCTCGGCGTTGGTGGTGCGCAGCGTCTTGAGCGCCGCGCGCACGCCGCGCTCGCGGTCGAGCACCTCGTACACCACGCCGGTGCCGCCCTCGCCGAGCTGGCGAATCACCTGGAAGCGGCGATTGCCCGAGAAGTCGAGAGCCTGGCTCGGCACGTCCGCCAGTCTAGCAGGCCTGCGACAATTCGTCGCACCCCGTCAAAACGGCGATCGGCGCAGTTATACGTGATCGGGCGGCAGTTGGCGGAAACGCGGCAGGCCGCGCGGCTGGAGCGGCGGGCGCGCGGGCGTGCGCTCGCCGGCGATCGGCGGCAGCTCGTTGAGGATCTCCAGGCGGTCGCCGGAGCGGATCAGGTACTCCTCGCCGTCGGTGAAGCGAAACGGATCCAATTCGAGCGCCTGCGGAAACGGCACCGGGTACAGCTCCTTGAGGTAGCGGATGCCGTTGCGGCGGATCCCCGACGGGAAGCCGGGCCGCTCGGCCTCGAGGCGTATGCGGCCGGCGGGCACCAGCACCACGCTGCCCTCGTCGAGCCGCAGCGCGAAGCCCGAGGTGACGGCGTCGCGCAGCACCACCGTGCCGGCCTGCAGCGTCAGCGGATCGCGGAAGAAGACCAGCGCCGCCGACCAGCCGCAGCAGCGCTCCTGCAGCAGCGGCGAGGTGAGCGGCTCCTCGGCGATCACCCGGCCGCGCGCGCCGCCGCCGCTCCACGCGCCCACCGAGGTGAAGGGATCGGCCACCGGGCGCCGCTGCGCCTCGACCAGCCGGCGCCGCCCGTCGTCGTCGGTGAGCGAGACGGCGGTGTGCTCGGGCGAGGCGTCGCACGGCTCGCCCTCGACGAGCAGCGTGCGGCAATCGAGGCAGATGGCGGTGCGGCGCGGGATCACGTCTCCAACATATAAGGCCCCTCTTGACAGCTTGCACGCGGCCAGTTAATAAGTGAGTACTCACTCACTAATGAGCGTCCAATGCCGCGAACCCCGTCCATCCCCGACCGGCAGATCCTCGAGGCGGCGCGCGCCACCTTCCTCGAGCTGGGCATCCGCGCCACGACCGCCGAGGTGGCGCGCCGCGCCGGCGTCGCCGAGGGCACGCTGTTCAAGCGCTTCAAGAACAAGGACGACCTGTTCGTCGCCTGCATGGAGCCGGGCGCCATCGACGACCTGCCGTGGATCCGCACGCTGATCGCCGGCTCCACCCGCAGCGACGTGCGCGCGGTGCTCTACAAGGCGGGGCTGGAGTGCATCGCGTTCTTCCGCAAGCTGCTGCCGCTGATGATGATGAGCTGGTCGAACAGCGCGCAGTCGGGCATGCCGCCGCACCTGCGCGGGTCCAACCCGCCGCCGCTGCGCGCGCTCAAGACGGTGGCCAGCTTCTTCGAGTCGCAGATCCGCGGCGGGCGGCTGCGGCGGCACGATCCGGAGATCCTGGCGCGCATGTTCATCTCCAGCATGCAGAACTACGCCTTCACCGAGCTGCTGCTCAAGGAGAGCGACCAGGAGCCGCTCCCCGTCGAGCGCTACGTGCGCGGCGTGATGAACCTCTTGTGGTCGGGCGCGGCGCCGGCGGCGGGCGCGCGCAAACGGCGGAGCGCCTGATGGGCCGCCGGCGATTGGTGAGTGAGCGCTCACTTATGAGAGTGGCCCGGACGATGGCGGCGATCGCGGCGCTGGCGGGAACGCCGGCGGCCGCGCACGCGCAGGCGGGCGCGCGGGCGATCTCGCTCGACGAGGCGCTGGCGATGGCGCGGCTGCACAACCGCGATCTGCGGGCGGCGCGCGCGCGGCTCGCCCAGTCGGCGACCAACATCGAGCAGGCGTGGGTGGCGCTCCTGCCGCAGGTGACGGCGCAGGGCAAGTACACGCACAACTACAAAGAGATCGACGTCAACCTGGCGCAGGCCACGCAGCCGGTGTTCGGCCTGGCCAACGTCATCAAGGCGACCAGCGGCAACCCGGCGCAGAACGGCGCCATCAACCAGTTCACGCAGGACGTCGCAGCGGGGATTCAGGCGCAGCCGGTGCCGATCATCAACAAGCTCGATCAGCTCGACTTCGCGCTCAACGCGCAGATCCCGCTGATCGTGCCGTCGGCGTATTCGGCGCTGACCGGCGCCAAGCGCACGCACGGCGCCAACCAGGCCAACTACGACGTGACCGAGGCGTCGCTGCTCTACTCCGTCGCGCAGGCCTACTTCGCGGCCGCGGGCGCCGACGAGCTGGTGGTGGCGCGCAAGAACGCGATCCAGGTGGCGCGCGAGACGTACGACAACGCGCGGGCGCGCTTCGACGCGGGCGTGGTCAACCGCGTCGAGGTGACGCGCGCCGAGGTGGCGCTGGTGCGCGCCGAGCAGACCGAGGCGGAGGCGGAGGACTCGGCGGCGCAGGCGTACCGCGGCCTCGGCACGCTCATCGGCACGCACGAAGAATTCCGCGCGGTGCCGAGCGAGCTGCCCACCGCCGAGGCGCCGCCCGCCGCGGTGCTGGTCGATCGCGCGCTGGCGCTGCGCCCCGACTTTCTCGTGCTCACGCGCTCGATCGCCGCCGCCGACGACAACGCGCGCGCGGGCGGCCTGCGCTGGCTGCCGTCGCTGTCGGCGTTCGGCAACGTGCGCGCGTTCAACTACCAGGGCTTCTCCGGCGACTTCTACTCGTGGGCCATCGGCGCGCAGCTCGACTGGACGCTCTACGACGGCGGCGCGCGCGACGCCCAGCGGCACCTGGCGTGGGCGCAGCGGCAGGAGAACGAGGCGCGCCTCGAGCTGTTGCGCGACTCGATCACCGACGACGTGGTGAACACGCGGCGCGCGCTCACCACCAAGCGCCGCGCCCTCGACGCCGCGCGCCGCTCGCTCGAGCTGTCGCGCGAGACGCTGGTGCTGGTGCGCGCGCAGCACGACGCCGGCACCGCCAAGCAGCTCGACCTGCTCACCGCGCAGGATCAGCTGGTCGACGCCGAGGTGGCGATGGCGCAGGCGCGCTTCGATCTCGCGCTCGCCGCGCTCTTGCTGGAGCGAAACGCCGGAACCTTTCCCGCCAAACTCTCGACGAGGAACGAGCGATGACCGAGCCGACGACGCCGCCGAAGAAGAAGAGCCCGCGCCGCTTTTTGCCGCTGATCCTGATCGCCGTGGTCGGCGCGCTCTACGGCGCCTATCGGCTGTACCTGTGGCGGCAGCCGTACGAGTGGAGCGGCACCGTCGAGGCGCGCACCATCTCGGTCGGCTCGCGCGCCGGCGGACGCGTGAAGGAGATCCTGGTGCGCGAGGGCGATCGCGCCAAGGCGGGCGATCCGCTGCTGGTGCTCGAGCCGGGCGATCTCGAGGCGCAGCGGCTGCAAGCGCAGGGCTCGCTCGCGCAGGCGCAGGCGAACCTCGAGAAGTTGGAGAAGGGCGCGCGTCCCGAGGAGCTGCAGGAGGCGCGCGCGCGGGCGATGACGGCCAACGCGGCGCTCGAGCAGACGCGCACCGGCGCGCGGCGCGAGCAGATCGCGGCGGCGCAGGCGCGGCTGGCGGCGCAGGAGGTGATCGTCGAGAAGGCCAAGCTCGACTCGGATCGCATGCACAAGCTCTTGACGTCGGGCGCGGCGGCGCAGGCGGAGGTCGACAACGCCGACGCGGCGCTGCACTCGGCGGTGGCGACGCGCGACGCGCTCCGCGAGCAGCTCGACGAGCTGAAGAACGGCTCGCGCCGCGAAGAGGTCGCGCAGGCGTCGGCGCGCGCGCTCGAGGCCAACGCGTCGGAGAAGCTGGTGCGCGCCGGCTCGCGCGTCGAGGACATCAAGGCGGCGCGCGGGCAGGTCGACGCCGCGCAGGGACGCCTCGATCAGATCAAGACGCTGCTCGACGAGCTGATCGTACGCGCGCCCCGCGCCTCGCGCGTCGAGGCGCTCGACCTGCGGCCGGGCGACATCGTGGCGCCCAACGCCACCTGCGCCACGCTGCTCGAGGACGATCAGCTCTACGTGCGCATCTACGTGCCCGAGACGCTGATCGGCCACCTCAAGATCGGCGCCGAGGTGCCGGTCACGGTCGACTCGTTCCCCGGCAAGACGTTCGCCGGCACCGTCGAGCACATCAACAGCGTCGGCGAATATTCGCCGCGCAACCTGCAGACCGCCGACGAGCGCGCCGACCAGGTGTTCGCGTGCCGCATCGGGCTCAAGAGCGGCATCGATCAGCTGCGCGCCGGAATGGCGGCGTTCATCCAGGTGCCGAAATGAGCGGCGCGGCGACGACGGCAGCAACGACGGCGGACGCGACGGCGGCGGCGGGCGGCGAGGCCGACGTGGCGATCCACGTCGACCACGTGACGCGTCGCTTCGGCGACTTCGTGGCGCTCGACGACGTCAACCTCGAGGTGCGGCGCGGCATGGTCTACGGGCTGCTCGGCCCGAACGGCTCGGGTAAATCGACGCTGATCCGCATTCTGTGCGGGCTGCTCGCGCCGTCGGGCGGCCACGCCAGCGTGCTCGATCTCGACGTGGTCGCCAAGGGCGAGGAGATTCGAAAACAGATCGGCTACATGAGCCAGAAGTTCGCGCTCTACGAAGATCTCACGGTGCAGGAGAACCTCGACTTCTACGCGCGCATCTACGGGCTGCGCGGCGAGCGGCTCCGGCGGCGGCGCGACGCGGCCATCGAGCTGACGCACATCGGGCCCTACATTAATAGACGCGCGGGCCAGCTCTCCGGCGGCTGGAAGCAGCGGCTGGCGCTCGGCTCGGCGCTGATGCACGAGCCGCGCGTGGTGTTCCTCGACGAGCCGACCGCCGGCATCGATCCGGTGGCGCGGCGCGAGCTGTGGGATCTCCTGTTCCAGCTCGCGGCCGAGGGCATCACGCTGCTCGTCACCACGCACTACATGGACGAGGCCGAGCGCTGCGGCGAGGTCGGCTACCTCTACATGTCCAAGCTGCTGGTGTCGGGCACGCCCGAGCGCTTGAAGCAGCTCCCGTCGGTGAATCGCCCCGAGACCCGCCGCGTCGAGGTGACGACGCGCCAGACCGCGCGCGCGCTGGCGTGGCTCAGGTCGCAGGACTTCTGCCCGACCGCCACCATCTTCGGCCAGTCGGTGCACGCGGTGGTGGCGCGCTCGCTCGACGATCACGAGCTGGCCGATCGCATGCACCAGGCCGGCTTTCCCAACGCGCAGATCCGCCAGATCGCGCCGTCGCTCGAGGACGTGTTCGTCACGCTCACCGAGGACGCGGCGGCGGCGCAACAGAATGGAGCACGCGCATGATGAACTCGTTTCTCGCGGTGTTTCGCAAAGAGTTCTGGCACATCTTCCGCGACCGCGGAACGCTGGTGGCGGCGTTCTCGATCCCGATCTTCCAGCTCATCCTGTTCGGCTTCATCGATCAGACGGTGCGCAATCTGCCGACGGTGGTGGTGGATCAGGATCGCTCGGTGCAGAGCCGCGAGCTGATGGACCAGATGCGCGCGTCGCAGACCTTCACCATCACCAAGGTGACGTTCAATCCGCACGAGGCGCGCGAGGAGATCATCGCCGGGCGCGCGCGCATCGGCGTGGTGATCCCGCCCGACTACCACGACAAGCGCTCGCGCTCGGTGCCGGCGAAGATCCTGGTGCTCATCGACGGCTCGGACTCGAACGCCAGCCAGCAGGCGCTCGGCTCGATCAACGGATTGGTCGCCGACATCAACCTCAAGGTGCTGCAGCAGGACGTGCGCGGCGGGCAGCCGCTCTCGTCGCAGCCGATCATCCTGTTCAACCCCGAGGGCCGCACCGCCAATTACATCATCCCGGGGCTGGTCGCCGTGCTCTTGCAGATCGTGGCGATGTTCCTCGCCGCCGTCGCCATCGTGCGCGAGCGCGAGCGCGGCACGATGGAGCAGCTCCTGGTCACGCCGATCCACCCGCTCGGGCTCATGCTCGGCAAGCTCGGGCCCTACCTGTTCATCGGCCTCGCCGAGATGGCGGTGATTCTGTTCATCATGCGCTTCGGCTTCTCGGTGCCGATCCGCGGCAACCTGGTCTTCCTGTTCGGCATGGCGCTGATCTATCTGTTCGCGCTGCTCGCGCTCGGGCTGTTCATCTCGACGATCTCGCAGACCATGACGCAGGCGCAGCAGCAGGCGCAGCTGTTCCTGCTGCCGTCGATCTTTTTGTCCGGCTACATCTTCCCCGCCGAGGGGCTGCCGGCGATCCTGCGCTGGATCGGCAAGCTGCTGCCGGCGACGCACATGGTGTCGATCATGCGCGGCGTGGTGCTGCGCGACGCGGGGCCGGTCGAGCTGCTGCCGAACGTGCTGGCGCTGGTGGCGATCAGCATCGTGCTCGTGTGGCTGAGCGTGCGCCGCTTCGCCAAAATCGCCGTCTGACCGGTTTTAGCCGAGCGCTTTTACCTCGCGCCGCGGATGGCGTCTAATGGGCCGTGAGCATGAGTCGCGCGGCCGAGGTGGCGGTGAGCGAGCCGATCGATGACGCGGGGTTGATCGCGCGCTTTCGCGGCGGCGATCGGCGCGCGTTCGATGAGCTGGTGGCGCGTCACGAGAAGCTGGTGTTTCGGCTGGCGCTGCGCTCGTTGCGCGACGTGGGCGACGCCGAGGACGTGACGCAGCGGGCGTTCGTGCAGGCGTTCCAGCGGCTCGACGCGTTTCGCGGCGACTCGACGTTTCGCACCTGGCTCTATCGCATCGCGTTCAACCTGGTGGTGACGCACGCGCGCGACGCCGGGCGGCAGCGGCGCGCGCTCCAGGCGATCGCGCCCGAGGATCTGCTGCCGCACGCGCACGCGGCCGGCGGCGCCGAGCCGGCGCGCGGCGGCGAGGAGTCGGCGCGGCTGCGCTCCGCCGTCGAGAAATTGCCGGTGAAGCAGCGGCTGGTGGTGGAGCTGCGCATCTACGACGAGCTGCCGTTTCGCGAGGTGGCGCAGATCGCCGACTGCAGCGAAGACTCGGCGAAGATGAACTTCCACCACGCGCTCAAGCGGCTGCGCGAGCTGTTGCAAGAGGGAGCGGACGCATGAGCAACCCGATGCCTGGAGATGGCTGCGCGAAGTTTGTCGAGCGGCTGGCGGCGCTCGCCGTCGACGGGGACGAGGAGCTCGAGCGGCACATTGCCGCATGCGCCGCGTGCCGCCGCGAGGCCGAGCGCTACCGCGGACTGGCCGAACGTTTGCGCGCGGACGAAGCGGCTAGCGCGGCGGAGACGCAGGCGCCGGCCGCGTTGCACGACGGGATTTTGCGCGCGATCGCGGGCGCGGCGCCGGGCGCGGCGTCGAGCTCGCCCGCGTCGACGCGCCGCCGCCCGTGGCGCTGGCCGGCGCTGGCCGCCGGAATGGCCGCCGCCGCGGCGCTCGGCTGGCTGATGCTGGCGCGCAAGCCGGCGCCGGTCGCGAAGCGTCACGCGACGCCGGCGATCGCCGCGCCGTTCGAGGAAGACGACGATCCGTGCCAGCTCATCGGCGATCTCGACGACGACGAGGTCGCGCGCGTGAGCAGCTACTTCAAGAAGGGAGCATGACCATGACCAACATCATCGCCCGCGCGCTCGCCGTGCTGTTGCTCGTCGGCGGAGCCGCGCGCGCCGACGACGCCGCCGAGGGGCAGCGCGCGAAGTTCCGCCTCCAGGTGCGCACGCAGATCGAGCAGCGCCTCGCCGCGGCGGCGGGGCTCGACCCGGCGACCACCGCGCGGCTGGCGCAGATCGTCGATCGCTCCGACGAGCACGTGGCGCAGCTCCAGCGCGATCAGCGCGACGCGTACCGCGAGCTCAAGCAACTACTCGAGCAGCCGCAGCCCGATCCGAACGCGGCCAATCGGCTGATCGATCGCATCAGCGCCAATCGCTCCGCGGTCATGCGCGCCGAGGAAGATCGCACGCGCGAAGTCCGCAAGCTCCTCACGCCGATCCAATACGGCAAGATCGTAATCGCCTACCCCATCGTCAATCGCCAAATCCGCGCCGGCATCCGCAAAGCCCTCGCCGATCACGCCGCCGCCGTCGACGATTCCTTCAACGAGTAGCTCGACAACCCGACTGACCGCCGCTGCTCTCGCGGGCGGGCGCGAAAATCGTTTTTCGCCGGACGCTCGCATACGCCGTGCTCGGCCGCTGCTACGCAGCGTCCTGCGCGCGGCACGTGCTTCGCTCGATTCGTCGCTGGCATC
>DASREC010000567.1:0-36440 GCA_035652295.1 Polyangia bacterium
GCGCGCTGCCGCCGACCGCGAGCGCGCGCGAGCCAGTGTTGGCGAAGCCGGAGAGCACCACGCCGCGAAAGCACGCCTCCTCGGCGATCGCCGGCAGGACCGCGCCGACCGCGATCAGCGCGAAGCCGCCGCCGGCGAACAGCCCCTCGAGCGATTCGGAGTAGGCGCGCGCGCCGGGAAACAGGCGCAGCTCGGCGAGCGCCACCACCGTGCCGACGGCCCACGTGCCGCTCGCGATCAAGACGCCGCCGAGCGCGCCGCGCGCCGTCGGCAGCCGCAGCGAAAACGTGGCGCGGAACGACGAGCGCGCGAGCGCCACCCACGCGATCGCCGGCACCAGCAGGC
This sequence comes from Polyangia bacterium, assembly GCA_035652295.1. GTDB lineage: Bacteria > Myxococcota_A > Polyangia > Palsa-1104 > Palsa-1104 > DASREC01. The sequence goes on from DASREC010000567.1 coordinate 346, forward strand.
AGAGCTGCACCAGTGCGACCAGCGCCGCCACGCCGCGCGCGTGCGGCGCGGCCCACAGCATTCCGTAGTACGTCGCCACGAACAGCACGGCGCAGAACAGCAGCGCCGAGCGCGGGCTCGGCGTCACGCGCGCGCGATCGGCGCGGCCGAAGACGTCGCGCCACGGCCGCTCGCCGCCGAGCAGCACCTGCTCGGTCTCGAAGATGCGCGCGGCGAGCAGGATCGCCATGGTCGCGTACGCCAGGTTGGCGGTGAGCACCAGCGCGTACAGCTCGGCGGTGGCGTGGCCGTTGAGCAGCGCGCGCACCAGCAGCGCCAGGTTGACGATCGGCAGAAACGCCGTCGAGCGATCGAGCGACATGCCGGGCATCATCGCCGCCGCCGTCGGCAGCAGCAGCAGCAGGAACACCGGCGTCAGGTACGACTGCGCCTCGCGAAAGCTGCGCGCGAACACCGACAGCGCGAGCAAGAGCGCGCTGATGGTGAGCGCCATCGGCACCATCGCGCCGAAGACTTTGAGGTACGTGCCCGCGCTCAGGCTGAACTCGAGCAGATCGCGCGCGACCGCGAGCTGGCGCCCGAGCGCGAACGACATCGCCGCCAGGTTGGCCGACGCGCCGATGATGGAGAACGCGACCACGGTGAGATATTTGCCGGCGACGATCTCGAGCGGGCGCACCGGCGCGCACAGGAGCGTCTGCAGCGTGCCGCGCTCCTTTTCGCCGGCGGTGAGATCGATCGCCGGCAGCATGCCCGAGACGATGATGACGAACAGCAGGACGAAGGCGAGGATCCCGCCGCCGATGTCGCCGGCGCGGCGCTTCTTGTCGGTGAGGTTGTGCGGCGTCAACTCGAGCGGCTTATCGAACTCGGCGGGCAGGCCGTGCCGCGCGAGCCGCGCTTGCAATTCGCTCGCGCGCAGCTTCTTGAGCGCGTCGGCGACGCGGTCGTGCGCGGCGTCGCTCGCCGATTTCAATTCGTCGTAATAGAGATCGATCGTCGCGCTCTCGTCGCCGGCGAAGCGCGCGTCGGCGCCGGCGCCGGCGGCGAGGATCAGGTGCGCGCCGCCGGTGTCGATGGCCAGGCGCGCCTCGGCCTCCACGTCGCGCGGGCGCTCGGCGCGGCGGGCCACCACGCGCGCGCCGAGCTCGCGTTCGAGCGCGGCGACGATCTTCGCCGGCACCGGTCCCCACACCGCCAGCTCGGGCTTGAGCGTCTTGCGCGCCGCTTCGTGCGACGCCATCACGTTGCCCATCAAGAGGAAGATCAGCGGGTGGACCAGGATCGGCATGACGACGGCGGCGAACAGCGCGCGCCGATCGCGCAGCGTATCGCGCAGCTCCTTGATGAAGATGGTGAGGACCACCGCGCCCCTCACAGGTGCTCCTCGCCGTCGAGGTGGCTGAAGAACGCCTCGGTGAGCGTGCGCACCTGCGCGCGCGCGCAGACTTCGTCGATGGTGCCGTCGTCGATGATGCGCCCGCGATACAGCAATAAAACGCGGTCGCAGAGATATTCGGCCTCGCCCATCACGTGCGTCGAGAACAGCACCGCCTTGCCGGCGGCGCGCGCGCGCTTGATGGCCTCGAGCAAAAAGCGGCCGGTGACGATGTCGAGCGCGCTGGTCGGCTCGTCGAGGATCAGCGCCGGCGGATCGTGCAGGAACGCGCGCGCGATGTTGGTGCGCTGCTTCTGCCCCGCCGACAGCGTGGCGCAGCGGCGGTCGGCGAAGTCGGTCATGCGCAGCTCGCCGATCAATTGCGCGCTGCGCGCCTCGATGGCGCGCCCGTCGAGCCCGTGCAGCCGGCCGAAGTAGCGCAGCACCTCGCGCGGCGTGAGCCGCTGATACAGCGCGGTGTCGCCCGAGAGGAAACCGAGCCGCTGCTTGGCGGCGAACGGATCGGCGCGCACGTCGACGCCGCCGATGAACGCGTCGCCCTCGGTCGGCGTGAGGATGCCGGCGAGCATGCGCAGGATGGTGGTCTTGCCGGCGCCTTTCGGCCCGAGCAGGCCGACCACTTCGCCCGCGCCGACTTTGAACGAGACGCGATCGGCGGCGACCACCGCGCCGTAGCGCTTCGACAGCGCGCGAACTTCGATCACGGACGAATCATACGCGCGATCAGGCCGGCTCGGGCGCGGCGGCGGTGACGGTCACCGGCACGCCGTTCAGGATCGAGTTGCCGATCAGCGGCTCGACCAGCGCCTCGTCGGTCAGCTCGTTGACGCTCGGCGCGTCCACCGCCCCCGCGACCTGGAGCGTGTCTTTGACCTGCGCGTGGCCGAAGCCGTGCGGCAGCGAGACCACGCCGCGCATGATGTCGTCGGTCACCGCCACGCGCGCCGCCACTTCGCCGACGCGGCTCTTCACGCGCACGCGCGCGCCGTCGGAGATCTGCCGATCGGCGGCGTCGTTCGGGTGCATGAGGAGCTGCGCGCGGTCGGGGCCCTTCACCAGCGATCGCGCGTTGTGCATCCACGAGTTGTTCGAGCGCAAATGGCGGCGGCCGATCAAGACCAGCGGCGCGCGCGCGGCGTCGAGCCACGCCTCGAGCCGCGGCACGTCGGCGCGATAGACCTCGGGATAGAGCCGCACGAGTCCGTCGGGCGTGCGCACCTTGCGTTTGCGCGACGGCTCGAGCGCGCCGAGATCCACCCCGTGCGGCGCCGCGCGCAACTTCGCCAGCGACAGCTTCGCGCGGCCGAAGCGCAGCAGCCCATCGATCAGCCGCTCGGGCGCGCCGTCGAGCAGTCGCCGCCCGAGCCGCTGCACGATCCCGACGTCGGGCCCGGCGAGCCGCAACGCCAGCTCGCTGCAGATCTGCCAATCGTCGCGCGCGCCGTCGGGCGGCGCCACCACGGCCGGGCTGTACTTGGCGTAGTTGCGCACCGCCAGCGTCAACAACACCAGATCGTAATTGCCCGACTCGAGCACGTGCGTCGGCGGCAGGATGATGTTGGCGTGGCGGGTCGTCTCGTTGATGTAGAAATCGATCGCCACCATGTACTCGAGCCGCGCGAGCGCGCGCGACAAACGCTCGCCGTTGGGAATCGACAAGACGGGATTGCCGGCGAACGACACGAACGCGCGGATCTGCCCCGGCCCGGGCGTCTCCATCTCCTCGGCCATCACCGCCGACGGCAGCGTGCCGAGAAACTCCGGCAGGCGCCGCACGCGCGAGCGCCAGCGATCGTAGTGGTTGCCGACGAGCAGGCGCGCCAGCCCGCCGATGTCGGCCGCCGGCGACGAGAACATCGCGCCGCCCTCGCGATCGAAGTTGCCGGTGACAACGTTGATCGCCTCGACCAGCCAGCTCGCCAGCGGACCGAAGTCGTTCTGGCAAACGCCGACGCGCGCGTAGACCACGGCGCGCGGCGCGCGCGCGAGCTCGCCGGCGAGCCGGCGGATGATCGCGGCGTCGAGGCCGATCGCCGGCGCCACGCGCTCGGGCGGAAAGCGCGCCGCCAGCACGCGCAGATCGGCCACGCCGCGCGCAAGCTGCTCCACGCGCGCCTCGTCGACGCGGCCGTGCTTGAACAGCTCGTGCAAGAGCGCCAGCAGGAGCGCCGCGTCGCCGCCCGGCCGGATGAAGTGGTGCTCGTCGCACCACGCCGCGGTCTCGGTGCGCCGCGGATCGACCAGCACGATGCGCCCGCCGCGCTCGCGGATCCCGCGCAACCGCCCGCGCACGTCGCCGAGCGACATGATGCTGCCGTTCGACGCCGCCGGATTGCCGCCGAGGATGAGCATGAAGTCGGTGCGATCGACGTCGGGCACGGGGATCGACAAACCGTCGCCGTACACCTGCATGCACGCGAACAACTTTGGATTGGAGTCTTGCGAGTTGGCGTCGTACTTGTTGCGCGTGCCGAGCGCGGCGGCGAGCGCCTGCGAGCCGAGCGACGCGCGGTAGCCGTGCACCGTCGGATTGCCGATGTAGAGCGCCACCGCGTCCTTGCCGTGCTCGGCGCGGATCGCGCGCAGCCGCGACGCCACCTCGGCGAACGCCTCGTCCCAGCTAATCGGCTGCCAGCCGTTTGCCGTGCGGCGCACCGGCGCGCGCAGGCGATCGGGATCGTCGAGCACCTCGCGCAGCGCCGGCCCTTTGGGACAGATGTGGCCGCGCGAGAATACGTCGTCGGGGTCGGGGCGGATCTCGGTGACGCGGTTTTCGTCGACGGTGACGTTGAGCCCGCACAGGGCCTCGCACAGGTTGCACGTGAATTGGCGAAGCTCGGGCATGCGCGGGATTATAATGATTCACTTCGCGATGCGCCGTTCAATCGTGTGGCTCCTATTAATGATGCCGCTCGCGATCCTCGCGGCCGCCGTGGCGTCGTGCGCGCCGTCGCCACCGGGGATCGCGCCGGGGCCCGAGGCGGAGATGCGCGCGCGGCTGGGCGTGCCGCCCGAGGCGAAGACGGTGGTGATCTTCGCGCAGGCGGCGCACCTCGATATCGATTGGCAGCGGACGTTCGACGACTATTACACGCGGTTCGTGCAGGATATCTTCGTCGAGGCGCGCCAGCTCCTGGACGCGCAGCCGCGCGCGTTCTACAGCGTCGCCGAAATGGGATATCTCGAGCATCACGTCGCGACGCATCCGGAGGAGCTCGACGGTTTGAAATCGGCGGCGGGGCGAAACGCGCTGCGCATCGTCGGCGGCGGCATGACCAGCCCCGATATGAACCTGCCCGAGACCGAGACGTTGTTGCGCGACTTCCTGCACGGCGCGCGCTTTGCCGAGGACGTGCTCGGCGCGCGCGCGACGGCGGCGTGGCTGCCCGATTCGTTCGGCCATTCGGCGACGGTGCCCGATATCCTCGCCGCCGCCGGTTTCAATAGCGTCGGTTTCGCGCGCATCGACGGCGCGCCGACGTTATTGGAGGGCCTCAATCATCCCGAGCGACCGCTCAAACCGGGCTCGACCGCGGTGCAGCTTCAGCAGCTCGGCAACGCCGACTTCGTCTGGCGCGGGCCGGGCGGCGGTAAAGTCTTGGCGCATTACATCGCGTCGGGGCTTTATTGCACCGGCGACAACATCGATTATGACGAGCAATTGCAATTGCCGGGCGGACACATCGGCGTCTATTACGGCGACGATCCGCACTTCACCGACGGGAAAATCGATTCCTACGTGGCCGCGCTCGCGCCTTATGCCAAGACGCCGTACGTGTTCGTTCCAATCGGCTGCGATTTTCAACATCCAAAGAATGAATTGATTGGATATCTCGACGGCTATAATCAACGTCAATATCCGAAGACCGGCGTCTGGGCGGTGGCGGCGCCGTTCGAGGATTACGAGACGCTGGTCGGGTTTCATCGCGGCGAATTGCCCGAATTGCCGGCGGAGCTGACGCCCTACTTCATGGGGTTCTACGCCAGCCGCGCGGCCATCAAGCGGCGCGTGCGCGAGGCGGCGCGCCCGCTGTACGCGGCGGAGACCTTCGCCACCGTCGACGCCGACGCAGGCGCGAAGGTCGCGGCGTCGTTGCAACCGGCGTTCGAGCAATTGGCGCTCACCGATCACCACGACTTCGTCACCGGCACCTCGACGGACGCGGTGCTGGCGACCGAGCAGCTGCCGCTCACCGACGCGGTCGAGGCCGCCGGCCGCGCGGCGCTCGCCGGCGTGGCGCAGCGGATCGCGCAGCGGATCCCGCCGGCGCCGAACGCGCTCGGCCGCGTATTGGCGCTCAATCCCGCCGGCGCCGCGCGCAGCGACGTGGTGGAGGCGGACCTCGCGCCGTGGAAGACGCTCGACGTGCCGCTGCACGCGCGCGCGGGAAATCGCGACGTGCCGCTCGAGATCGTGCGCAAGGGAATCGGCCGCGAGCCGACGCGCGTGCGAATGCTGATCGATCAAATGCCGGGCGTGGCGTGGCGCGCGATCGATTTCTTTGCGGGCGCCACGCCGCCGCCGGCGCAGGTCTCGCTCGCGCTCCTCGACGGTGCCGGCCAACCGGCGAGCGGCGCGGCGATCGCGCGCGTGGTGCTATCGAACGCGCGCGTGCGCGCCGAATGGAATCGCGCGGCGACGTTTCAATTGACCTCTTTGACCATCGACGGAAACGAGGCGATCGCCGCCGGATCGTTCAAGGTGCGCGATTACCTCGATTCGGGCGGTTTGTGGCGGCTCGGAAATGAAATGCCGGGCTGCGCATTGCAGGCGCTCGCGGCGGCGGCGGGCGGCGAGCAGGTGGTGGTGCTGGAGCACTCGGCGCTGCGCGCGGGCGTGGCGTTTCAGGGCGCGGACGCGACGCGCGAGGTCTGGCTCGACGCCGGCGCGGGCGGGCTCGAACTGGCGGCCACGCTCTCGGCGCCGGCGACGAGCGACGTGCCGGGGCGCACGCGCACGGTTTCGTTCACCTTCGCGGTCGCGGCCAATGCGCCGTTGCGCACGTCGCTCCCCGGCGGATATGCCGACCGCGTTCCCGAAAAAGTCTATACGCCGACGTTCTGGCCCGCGGTCGCCTGGGTCTCGACGGGGAATTGGGCGGTCTTGTTGCGGCAATCGACCGGCGCGCGAATGGCGGCAAACGGCGAAATAGAATTATTGACGATTCGCAATACGCCGCAGGGCGAGCAGTGCGACGTGCTCGGCGGCACCGGCTCGGACGCGGGCGCGGAGCGCTTCGAGTGGCGCATCGAAGCGGCGGGCACGGCGGCGCTGGCGGAGGCCGCGGCGCAGCGCTTCAATCGGCCGCTGATCGTGCTCGCCACCGACGGGAGCGCGTTCGGCACGCAGGATCTCGCGGCCGAGCAGTCGCTGGCGGAGGTGAGCGGCGACGGCGTGCTCTCGGCGCTCAAGCCGGCCGATCGCGGCGGCGGCGTGGTGGTGCGCGCGCTGCTCGAGCCCGGCCCGGTGACCATCAAAATGGCGCCGTTTTACAAAGGACAATTGATTCACATTGATTCGTCGGAGCGCGATTTGAATGCGCTCGCGGCCACGCCGGATTCAATCGTTTTCGATCGCGATTCATTCGGCGCCATCGCCACCGTGCGGGTGCGCTAGCGCTCGTGGGCTGGCTGCGCCGACGGTGGCCGGAGTGCCTGCTGCTCGCGCTCGGCTGCGCGCTGCGCTTCGCCTCGTTGAGCTGGGCGTCGGTTTATGACGGTTATGATTTCGCCTCGCACTTCACGGTCATTCGCTGGTTCGGCGAGCATTGGGAGCTGCCGTCGGTCTATTTGAGCCGCGAGGCGTTTCAGCCGCCGCTCTATTACGTCCTCATGGGTTTGTTGCTGCGCGCGCGCCTGGAGCCCTGGCACCTCGGCGTGCCGTCGCTGATTCTCGGCTGCGCGCGGCTCGGCCTGATTCAGCTCGGGCTCGTGCGCGTATTGCCGGAGCGGCGCGTGGCGCGATTGGCGGCGCTCGCGCTGGCGGCTGTATTGCCCGCGTCGGTTCATATGGACGGAATGGCCTCGAATGAAGTCTTGAATGCGTTTCTCGGCACGCTGGCGCTGGTATTGGTCACGTATGTCTTCGAAGATCGCGCGCGCGTGCGAAACGCGGCGCTGCTCGGGCTGGTGCTCGGGCTCGGCGCGCTGACCAAGATCTCGACGGTGGCGCTGGTCGGCGCGGTGGCGGTGGGCGCGGCGCTCGAATTCGCGGCGGCGCGCGGGCGGCGGCTGCGGGTCGCCAAAGTCTGGAGCGTCGCGTTCGCCGTTTTAATCGCGACCTCGGGTTGGTATTACGCGCGCAATCACCATTTATATGGCAAAGCGTTTTTGACCAGCTTCGACCACAAAGAGCGCGCGATGGCCGAGAGCGTCGACGGCGTGCCCTATTGGAAGCGGCGAAGCCCGGGGTTCTTCGTCGGCTGGTCGGCCGACCTTTATCGCGAGCCGTATTATCCGATTGGATTGCAGCCGAATCCGCGGTTCTTTCCGGTTTTGATCGCGACCACGTTCGTCGATTACTACAATTACTATTTCATGGCGCCGACCGGCGACGGCGACGAGCTCATCGAGGCGACGCGGCCGGTCTCGCGCGCGGCGTTCACCTTCAGCCGGATGAGCTTCGCCGGCGGCACGTTGATCGCGGCGGCCACCGTCGCGGCCTGGCTGGCGGCGGCGGTCGCGTGCGCGCGGCGGCGGCGATTCGCCGAGCTCGTGCTGCTGCTCGCGCCGCTGTTCGCGCTGCTCGGCGCGCTGCACTTCGCCACCCAATTCCCATTCGACAATCTCGGGCACATCAAAGGCACGTTCCTGCAATTCGCGGCGGCGCCGCTTTGCGGATTGTTCGGCGTCGCGTTCGCGTGGATGTGGGAGCGGCGCCGACTGCGCCCCGTCGCCGTCGCCGAGCTGTGCGCGCTGGCGTTCGTCGCCAGTTATTCCATTTATTGCCGGTTTTTTTGAGTATTCACGTCGTTTACAAAACTTTACCGCAGCTATAAGCGCCGTTAATGCGGCGGTCGCATCGTACTCCGTGAAGGAGGCGACCATGTGCCATCCCATTCTGCTCGGTGTCGTCGGTGGAATTCTGGCGGCCAAGCTTTTGTATCGGTTTCGCGGAGGCGGCGGCTGCGCGCGGCGATTCCGCGACGGCGGCGGCGGTTGCGGCGGCGGTTACGCTCGGCGCTGGGGACGCTGGAGCCGGCGGCACGGCGGCGGCGCGCCCGACGCGGCGGACCTCGGCGTCAAGCTCAGCGACGTGGCCGGCAAGCTGGAGCTGAACGCGCGGCAAAAAGAGGAAGCCAGCGAGGTGTTCGCGCGGCTCACCGGCGCGTTCGGCGATCGCGTCGAGCCGGGCACGCGGCTGCACGCGGTGCTGGAGACCATCTCCGCCGAGCCGTTCAACGAAGACGCGGCGGCCGACGCGCTCGGCATTCCCGACGGACCGCCCTCGCCCGCCGACAAAGAGCTGCTCGACGGCGTCGAGCACGTGCACAACATCCTCACCAACGAGCAGCGCGAAAAGCTGCGCGCCATTCTCACGTAGCGACGAAGCGCGGGCGCCCGGTCAGCGCGGCGGGAGAATGCCGAGCTGACCGAGGCGGCGGGCGAGCGCGCGAAAGGCGTCGCCGCGGCCGAGTTGCAGCACGTGGCCGCCCGCGAAGCGCAGCTCCTCGGCGGCGAAGTGGCGCGCGAGGCGGGTGGCGTGCTCGGGCGGCGCGATGCGATCGCCCTCGGCGCTCACCACCAGCACGCGATCGCCGTCGAGGAGCGGCTTGCGCTCGAGCGGCGTGTGCACCGCCATCGAGTCGCGCAGCATGGCGAGCGTGATGCCTTCGCGCTCGGCGCGCGCGCGCTCGGGGCGGCCTTCGCCGTGCGCCCACAACAGATCGGGGAACGACGCGACCGGGATCATCGGCGCGGCCGCCGCCAGCTTCTCGACGGTGGCGTAGAGCGCGGTGGTGTAGCCGCCGAGGCTCATGCCGGTCATCGCCAGCGGCGCGCCGTCGGTGCGGCGGGCCAGCCAGCCGGCGAGCGCGCGCAGATCGAAGACGGCGTGGGCGAAGCCTTCGTTGGTGCGCGCCACGTTCACCGACGGCCAGATGGGCGCGCCGTCGCCGCCGCGCTTAGCGTGAAACGGAAGTTGGAAGAGGACGACGTTCAGGCCGAGCGAGTAGAGCCAGCGGGCGACGAACGCGCGCTCCTCGACGAAGAACGAGCCCGAGCGGTAGCCGTGCAGGCAGATGATCGACGCCGCGGGGCGCGGCTTGAGGAACGCGCGCGCGTAGGCGAAGCGGTTGGGCTCGTGGTGCAGGTAGTCGGCGCGCACCGCGTCCCAGCTCGGCTCGAACTCGCTCGGCCACTTGAGATCGACCACCGCGCCGCCTTGCGGCAAATTGCCGCGCCGCTCCTCCGACGGGCGCGGCTCGGGCGGGGCGCGGAAGAAGCGCTCGCCCGAGAGGATCTCGGGGCGGCGGTAGAAGGCGATCGCCTCGGCGAGCAGCGCGCGGCGATCCTGCGCGTGCGGGAACTCGGAGTCGCGGCCGGTCGAGGCGCGGCGGCGGGCGAAGCGGCCGCTCAGCGCCGAGAGGATGACGTCGTCGAGCGCGCCGCCGAGCTGCGTGGCGAAGCGCTCGTACAGCCGCCGCTTCATGCGCGCTTCGACTGCGGCGCGCGCCGCTCGATGCCGACGTACTTGCGCTCGCCGTAGCCGGTGTAGATCTGCCGCGGGCGCGCGATCTTCTGCTCGTCGTCGAGCAGCATCTCCTCCCACTGCGCCAGCCAGCCGACGGTGCGCGGGATGGCGAACAGCACCGGGAACATGTCGAGCGGGAAACCGATCGCCTGGTAGATCAGCCCCGAATAGAAATCGACGTTGGGGTAGAGCTTGCGCTTGATGAAGTACTCGTCGGAGAGCGCGATGCGCTCGAGCTCGAGCGCGATGTCGAGCAGCGGCGAGCGGCCGGTCACCTGGAACACGTCGTCGGCCAGCTTCTTGATCACCTTGGCGCGCGGATCGTAGTTCTTGTAGACGCGGTGGCCGAAGCCCATCAGGCGTTGGCCGTGGCCGGTCTTCACCTCATTAATGAAGGCGGGGACGTTCTTGGCCGAGCCGATCTGCATCAGCATGCGCAGGACGGCTTCGTTGGCGCCGCCGTGCAAGGGGCCGTAGAGCGCCGCCGCCGCGGCCGCGACCGCCGAGTAGGGATCGACCAGCGACGAGCCGACCGCGCGGATCGCGGCGGTCGAGCAGTTCTGCTCGTGATCGGCGTGCAGCACGAACAGGACGTCGAGCGCGCGCTCGATGATCGGGTTCGGCTCGTAGCGCGGCTCGGCCATGCGCTTCATCATCGACAGCAGGTTGCCCGGATAGGACAGCGTGTTGTCCGGGTAGACCATGGGGTAGCCCATCGAGTGGCGGTAGGACCACGCGGCGATGGTCGGCATCTTGGCCATCAGGCGCACCATGTTCTGGCGGCGCGCCGATTGCTCGTGCACCTCCTTCGCCTCGGGATAGAACGTCGACAGCGCGCCGACGGTGCCGATGAGCACGCCCATCGGGTGCGCGTCGTAGCGGAAGCCGTCGATGAAGCGGCGCGCGTTCTCGTGCAGGAACGTGTGCACCGTGATCTCGTTGGTGAACTGCGCCAGCTCGCTCTTGGTCGGCAGCTCGCCGTGCAGGATCAGGTACGCGACCTCGAGGTACGTCGACTTCTCGGCCAATTCGGCGACGTCGTAGCCGCGGTAGCGCAGGATCCCCTTGTCGCCGTCGATGAAGGTGATCGACGAGCGGCACGAGGCGGTGTTGAGGTACGCCGGATCGTACGAGAGCAGCCCGAAGTCGTGCTCGTCGGTTTTGATTTCGCGAAGGTCGAGCGCGCGGATCGTGCCGTCGGTGATGCCGAGCTCGTAGCTTTTTCCCGTGCGGTTGTCCGTGACCGTGAGCGTGTCCTTCGGCATCCAGGCTCCTCCGAGCGAGTGCGAAAGAAGGGAGCATAACGCGCCGCGCGGCCGTCGGGAACCCCCTACCGCGCGGGCGAAAAGACGCGGCCGATGCCACGGCCGATGATAGTCTGCGGGCGTGCCGGGGGCGACGCTCACGGAGCTGCGCATCGACGAGGCGACCTGGAGCGCGGGCTCGCCGGAGCGGCGCCACGAGTGGCGGCTGGCGGTGAGCGAGGTGGTGCAGGAGGGCGTGTTCGAGCTGGACGGGGCGCAGGCGAGCGGGCCGCTGCGCGCGGAGCTGGCGCTCGACGAGTCGCGGCTCGAGCTGGAGGTGACCGCGGGCGAGCAGGCGATCGCCGTCGAGGAGCTGCCGCTCGCCGAGATCCGCCCGCTGGCCGACGAGTACATGAAGGTGTGCGAAGAGATGGGGCGGCTCGGCGAAGGCGCGGGCTCGCCCAAGCTGGAGGCGCTCGACATCGCCAAGCGGCTGGTGCACGACGAGGCGGGCGACACGATGCGCACGCTCTTGCGCCGCTTTCGGCCCGACCACGCCACCGCGCGCCGGCTGTTCACGCTGATCGTCACGCTGCTGTACGACACCACGCGCCTCGCCGCGCCGCCGCATCCCGTTCGAAGCTGACGCGCCCCGTCGCTTGTGAACGTTTTTCGTGCGTGATACACAAACGAGAATGAGCGTGATGGGCGGTGGTGTATTGCCCCTCGCCGCCAAGGGCGTGGTGTCGCGGACCATCGGGGGCGAAACCGTGCTCGTGCCGGTGAAGTCGACCATCGCGGATTTCCAGCGCATCTTCCTGCTCAACAAGGTCGCCGCGTTCCTGTGGAAGAACCTCGACGGCGTGCGCGATCGCGACGCGCTGCTGGCGCTGGTGCGCGAGCGGTTCGAGGTGCCGGACGATCGCGACGTGGGCGCCGACGTCGATCAGTTTCTCGCGCAGCTCGTCGAGCGCCGGCTGGCGGAGCCGAGCGGGCGCGGGCCATGAGCAACAACATCGCCGTCGACACCACCGGGCTCGGCGCGGGGTTCGGCGAGTCGGCGCTCAAGCTGTTCGCGCGCGCGCGCTCGGAGCACCTGCCGATCGCGGGCGGCATCGAGCTCACCCATCGCTGCAACCTCGCCTGCCTGCACTGCTACGTGAATCTACCGGCGGCCGATCGCGAGGCGCAGCGCGCGGAGATGACCACCGACGAGGTGAAGTCGGTGATCGATCAGATCGCCGACGCGGGCACGCTGTACCTGACATTCTCCGGCGGCGAGCCGCTCCTGCGTCCCGACTTCCCCGAGGTGTATCGCCACGCGCACGCGCGCGGGCTCATCGTCACCGTCTACACCAACGCCACGCTGATCTCGAAGGCGATCGTCGATCTGTTCGTCGAGTGCCCGCCGCGGCTGCTCGAGGTCACGCAGTACGGCTACACGCCCGAGACCTACGATCGCGTCACCGACGCGGGCGAGCAGTACGGGCGCTTCATGCGCGGGCTCGAGCGCGTGCGCGCCGCCGGCGTCAAGGTGACGCTCAAGGCGGTGGCGATGCGCGCCAACCGCGACGAGGTTTTGCAGATCCGCGACTTCGCCAGGCGCGAAGGCATGCGCTTTCGCTTCGACACCATCTTGAGCCCGCGCATCGACGGCGGCAAAAAGCCGCTCGCGCAGCGCCTCACGCCCGAAGAGGTGATCGCGCTCGAGACCGGCGACCAGGAGCGGCAAAAAGAGTTCGCCGACTACTGCCACCACACCGGCATGCCGCCGCAGGGCAACGACTCCAAGTATCACTGCGGCGCCGGGCTGGCGACGTTCCTCGTCGATCCCTACGGCCGCATGCACGTGTGCGAGCTGTCGCGCAAGCCGGGTTGGGACGTCGTGCGCGGCGGTTTCGCGCGCGGCTGGTACGAGGAGTTTCCCAAGCTGCGCGCGCTCAAGCGGCAGCACACCGACGGGTGCGGCACCTGCGGCGGCGTCTCGACGTGCTCGAACTGCGTCGGCATGGCGGAGCTCGAGGGCATGTCCTCCGACGACGGCAACCTGTACATGTGCCGGGTGAACGACAAGCGCATGGAGTCGGTGTTCGGCGCCAATCGGCCGGAGCCGAACGGACTGGTGCGGCTGCGCCTCGCGCGCGAGCAGCTGCTGAAGGCAGCGATCTAAAGGAGAGAGAGATTATGGAAACGCAAAATCCACAGCGCGAGCCGTACGAGGCGCCGACCATCGAGGACGTGCCGCTGCACCCCGAAGAGACGGTGCTGGCGGGTTGCAAGACCGGCACGAACTCGCCGGGCAACTCGGTCACGGGCTTCAACATCTGCGCGCTCTGCGTCACCCAATCCCCCTCGTAAAACTTTGCGCTCGGTCGGATTTCAAGTGGGTGGGATCGCCGTCGTCATCGACGGGATCGCGCCGCCGCCGCCGGATTTTGCCGAGCTGCCGGCGAGCCGCTTCTGCCCGACCGATCCGCCGACGCTGCTCCTGCACGCCTCGCCCACCGACGAGCCGCTGCGTCCCGCGGGCGCGGCGCGCGCGGAGCAGGACAGCTGGGCCGGCTTCGAGCAGGGCGACACGGTCTCGATCGCGATCAAGATCCCGGGGTACTCGCCGGCGGAGGTGCTGCGCGTCGATCTGCCGTCGGGCGGGCTGGAGGGCCGGCTGCTGCATCGCACCGACCTGCACATCGCGCAGCTGACGTATCCGCTCGATCAGCTGCTGCTGACGCACGCGCTGGCGATCCGCGGCGGCGTGCTGATGCACGGCGCGGCCATCGCCGGGCCGAACGGCGGATTTCTCGTCGCCGGACCGTCGGGCGCGGGCAAGACGACGATGGCGCGCGCGGCCCACGGGCTCCCCGGCGCGCGCGTGCTCTCCGACGAGCGATCGGTGGTGCGCCCGACCGCCGACGGCTGGGTCATCGACGGCACGCCGTGGTACGGCGAGGGACAGTTCGCCGAGCGCGCGACGGTGCCGCTGCGCGGCGTGATGTGGCTGGAGAAATCGGACCGCGACGAGATCGCGCCGATGGCCGGCGCGCGCGCGCTGGCGAACTTGTACCGCTGCCACTTCGCGCCCTATTGGTCGACGGCGAACGCCGAGCGCACGCTCGACAACCTCGAGCGGTTGGTGCGCGAGGTGCCGGTGCACCTCTTGCGCAACCGGCAGGGCGGCGACGGTGCGCGCATGCTGCTCGAGCGGCTCGGCGCATGATGTCGCCCGTCGCCGCGAAGCTGGCCCGCTCGGGCGTGCGCGCGGAGCTGGCGGCCGAGGCGCTCTCGGCCGGGCTCACCGTCGAGCTGCCGGCGGGCGGCGTGAGCATGCTGCCGCTCTTGCGCGCGGGCGACGTGCTGACCATCGTGCCGACGCGCCGCGAGTCGCTGCGCACGGGCGACGTGGCGTTCGTGCCGCGCGGCGCGGGCTGGGTGGCGCACCGGGTGATCTCGACGGCGCCGCTCGAGACGCGGGGCGACTCCTGCGCGGCGAGCGACGGGCCGATCGCGCCGGGCGCGGTGCTCGGCCGCGTGGTCGCGTTCCGCCGCGGCGCCGTGAGCGTCTATCTCGACGGGCGCGCCGGCCGCGCGCTGTCGCTGGTGTCGCGCGTGCTCGGTCCGCTGAAGTTGAAGTGGTCGCTGCGAAGCGGGCGCTGATCGCCGGCTACGCGGTGCCTTTGCCGGGATTGAGCGTGATCGACTCGATCCACAGCGTGGCCTTGACGCGGGCGATGCCCTCCTTGCCCGCTTCGTACTTCTCGATCTCGAGCGCGCTGAGCCCGACGTTCTGCAAATCGAGCCGCATCAGCTCGGTGGCGTAATCCGACGCGAGATAGCTGATCGCGCCGGTGGTCTGCTCGTAGCTGCCCTTGACCACCGCCTTGTCGAACCACGCCGCCCAACCCTTCATCTGCGTCTCGGCGAACGACACCTGCAGCGACGGCAGCTCCAGCCGGCCGACCTCCTTGCGCGAGTCGCGCTCGGGGCCGACGGGGTTGTTGATGATGTTCTGCTTGACGGTGAACGCCTCGATCTTGGCGTTCCTCAGCGTGTCGTCGCCTTTGAACTTCTCGAGCCCGAACTTGAAGTTCGACGCCAGCCAGCGCTTCTGCTTGACCGCCTCGTTGAGCGCCTGGTCCATCTTCAGCGTCGAGTTGTCGCCGTCGGCGTACTCGAGCGTCTCGGGCGTGATCTTGATGGTGAGCAGCGCGCCCGCCTTGGACGCGGCGTCGAGCGCGGGAAAGCCGACCTCGGCGATCAGCGCGTTCTTGAACGTGCGGCGCGTGCGCTCTTTGTTGTTGAAGTCGTAGCCGACGATCGCGCCCGAGCGGCGCTCGGGCTTGTTGTCGAGGCTGGCCTTGACCCACTTCCAGAACGCCGGCGACATGGCCATGCCGCACGTGATGGTGATGTCGTCGTACTTCGGCTTGCCGGCGTAGCGGGTGATGACGTTCGTCGAGCCCACCAGGCTCGGCACCGGGTCGGCCTTGAAGTGGCCGCCGTCGATGCTGGTGACGAACCCGACCGGCTTCTTGTCGTCCAGCTCGAGCGTGAACCGCCCGCCGAAATACGCCGCTTTACGTTCAGGCATGTCGCAGTTCTCCCCGGCGCAAGTATACCAACTGGATTATCGGCTGGTGTCGCGGATTTGTTGCTACGAAATCGTGCCCCAGGAGTCTTTGTGGCGCCGCATGTATCGGTTGATCTTGAGGTTAGCGACCAAATAAAAGGCGCTCTCCAGGTAGTTTCCCCGCGCCGGCGGTAACATCCGTCGCACGATGTTGGGCAGGCTGTAGAACTCCCGGTAGACGTGGTTGAACCCCTCCATCATCTCGGCCGGCGTCATGTGCGTCGGCTGGATGAGCGGCGAGCCGTAGTCGTAGCGGTTCCACTCTTTGGTCAGGATGCGCCCCGCCTGCTCCATGTCGGCGTAGAACTTGGTCCCCGGATACGGGCACGGCGTGAACAGCTTGAGGAAGCTGACCTTGTTGTCGACGAGAAACTTCAGCGTGCGCTGAAAGCTGGCGGTGGTGTCGCCGTCGAGCCCGACCATCATCAGCGCGATCACCTGAATCCCCTTGTTGCGGATCGCGCGAAGGTCCTCGACGAACCGCGGCGCGCGGTTGAACCCCTTCGACAGGTCCTCCAGGTTCTCCTGCGTCACCGACTCGAGCCCGATGGAGAACGATCGCGCCCCCGAGCGCGCCGCCAGGTCGAGCAGCTCGGCGTTGCGCGCGATGTTGATCGTGATCTGCGCGACCCACTCCATCTTGAGCGGGATCATCGCCGCGAACAGCTCCTTGGCGTAGCGCACGTTCCCGATCGGATTGTCGTCGAGGAACAGCACCCGGTTGCCGCCGAGCGACTTGATCGTCTTCAGATCTTCCAGCACCTCCTCGACGGGGCGGTTGCGAAACGTGCGCTCATAGTAGGTCTGCACCGAGCAGTACTCGCACGGGTGCGGGCAGCCGCGCGACGTCACCACCGGCCAGTGGAAGTACATGCGATAGAAGCGATCGCGCTTCCACCGATCGCCGAGCAGGAGCGGCAGCGTGGTGTAGTCGAAGCGCGGCAGCCCGACGAGCGAGTGCCATTTGTCGGCGGCGTAGACGCGGCGGTTGCGCCCGGCGCCGAAGTCGTCGAGCAGCTCCTTCCACACGTACTCGGCCTCGCCTTTGACCACCGCGTCGCAGTGCGCGAGCGCGTCGTCGGTGTTGAGCGACACCCACGCGCCGCCCATGACGACTTTTTTCCCGCGCGCGCGAAAGTAGTCGGCGAGATCGTAGGCGCGCGCGATCTGCGGCCCCATGGCGGTGAGCCCGATCAGATCGGCGTCGCTGTTGACGTCGACGTCGTAGAACAGCTCGTCGACAAACGTCACCGAGTGCTCGGGCGGCGTGAGCGCCTTCAGGTACGGCAGCGTGATGGCGGAGGTCCAGTACTGGACCGACTTCACCAGGTTCCCGTCGGGCGTGTAGTGCGTCGGCGATATCAGGTAGATCTTCATTCGCGTCTCAGGAATTGCCTTTCGCTCCGAAGACCGACATTCTAAAGCGTACGATGTTTCGCGTCCTCATCTCGGTGACCGCTCTCACGATGCTTCTCGCACCGACGGCGCACGCGCGCAAGGGGCGCTCCCGCGCGGTGCCGGTCTACACGCGCGGCGGACAGCCCAACATTCAAGCGCAAGCGGCGGCGGTGGTCGATCTCTCGTCGGGCGAGGAGCTGGTGCTCAAGAACGCCGACGACGTTCGCCCGATCGCGTCCATCTCCAAGCTGATGGCGTGCCTGGTCGTGCTCGACAAGAAGATCGATCTCGAGGCGGCGACCACCATCACCGACGGAGATCGGCAGATCGCGTTCGGCGGCGCGCGCTCGCGGCTGCCGGTCGGCCTCACCTTCTCGAACCGCGATCTCCTGCACGCGGCGCTCATGGCCTCCGACAACCGCGCGGTGCCCGCGCTCGGCCGCGCCGTCGGGCTCGAGCCGCCGGCGCTGGTCACCGCGATGAACGCCAAGGCCTCCGAGCTCGGCCTCAAGAACACCAGGTTCCAGGATCCGGTCGGCCTCAACTCCAACAACACCTCGACGCCGCGCGATCTCGTCGGCCTCCTGCGCGCCGCGATGAAGAACCCGATCATCACCGACATCACGCAGAAGGCGCACTACGTGGCGCATCCCGTCGGCAAGCCGGGCTGGACCATCGAGTACACCAACACCGACGTGATCGCGCGCTCGGGCAAGTGGGAGGTGATCACCGGCAAGACCGGCTACACCGACCTCGCGCTCTACTGCCTGGCGATCGCGGTCAAGCTCAGCGACGAGCACCCGGTGGCCATGGTGTTTCTCGGCGCCGTCGGCAAGATGACCCGCTTCGGAGACTTCAGCCGCGTCACGCAGTGGCTGACCGAGCGCAAGTGGAAGGCCCGCGCCTCGAACCTGTAGCTCGCTCGAACGCGCTGCGTTCCGCGCGCCGGTCGGCAGGCGGCGGCTCCGCGAAAACGCCCGTTACCGTTTTCGCTCCGCCGCCGCCTGCCGACCGTCACGCTACACTCCGCTTGGTGCCGGATCGCGTAAAGTCATCAGAAACAGCGAATTGACGCATTTTACGCGAGCGTAGCGGAACGGAGCGCGCGGGCGGAGTGCAGCGGTCGCTCGAGCAAGCCTTCAGATCAGGCGGCCGAGGGGGCCGAGCTCGAGGTTGAGCTCGGCGGGATCGAGGCCGAAGTTGCGGGCGAGATCGTGGACCGTCTGCTCCAGTTTCATCAGCGCCTGGCCGACGCTCTCGATCTCGGCGGCGTCGAGCGTGCCGCGCTCCATGCGGCGGATCGCCTGGCGCTCGAGCAGCTTGCGCAGGAACTCGATCAGCGTGAGCACCAGCTTGGCCACCGAGCGCTGCACGTCGCCGGGATCGGCGTTCCAGCGCGGCGTGGCGGCGCCGGCGGCCTGCTTCTCCAGCTCCTTGCGCAGCGCCTCGATCTCGCGCGCGGCCAGCGTCACGATCGGCTCGTCGCGCTTCACGCCAGCACCGGCGCGAACGCGTAGGGCGGAAACGGCCCGCTCACCGCCACGCGAAATTTCGCTGCGGCAATTTGCCGCGCGGCGGCGGCGTAGGCCTCGACGTCGGCGCGCGCCACCAGGTGATACGCGCTGCCGACGAGCGGCGGCGTGGCGTGCCGCTCGACGCGCTCGGCCTGGATCCATTTGCCCAGCGCCGCGCGCGCGAAGTCGAGCTCGGGCATCTTGGCCGCGCGCGCCCGCTCCTCGAGGTACTGCGTCCCGCTCGCGCCCGCGCTCGGCTGCGCGCCGGCGCCCGCGGCCGCGCGCTCGTCGGAGAACAGCCGCACGGTCATCTGCGCGCGCCCCGCCACCAGCGCGAGCGCGTCGGCCAGCAGCTTCGCGCGCGGCGCGATCAGCGACTCCAGCTCTGCGTCGTCGCGCACCGCGGTGCCGAAGCGCACCGGCAGGATCGCGCCCACGCGCGCCTCGATCTCGCGCACCGCCGCGTCGTGCTCGCGCACCGCGGTCTCGTCGATCGTGATCTCCTTTTCGCGCGCCGCCACCACCGCGTAGACGCCGCCGGCGTGCACCCACGTCCAGTCGGCGACCGGCGCGTCGACGATCGCGTAGAGGTAGATCACGGCTCCAGCTCCTCGGGCGGCAGCACGCGATCGGCCGCGCACAGGAGCACCGAGAGCCGCAGGTAGATCAAGTCCACGTCGGCGACGCCGAGCATCACGTCGCCCGAGACCACCACGCCGCGGTTGATCACGTTGTCGACGAGATCGAGCAGCGACACGTCGGCCTGACCGATGAGCCGCGCCACTTCGCCGTGCTGCCGCTTCGATCGGCTCATGCGCCGTCCGCGACGAAGTTATAGGGCGGCCACGGGCCGGTGAGCGTGACTTGATAGCCGTCGGGCAGCGCGCGCGCCAGGCCGGCGACGGCGCCACGAAAGCCTTTCGCCTCGCGCGCCGGCACCAGGTACGCGGCGTCGAGCAGCAGGCGCGCGCCCAATTCGGGATCGATCGGCGGGCGGCGGCGCGCATCGGCGGCGCGCGACGCCAGCGACTCGAAGATCTCCTCGGCGCGATCGCGCGCCTCGGTCTGCAGCGCGCGCGCGGTGTCGTGCAGCGTCTTCTTGCGCAGGAGAAACGCCGCGCCGCTCGACGACGACGGCGCCGACTTCGACGCCTTCTTGTCGGCCTGCGCGAGCGCGCGCCGCTCGTCGAGCGTCAGCCTGAGCCCCCACTCGACGCGCCCGGCGACGCGCGCGAGCACGCGCTCCATCGATCGCCGCCGCTTCTTGACGTGCGCGAGCGCGCGCTCGTCCGAGAGAAAGATGGTGAACAGCTTCATCGGCACCACCGCGTCGGCGCCGATGAAGTGCTCGACCATCGCCTCGTGCGCCAGCGCGCACTCCGAGACCCAGTCGAGATCGCGCAGCCCGTCGGCCAGCGCCTCCTCGCCGTAGCGATCGCCCGGCACGCCCGCCGCCACCAGCCACAAGCCGTCGCCCGCGTCGAGGAGGCGCGGCTGAGCGCTCTTCGGCACGCCACGCGGCGCGCGCGCCAGCGACGGTTTCTTGGCGGAGCGCACCAGCGCGTAGAGATAGGTCGCGGTCATGATCGGTCGGCCTGCACGCGCCAGCGACGGGTGAAGGCGGCGAGCGCCTCGACCCCGCGCGGCGGCGGCGCGACGGCCGGAGCGAGCAGAATAGCACGACCGCGCGCGCGGCTCCCGAGCTCGGCGATGCGCCGCCGCTCGACGGCCGCCGCGCGACGGCAGCGCGCGCAGCCCGGCGGCGTCAGCGCGTTCACCACGATCGCGCCCGCGGCGACGCCGAGCTCGTCGAGCGACGCCATCAGGCGCGCGGTCTCCGCCACCGGCAGCTCGGCCGCGCGCGCCACCGCCACGAAGCGCGCGCGCGCCGGATCGGCCAGCAGCTCCGACAGCCCGCGCAGGTCGCGCGCCAATTCGAGCAGCTCCTCGGCGAGCCGCCCGAGCCCGGCCACCTCGCGATACTTGAGCAGGAGCTGGAGCAGCGCGCGCACCCACTCCTGCGCCTCCGCCGGCAGGCGCAGCAGGCGCAGCGCGTGGCCCGTCGGCGCGGTGTCGACGATCACCAGCCGATATTTTTCCGCGGCGAGCGCGTCGATCACCGTCAGCACCGCGAACAGCTCGTCGATGCCCGGCGGCGCGAGGTCGATCAGGTCCTGCACCACGCGCCGATCGTAGCTGGCGTCGAAGCGCGAGCCCTTGCGCAGCCGATCGAACAGCTCGTCGACCGCTTGGCGATACTCTTCGCGGCGCGCGGCGAACGCGCGGTCGGCGTCGAGCTCGCGCGCCCATAAATTTTTCGCCAGCCGCTTGGGCTCGTCGCCGATCTCCATCGCCAGCGCGTCGCCGAGCGAGTGCGCCGGATCGGTCGACAGCAGGAGCACGTCGCCGTCGACGCTCGGCGCCGCCGCCAGCGCCGCCGCCGCCGCGCACGTGGTCTTGCCCACGCCGCCCTTGCCGCCGAACATGAGCAGCCGAACGCCCGCCTGCACGCGCACGCTCAGCTCGCCCGCGTCCGCGTCGCCGCGCGCGTCCGCGTCGTCGCGCGCGCGTTTGCGTTCGTGCGCCGGCGCGCGCTCGCGTCTTGGTTTTCGCTCGCGTCCGAAATCGCGCAGCGCCGCCAGGCCGCGCGGCTCCTCGTCGGCCGCCGCGAGCTCGCGCACCGCGCGCTCGCCGGCCAGCGCGCGCGCGTCGGCGATCGCCCGCCGCTCCTCGCCGCGCCGCGCGTCGCACAGCGGGCAGCGCTCGCCGCCGGGCGTGACGCGGTTGACGATCAGCTCGTCGACCTCCATCTCGCCGAGCGCCGCGAGCGCGTCGCCGGTCTCCGCCACCGCCATCGCCTCGGGCAGCGTCACCCACGAGAACTTCACGCGCGCGCGGTCGCGCAGGAGCGCCGCCAGCTCGGTGCCCTGGCGATCGATGTCGTCGATCAGCACGTCGGCCGCGTCGCGCCGGCGCCCGCCGCCCAGCGCCTCGGCCATCACCTGGTGCTTCTCCTGCATGTCGGCCAGCACTGCGGCAATTTGCCGCAAGGTGCCGGGCATCGCCATCAGCCGCAGCGTGTGCCCCGTCGGCGCGGTGTCCACCACCACCTGCTCATAGTCGCCCTCGCTCGCCAGCCGCGTCAGCTCCACCAGCCCGACCAGCTCGTCCACGCCCGGCAGCGAGAGCGCGAAGAACCCGTCGAGGTCCTCGCGATCGAGGTAGGTGCCGCGCTCGAAGATGTCGCGCAGCGTGCGCCGCCGCTCGTCGAGCCAGCGGGCGAGCGCGCGGTCGGCGTCGAGCTCCACCGCGTCGAGCCGCGGCGCCACGCGCTTGGGCTTCGCGCCCAATTTCACGTCGAGCGCGTCGCCGAGCGAGTGCGCCGGATCGGTCGACACCACCAGCACGCGCGCGCCGCGATCGGCGGCCTTTAGCGCGTACGACGCCGCGCACGTGGTCTTGCCCACGCCGCCCTTGCCGCCGAAGAAGCGAAAGCTACTCGCCGCGCTCGTCGTCGCCGCCAAAGGTGGCCTCGACGCCGGTGAGCTTCCCGTCGAGCGGCGAGAGCGGTTGGCCGCCGCCGCGCCGCTCCTGCAGCTCGCGAATGCGCGCCAGCACCTCGCGCTCGGTCTCCGCGAATTCCTCTTCGGTGATCTCGCCCAGCTCGAGCCGCATCTGCGCCGCCAGCAGCTGCTCGCGCAGCCCCTCGGCGTCGTTCATCTGCTCGTCGACGGCGGCCGCGATCTTCCCCAGCACCCACTTGATCCCGCCGACCAACATGCGGTCGAGGATGAGCATGCTACGACGCGCGCTCCAGCTTGAGGCGGATGTTGACGAAGTTGTACGGCGGCCACGGGCCCGTGTACTTGAACGTCAGCTTGTCGTAGCGCGCGCCGATCTGCTTGACCTTGGTGTCGAACGCCTCTTCCTGATCGCGCGAGACCAGGAACGCGGCGTTCATGATCATCTTGTCGCCGATCGGCTTGTTGGTGCGCGACGCCACCGACACCTCGCGCAGCGCCGCGAAGATCTCGGCCACGTACTGCTCGGAGCGCTGCTGCAGCGCCGCGTCGATCAGCCGCCCGTACTGCATGCGCGCGAAGTAGGTCGAGCCCGACTGCGACGAGATCTCGGTCTTGAGGCGCCGCACGTCCTCGTCGTCGTTTTCGATCTCGCGCACCACCAGGTCGCGGTCCCACAAAATTTTCAGACCGAACTCGAGCTTGTTCGACATCTTGTTGAGCACGTCGCCGAACGCGTCGTACGCCGAGCGCAAGAGCTCGATGATGTCGTCGCGCGTCTTGAACACGGTGCCGAACGACATCGGGATCACCGTGTGCTCGCGCATGACGGTCTCGTTCACGCGCTGGTGCGCCAGCACGTTGTCGCGCGTCGGATCGTGCACGCCGATCGGCGTATCGGAGACGACCGCGGCCAGATCGCGGTAGTTCACCGTGTGCACGTCGGCCGGCTCAGTGCCGAGGCCGATGGCGCCGAAGTGCATCGCCTCGGGCGACTTGATGACGCAGTAGACGTATTTGCCGCGGCTGCCGGCGTGCAGCTCGTTCGCCCCCGCCGCCGCCGCGCGCGGCGACTTCTCGCTCTTGGACTTCGCCGCCGGTTTCTTGCTCGCGGGTTTCTTCTTGCTGCTTTTGCCTTGGCCGCGCGTCATCATCCGCTACCTCGCTTTGGCTTTCGACTCGCGTTTGCCCGGAGTCAGGATGCGCTTGATCTCGCCGACGAGCGCCTCGGGCAGACAGGGCTTGGTCACGAACGCGTCGCAGCCCGCCTGCTTGGCGCCCTCGGCGTGGCCGGCGAGCGCGTGCCCGGTGAGCGCGACGATCGGGATCTTCTGCGTGCGCAGGTCGGCCTTGAGCCGCTTGGTCGCCTCCCAGCCGTCCATCACCGGGAGCGACAGGTCCATCAGGATCACGTCGGGCTGCTGCGCGAACGCGCGGTCGAGCGCCTCGACGCCGTTGCGCGCCGACTCGACGCGGTAGCCGGCGAACTCGAGATACTCGGTGTACATCTCGCGCGCGTCGTCGAAGTCGTCCACCACCAGGACCAGCGGCGCGCTCTTCCCCTTCTTGTCCATCAACGTCTCCTGCTCGACGGTAGTTGCAGCGAAAACACACTCCCGTGTCCCAGCTCGCTGTCGAGCGTGATGCGGCCGTCGAGCATGGCCGCCAGCCGCTTGCAGATCGACAGGCCCAGGCCGGTGCCGCCGTACGCGCGCGTCGGCGAGTTGTCGACCTGGCGGAAATCCTCGAACACCTTGTCGTGGTTCTCGGGCGCGATGCCGATGCCGGTGTCCGAGACCGCGATCGAGATCTCCTTGCGCCGCGGGTTGTGCGTCGCCGACACCTTGACCGCGCCCTCGTGCGTGAACTTGAGCGCGTTCGACAAAAGATTGAGCACGATCTGCTTCACCTTCTGGCGATCGGTGCGCAACACCGGGATGCGCGGCGAGACCTCGGTCGACACGCGCAGGCGCGAGCGGGCGACGATCGGCTCGAGCTCGGACATCACCTCGTTGATGAGCTCCGAGACGCGGAACGCCGTCACGTGCAGCGGCATCTTGCCCGCCTCGATGCGCGTGATGTCGAGGATCTCGTTGATGACGGTGAGCAGGTGGCGCCCGTTCGAGTCGATGCGCGACAGCGATTTTTTCTGCGCCGCGGTGGCGTCGCCCGGCACGCCCTGGATCAGCATGCTGGTGTAGCCGAGGATGGCGTTGAGCGGCGTGCGCAGCTCGTGCGACACGTTGGCGAGGAACTGCGACTTCATCGCCGACGCCTGCTCGAGCTCGATCGCCTGGCGGCGCAAGAGCTCGTTCTGCTGCGCCAGCTCGGCGGTCGCCGACTGCACGCGGTTCTCCAGGTCCTCCGACGCCAGCTTGAGCTTCTCGTACAGCCGCTCGTTCTCGATCGCCTCGCGCCGATCGTGCAGGATGGTGACCACCCACGTCAGCTCGCCGGTCTCGGAGAGCACCTTGCCGGCGATCGCCTCGACCGGCATCGCCTCGCCCGACTCGGGCTCCATCAGGCCCACCTCGCCGCGGTGGCGCAGCGCCGAGCCGGAGAACAGCAGGTTGGAGACGAACGACGAGAAGTGCGCGTCGTTCGCGCGCACGCGCCGCTGCGCCTCGTTGCTGGCGTCCTCGCGCACGGTGAACAATTTTTCCGCGGGCTCGTTGAGCAGCACCACGTCGCCGGCGGGGTTGGTGACGACGATCGGATCGGCCACCGAGTCCATGACCAGCTCGATGCGGTGGCGCTCGGCGCGCACCTCGGCCTCGGCGGCGCGCAGGCGGCGGTAGTTCTCTTCGATCTCGGCGTGCGCGCGGCCGAGGTCGGTGACGTTGCGCAGGATCGACGCGACGCACGCCTCGGCGCCCGAATCGCCGACGGGCGACGACAAGAGCTCGAAGAGGAGATCGGTGCCTTCGATCGGATCGACCAGCAGGATCTCGTGGCGGCCGCTGGCGTGCTGGCCGATGGTCGACGCCGACAGCGCCGCCGAGAACAGCATGTTGTTGAGGCCGACGGCGCGCCAGCGGCCCTCCGACGCGTCGTCGGTGGCGGTGAACAATTTTTCGGCGCGCGCGTTGGCGATCAGCAGCTTGCCTTCGGTGTTGGTCAAGAGGATCGGATCGGTGACCGCGTTGATGATGCCGTAGAGCCACGCGCGCTCGCGCCCGAAGCGGCTGGTGGCGAGCAGCTCGCGCGCGCGCAGGCGGGTCAGCTTCTCGCCGAGCACCTCGGCCACCCACTGCGCGTCGGGATCGACGTTGAGCCCGGGCGCGGTCGCCAGCAGCAGGCCGACACCCGCGTCGTCGCGCAGCGCCTCGGAGCGCAGCGGGAACGCGTGAAAGCTGGTGCCGTCGAGCGGCGTGTGCGGCTGCGTGACGCCGCGCTTGAAGTACGTCGGCGACCGCCCCGAGAGCGCGCGCACCAGCGGGTGCGCCTTGTCGTCGAGCGAAAGGGAGAACTCGCCCGCGAGCAGCGACGACACGCCCACCGCCGCGATCGGAATCAAGAGCTCGGGATCGACGTCGGCCGCGATCACCACGCCCTGCTCGACGCCGGCGAAGCGCGCGAGAAACTCCAGCGCGCGCTGCGCACACGTCGCCGCGTCGTCGAGGCCGAGCAACAGCTCGACCAACTCCAACTTCGCCTGCCCGACGGCGCGCGGGCCGACCGGCAGGTGCAGGATGCGATTGCGCGACAACTGCTAGCCTCCGCCCTTGACCTTCCGCCGCCCCCGCTTGGCCGACGCCAGCTCGGCGCGCAGCGCCACGTTCTCCGCCAGCACGTCCTGGTGCGCCGCCTGCAAATCCGCCGACGACGCGCCGCGCGAGATCTGCGGCGTGTTGCTCACCGCCTCCGAGTATTTGAGATAGGTGTCGATGGAGGCGACGACCACGCGCGCCTCGACGGTGATCAGGTCGATGCCGACCAGCGACACGCGCACCCACGCGTCGATCACGATGCCTTTGTCGAGGACTCGGTCGAGGACGTCGATGAGGCTGGATCCGCCTGCTGCTCGTTCAACGGGCATGATTCGCTCCTGGCTTTCGGCCTTTGCGAGTACGTTTGCTGGCGGCCAGCGGACGCCGCCCGGACTTCAGCTCCGCCAGCCGCTGCTCGAGCGCGGCGAGCCTGGCTTTGAGCTCCTGGTTCTCGAGCTGCGTTGCGCTGCCGGGCGACAGATGGCGATCGTGCCGCCACCAATCGAGGCCGATCTCCTGCGCCTTGTCGAGCGAGCAGACGATCAAGCGGATGCGAATGGTGAGCAGCTCGACTTCAGCCAAAGAAACTTTGATATCACCCGCGATCACCAATCCCTTGTCGAGAACGCGATCGAGGACGTCGACCAAACCCGTCGAGGTCCGGGGGCCTTGCAGATCTGAGCGCATGAGGGTCGTCCCGACTTTAGGAAATTATTGTCCTTTACTAAAAGCGCATACATTGCGCATTTCAAGTCGAAATGAGCAATGCGTGCACATCTGGTTCGTAGTCGCGTGGGCAACAATTCCATAACAAGTGCTTGACGGCGAACCGGCATCTCGCCGAGATTGCCCTGCGAACAAACCTACGAGGGCCTCTAATGCGTCACGCTCGCCTTCTGTCGCTCCTCGCGATCGCCGCCGCCGGCTGCAGCGGCAGCGGCCTCAATCCCAACATCGACCAGGGCGTCGGCGATCTCGCCGGGCGCGATTTCTCGACGACGGGCGGACCGGATCTCGCGACCACTCCGCCGACCAACACCGGCACCAAGCTGGTGGGGGGCATGGTCGACTTCATGGCCGGCGTCACCAGCGATGATCGCGTCGTCTACTTCCAGGGCGCGACGCTGGCCGCGATCCCGCTCGCGGGCGGCACGCCCAAGACCATCGACTCCGACAGCCAGTTCGCCACCGTCAGCGGCAAGACGGTGCTGTCGTTCTCGAACGCGGACATGGTCACCAACCAGGTCAAGCTCACGTCGTGGAACACCACCACCGCGACGCCGACGCTGATCACGTCGAACAGCGGCTTCGTCGGCGCGGTGTCGGCCGACGGCTCCAAGATCGTCTACATGGACAACGTCAACGCCACCGGCACGCTCGGCGACATCTTCCTCGCCAACGCCGACGGCACGGGCGCGGTGTCGCTGGTCGCGGCGGTCACCACCGACGCGATGGGCGGCGGCTGCGCGCCGCAGGTGGCGTTCACGCCGACGCGCGTGCTGGTCGCGCACTGCCCCGATCCCGGCGACGCCGGCACGTCGGTGGGCACGCTGTCGTCGTACCTGATCGCCGGCGGCGGCGCGGTCGACGTCGCCACCAACCTGCAGTCGGTCTCCTCGGGCAACATGTTCTCGATCGACTCGGCCGGCGCGACGATGATCGTCTTCGACGTCAACTCCAACATCGTCCTGGCCGCGCCCGACGGCACCGGCACGCAGCCGATCCTCGACGGGCCGGTGCTCAACGCCTACGTGCTCAAAGACGGCTCGGCGGCCATCTACGTCACCGCCGCCAACGAGCTCAAGCGCGTGCCGCTCACCGGCGCCATGACGCCGGTCCTGCTCGGCCCGACGTCGGTGACCGACTTCGCGCCCAACCCGCTCGGCTCGTTCCGCTCGCCCGACGACAAGTACGTCATCTGGTTCAACATGGCGGGCTCGGTGCAAGGCGTGAACGATCTGTTCCTCTCGTCGACGGCCACGCCCGGCACCGAGCTGACGCTCGACTCGATGGCCGACGGCTTCCTGTTCGGCGACGCGTTCACCACCGACTCCAAGCGCGCGATCTTCTGCAGCGCCACCGATCAAAACCTGTCGGGCACGCTCCAGTCGCAGCCGCTGCCGACGGGCACGCAGGCGACGCACTCGACCGCGGTGTGGGAGGTCCACGCGACCACCGCCAGCAACATCGTCTACAGCGACAACTTCACCACCACGATGGTCGGCATGACCACCATCCAGCGCGGCGATCTGCGCGCGGTGGATTCGTCGGGCACCGCGGCGGCGAAGCTGATCGCGACGCAGGCCGACGTCGGCGAGCTGCTCTCGTCGGGCCGCGACAAGGTGGTCTACATCTGGAAGCAGACGGCGGGCTCGGAAGGCCTGTTCGTAGCCACCGCTACGCCGTAGTCATCCTCCGAAAATCGAACGGCGGCTGCCCCACTCGCCGCTCGCCGACTTCTCGTCTCGCGCCACCCTGAACCCGAGCACGTTGGCCGCGCGGCCGCGCTGATATTTCCCGCGGCGCGCGATGCGCCGCTCGATCTCGCCGAACAGCCGCGCGTCGAGCGTGGTGCGCGCCACCGCCACGAGGTCGCGCAGATCGATCCAGTCGAGCAGCGCGTCCTCGTTCGCCGCCGCCTGCCCGGTGACCACGCGCGCCAGCAGGTGCTCGACGGCGAGCACGTTGCCGCGCAGCCGCGACGCCGCGTCCTGCAAGCGATATCGCGGCAGCGTCGCCTCCTCGATGAAGCGGATCTCGGCCGCCGAGAATACGCCGCGCTCGGCGATGCGCGCCGCCGCCGCCAGCAGCCGCTGCGTGCCGATCACGTGGCACAGCCCGAGCGCGAGCAG
Organism: Polyangia bacterium; assembly: GCA_035652295.1. Classification (GTDB taxonomy): domain Bacteria; phylum Myxococcota_A; class Polyangia; order Palsa-1104; family Palsa-1104; genus DASREC01. The sequence goes on from DASREC010000567.1 coordinate 29,303, forward strand.
CCGCGTGCGCGCCGGATGCGCGTCGATCAGCGTCCGCACGACCGCAGTCTCGAAGCTCTCCTGCTCTTCCGATCTCCACATGCACGCCCACAGATCGAGCGCGCCGTCGAGCTCCGCCAGGTCCGGCCGATTTTCCACGCGGCGATCAAGAGCAAGCCGCGCGCCAACCGGGCGGCCGCGCTTCTGCTATCGTGCGCGGCAAAAGTTTTGCCGTCGATGAGAAGAGGATGGTCGAACGATGCGTGAGCAAACCTGGGTCGCCGCGCTGGTGCCGATGCGGATCGTGACCGGCTGGCTGTTCCTGATGGCGTCGCTGCAGAAGCTGATGGGCCACTGGCTCGACGAGCCGAAGCTTCAGGGGATCCTCGAAGGCTGGATCAAAGAGGGGCGCCCGTACGGATTCTACGCGCCGTTTTTAGCGCACGTCGCGCTCCCGCACGCGAAGCTGTTCAGCTGTCTGATCGTCGGCGGCGAATTGTCCGTCGGCGCGGCGCTGCTCGCCGGGCTGTTCACGCGCCCCGCGTGCACCGGCGGCCTGCTGCTCGTGCTCAACATTTTTCTCGGCCACGGCGACGGCCTGTCGCTCAACGCCACCGCGCTCTCGCTCCTGATCCTGTTCACGCTCCTGCTCACGCACCCCGGCCGCACGCTCGGCCTCGACGCCGCCCTCCGCGGCAAAGTGCCGCGCTGGCTCAGCTGAGAAGAGAGATGAACCGCCAAGGCGCCGCAGACGCCAAACGGTCAGATATATATATTTAAATATTTTAATCTGTTTCTTTGGCGTCTGCGGCGCCTTGGCGGTTCAATCCTCTGAACGCGCGGGCTAGTGCTTCTCGGGTGGTAGCGCGGGATCGCGCGTCGGGGGGAGCGTGGCGGCGCGCACCAGCATGATCGCGCCGAGCACACCGGGGATCACGAGCGCGTAGAGGCCGAACGTGAGGTTGCGGCCGGCCTCGAGCTCGCACTGCGCCAGCAACTGCTCGCGCAGGTCGGGCGACACGGACGCCACCGCCGCGCGGCCCATGCTCATGCCGTGGCGATAGCCGAGCCAGCCGATCGCGAGCGCGATCAGCCCGAGCCCGAGCGCCATCGCGCCGAACAGCTTGCCGCGCTCGGCGCGCGAAAATCCGCCGGCCGCCGCGCCTGCGAGCGCCGCGCCGTGCGCCGCCAGCGCGAACAGCAGCACCAGGTACATCGTGCTCCCGCCCTCGTGAAACGCGTTCACCACGTCGCGCATCGGCCGCTACTCCTGCTCGACGAGCGCGCGCGCCACCAGGCGCAAGATGCGCAGCGCGGCGGCGCGATGTTTCCCCAGCGTCGGATCGTTCTCGGGGATGTTGTTCTCGAGATAGCCGTCGAGCAGCGGCTCGTCGTCGGCGAGCGCGCCGAGGCTCGCGCGCGCCGCGGCGTCGAGGTCGGCGGCCTGCACGGGCCGCAGGTGACGGCCCGCCGCCACCTCCACGCAGCGCGCCAGCACGTGCGCGTGCAGGAGCGCCAGCACCACGCCCTCGAGCCCGAGGTCGTTCGAGTACGACGACACGTAGTGGCCGATCATCGGCTGCTCGCGCATGAACGCGCCGACCAGCGACGCCACGCGCTGCGGATCGTCCGATCCCTGCGAGACCTCCGCGACGACGCGCTCGACGTGCTCGGCCTTGATCTTCACCAGAGCGTTTCTCGCCGACGGTGCGCGGCTTGTCAAGGCGCGGCGCGCGCGGCCGCGGGCTGGGCGCTCGAGCGGATGCGATCGTACAGCGCGGCGGCGAACGGCGCGTCGGCGGGCGCGGCCTCGACGCGCGGCCGCCCGTCGGCGAGCGACGCCGCCACGCGCAACTCGAGGTACGGATCCTCGGCGCGCCCGTGCTCGACGTCGAGCTCCCAGTACGACGGCACCTCCAGCTTCACGCCGCCGAGCTCGACGGGGCGCAGCTTCACGCGCGCGAGCGTGCGCTCGAGCGGCGTGCGCGCCGTCTGCGCCGCCGCCGCCGTCACGCCGAGCGCCGCGACGATCGCCAGCACGCGCAGGCTGGCGCGCGCCGCCCGCCCCTCGCCGACCAGCCCGCCCGGCGCCAGCACCAGCGCCGCCACCGCGCCGCCGAGCATCCCGCCCACGTGCGCCGCGTTGTCGATCATCGGCACCTGGAACCCGATGTAGATCTGCAAGCCGCCGAGCAGCATCAAGTTCACCAGCAGCGTGCGCCGCCACGCCTCGGGCCACGTTCCCCGGCGCAGCACCAGCGTCACGATCAGCGCGCCGAGCAGCCCCATGATCGCGCCCGACGCGCCCACCGACAGCGCGCCCGCGCCCACCAGAGTCGAGCCCGCCGCGCCCGCCAAGCCGCCGAGCAGGTACACCAGCCAGAACCTCGACGGGCCGAACAGGTCCTCGGTGAAGCGCCCGAGCAAATACAGCCCGTACATGTTCACCGCCAGGTGCAGGAAGCTGGCGTGCAGGAACATCGCCGTCGCCGCGCGCCACCACTCGCCGCCGAGCACCGCCGGGCGAAACAGCCCGCCCGCACGGATCAGCCGCAGCTCGTCCGAGCCGGCGATGAGCTGCTGCGCGCACGCGAGCGCGAGCACGTTGGCGATCACCAGCAGCGCGGTCACCGGCGCGCGGCGGCGCGGGCGCGGCTGCGGCGCGATCGCGCGCTGAAAGATCTTGTCGGCGAGCGCGCGCGCCTCGTCGGGCACCGGCAGCTCGGCGCGCGTCTTCGCCACCTGGCGCAAGAACTCCTTGGCGCGCTCGGGCAGCCCGCTCGCCGGCCCGTCGGCGAGCAGCGCATCGACCGCGCCGCGCGAGCCGGTGAACGCGAGGAACACCAGCCGCGCCTCGAGCAGCAACCCGCCGAGCAGCGGATCGCGCGCGGCCGGCCCCTCCTCGACGAGCGCCATCACCTGCGCCGCCTTGCCGAGCTCGCCGAGCTCCCCGTACGCGCGCAAGAGGTACGCCGAGAGGCGCGGCCGCCGCGCCGCCTGCTCGAGCCCGAGGTGGCGCTCGAAGTGCTGCACGCCCTCGTCGAAGCGCAGGTCGAGGAACAGCGCGGTCGCCAGCTCCTCGTGCAGCGCCAGCGCCGCGCGCGCGTCCTCGGTCTCGGCGATCTCGGCGCGCAGCCGCTCGACCACGAGCTGCGCGCGCCCGCGCCGCACGTCGACGAGATCCTCCAGGTGCCGCCGCTGGCGCAGCGACGCGCGGCCCGGCTTGACCAATTCGCGCAGCCGCGCCACGCGCATCGCCAGCGAGAGCCGCTCGACCGCCACCGCGCGCCGCTCCAGCCAATCGAGCACGCGCGGCCCGAACGTCAGCACCGCCGCCACGCCCTCGGCGACGAACGCCGCCATCGACTCGTAACGCCCGGTCGCGTGCGCCCAGCCGAGCACCGCCAGGTCGGCGGCGAGCAGCGCCAGGTACGGCGCCTCGTCGACGTGCTCGCGCCGCACGATCAGCGACACCAGCGCCAGCGCCACCATCGCCGCCGCGAGCAGCAGGATCAGCTCGGGAGTCATCGCGCTACACCATGACGGATCGTAAGCGCTTCACCGAGCGGCGCCCGTGGTCTCCGCACGATCGAGGAACGCGCCCATGCGGCGAAATTTCTGGTAGCGCGCCTCGAGCCGCTCCTCGGGCGCGAGCCGCGACAGCACCGCCAGCTCGTCGGCGATCGCCTCGCCGACGGTGAGCGCCACCAGCTCGGGATCGCGGTGCGCGCCGCCCGGCGGCTCGGCGAGCACGCGGTCGCAGATGCCGAGGTCGTGCAGATCGCTCGCGGTCATCTTGAGCTGCGCCGCCGCGGTCTCCACTTTTTTCTGGTCCTTCCACAAAATCGCCGCGCAGCCCTCGGGCGAGATCACCGAGTACACCGCGTACTCGAGCATCAGGATGCGATCGGCCACGCCGATGGCGAGCGCGCCGCCCGAGCCGCCCTCGCCGATCACCGTCGAGACGATGGGCACCGGCAGCCGCGACATGATCTCCAGGTTCTTGGCGATCGCCTCGGCCTGCCCGCGCTCCTCGGCGTCGATGCCGGGATACGCGCCCTGCGTGTCGATGAACGTGAGGATCGGCAGCTTCATGCGCGCGGCCAGCTCCATCAAGCGGCGCGCCTTGCGATAGCCCTCGGGGCGCGGCTGCCCGAAGTTGCGCCGGATGTTCTCCTTGGTGCCGCGGCCCTTCTGGTGGCCGATGATCATCACCGGGCGGCCGCGAAATTTTCCCACGCCGCCGACGATCGCCTCGTCGTCGCGGAAGGCGCGATCGCCGTGCAGCTCGATGAACCCGTCGACGAGCCGCGCCACGTAGTCGAGCGTGTACGGCCGCAGCGGATGGCGCGAGAGCAAAACTTTCTGCCACGCCGACAGCTCGGAAAAAACTTCGCGCTGGAGCTGGCGCGCTTTGCGCTCGAGGCGGCGGATCTCCAATTCGAGCGTCGGGCCGCCGAGCTGCTTGAGCTCGGCGATCTTGTTTTCCAGCTCGACGATCGGTCGCTCGAACGCGAGCGTCTGGCGCGGATCGATTACCGGCGGCATTGCGGCGCAGTCTAGCGCGTCGTGACGGAATTGGAAGCGCGCTCCCAATCGCTCGCCAGGAGGAACGCATGACTCGCCTCACGCCGCTCCTGGCGCTGGCGCTGGCCGGCTGCTACGACCCGCCCGTCGGCAGCCCGCCGACGACGATCATCGAGAGCCCGGGCATCAACGTCTCGCCGAAGAACAAGGTCGATCTGCTGTTCATGATCGACAACTCCAACTCGATGGACGCGATGCAGACGCAGCTGCGCGCCAGGTTCCAGACGTTCTTCGACGCGTTCGCCAATGCTGCATCGCAAAATAAATACGCCGATCTGCACATCGGCGTGGTGACCTCCGACTTCGGCGCGTCGGGCGGCAGTCAGAAGACCAACAAGTGCGACGACTACGGCGGCGGGCAGAGCGGCAAGCTGCAGGCGCTCGGCGCCAAGGCGCCCGCCGGCTGCGTGGCGCCCGTCGGCGTGCCGTTCATCGAGTACAACTTCGATCCGGCGCAGCAGCAGGGGAACAACCTGCCGGCGTCGCAGTCGCTGGTGCAGACGTTCACCTGCATGGCGTCGGTCGGCTCCGAAGGCTGCGGCTACGAGCACCAGCTCGAGTCGGTCTATGCTGCGCTGCACAATAATGTCGACGCCAACAAGGGCTTCCTGCGCGACGACGCGCGGCTGGCGATCGTGTTCCTGACCAACGAGGACGACGGCTCGGCGCCGCCCGACAGCCGCATCTACGATCCGACGAATTTGACGTTCGGGCCGATCGGCACCAGCTACCGCCAGACGATGTGGGGCGTCGAGTGCGGCGCGCCCGAGATGCTCACGCCGGACGGTCCGTCGATGGGCGTGCTGCACCGCTGCGACGCCGCGCCCAATCCGGCGGCCGGCGGCGGCCTCGGCAAGGAGTTCGACGTCACGCGCTACATCAGCTTCTTCACGCAGCCCAAGCTCGCCGGCGGCGTGAAGTTCAACCCGAACGACGTCATCCTCGTCGGCATCGACGCGCCGTACGACGAGAGCGCCGGGCTGCAGGTGGTGCTGGCGTCGGGCATCGACCCGGTCACGCACCAGTATGCGCCGTGCAACGTGCAGAGCGAGCAGCCGCCGCGCTGCGAGCCGGCGCTCCAGCACGCGTGTCAGAACGCGGCCGACCCGGCGTTCTTCGGCGACGCGGCGGTGCGGCTCAACAAGGTCATCGGCGCGGCCAAGGTGAACAAGGTGCTCTCGATCTGCGACAACGACTACACGCCGGCGATGCAGGCGATCGCCGATCTGCTGACCGAGCCGCCGGCGGGCTGCGTGCCCGACGCGCTGCCGAGCCTCACCGATCCCGACTGCGTCGTCGAGGACTGGACCGAGCCGAACGGATCGTCGATGCCGACGATCACCGAGATCCCGCGCTGCGACCACGCGCAGGCGGGCGCCACCTGCTGGCGCGTCGACGTCAAGCCCGAGTGCGCCAAGACGTCGCCGCAGAGCGCCGGCGTCACCGTCGACCGCCAGGGCCACGACGCTCCGCCCGACACCTTCGTCAACGCCCACTGCAACGCCATCCCCTCCACCCCCACGCCGTAAAACTTTGAACACGCGTTCAAAATTTTGAACCTGTGTTCAAAACAGAAATGGAACAATGAGATCAAAAGATCAGGAGGTCAGAAATTAAAATTTTCACTCCTGATCTCCTGATCTCATTGTTGATTCAAAATCTCGTGGAGCAGGGAGTCCTCGTCGGCAAACCAGCGGGCGCCGGGCTCTTTGCGGAACCAGGTGCGCTGGCGGCGGGCGTAGCGGCGGGTGGCGCGGACGATGGCGGGCGCCAGCTCGGCGAGCGTGAGGCGGCCGGCGAGGTGAGCGACGGACTCGCGGTAGCCGACCGACGCCAGCGCCGGCAGCTCGCCGCCGTAGCGCGCCACCAGCGCGCGCGTCTCGTCGAGGAGGCCGGCGGCGAGCATGGCGTCCGCGCGCGCGGCGATGCGGGCGTCGAGCGCGGCGCGCGGATCGAGCACCAGCACCTGCATCACGTGCCGCTCGACGGGCGCGTGCGCCGCGTGGTGGCGGCTGAGCGGCACGCCGGTGAGCGCCTCGACCTCGAGCGCGCGCACCACGCGCACGAGATCGCGCGGCTGTAGGCGCGCGGCGCTCTCGGGATCGACCGCGCCCAGCCGCGCGTGCAGCGCCCCGGGCCGCGCGCGCTCCTCGTCGTACAGCCGCTCGCGCAGCGCCGCGTCGCGCGGCGGCGCATCGAACAGCCCGAAGCGCAGCGCGCGCAAGTAGAGCCCCGTGCCGCCGCAGACGATCGGCTCGCGGCCGCGCGCGCGCACCTCGGCGATCGCGCGATCGGCCAGCTCAGCGTAGCGCGCCGCCGAGAACGGCTCGTCGGGCGCCACCACGTCGATCACGTGGTGCGGCACGCGCGCGCGCTCGGCGGCCGTCGGCTTGGCGGTGCCGACGTCGAGCCCGCGGTACACCTGCACCGAGTCGCACGAGACGATCTCGCCGCCGCGCGCCTCCGCCACCTTTAGCGCCGCCGCCGATTTTCCCGACGCGGTCGGCCCGACGATGGCGATCAAGTTCGTCCGAAGCGCCGCTCGATCTCGCCGATGGAGAGGCGCAACAGC
>DASREC010000568.1:0-8763 GCA_035652295.1 Polyangia bacterium
ATCGAAGAATGTGCGCCCCGCGATCGAAGAATGTGTGCCCCTCGTCGGCCGGCTCGTTTGCGCGCGGCCCGGGGCGCACATTAAATAGGTGAAGTGGGGGCCTTGGAGAGACTGATCCGCCAGCTGCAGCTCGCGCACGCCGGCGAGCGCGCCGCCGCGTACGCCTATCGCGGCCACTGGAAATCGAGCCGCGCCACCGAGGAGCGCGTCGAAATCCGCCGCATCGAGGAGGAGGAGTGGGCGCACCGGCGCCGCCTCGGCGAGATGTTGGCCCAGCTCGGTGCGCGGCCGGCGCGGCTGCGCGAGGCGATCATGATCTTCATCGGGCGCACATTGGGCGCGCTGTGCTGGGTCTCCGGATGGTTCATGCCGATGTACGGCGCGGGCAAGATCGAGCGGCGCAACGTGCACGAGTATCTCGACGCGGCCGCTTTCGCGCGGGCGGCCGGTCACGCCGAGCTCGTCGACGATCTGCTCACGATGGCCGAGGTCGAATGGGATCACGAGCGCTACTTTCGCGCGCGCGTGGGCGGACATTGGTTGCTGGCGCTGTTCCCGCTCTGGACCGCGCTGCCGCCGCGCGCGAGCCTGCGCGGGAAGCTCGCGACCGAGCCCGGCCGTATCACGGTCTGAGGCGAACCTTCATGAAAATTTCGAAGCTGCGGAGTCGGCTGCGGCGCATTCGTGCGCAGGGCGAAGAGCGGGCGGAGGAGGGCGGCGAGCTCAACCTGGTGCCGTACCTCGACATCGTCACCAACGTGATCATGTTCCTGCTCGCGACCACCGTGTTCGCCGCGGGGCTCGGCGACATCCGCGTCGCCTCCGCGGCCGGATTCGTCGACGAGCCGCAGTCGCGTGGGCTCGAGCTCACGGTGTCCATCTCCGAGCGCGGCTTCACCATCGCCACGGCGCATTCGGTGGGACCGTTCATCGCCAAACGCGACGGCGCGTACGACTACGACGCGCTCGCCGCTCGGCTCGACGAGATCAAGCGCTCGCCCGAAGGGCGCAGCGAACGTCGCGCGGTCGTCAACGCAAACCCCGGCATCCCGTACGAAGTGGTGGTGGGCGTGCTCGACGCGTGCCGCGGCACGCGCGAGGAGCGCTTCGGCGAAGTCTCGCTCAGCGCAGGCATCAACTGACGATCGCCGCGGCGATCAGTTGCTGAGCGGTGTGCGCCCGCAGTCCCCGGTATACGGGATGCGCGTGCCGCCGTCGACCATCTCGAAGTCGGTCACCTTGAGCAGCTTGAGCGCGTCGGCCGCGATGTATTGCTGCGCGCTCGCTTCGGCGGTGAGCGCGATGTTTCCACCGTCGGCGAGGAACATCCCGTACTTTTGCAGCGCGCGCGCCACCGTGCGGGCCGCGTCCGAAGGCAGCGTGCTGAGATCGAAGTTCTTGTTGAGCCGCAGATGTGCGCCATACGGCGGCGTCGCCGGCCCGCCCTTGGTCGACGGATGCGTAGAATGCGTCGCCGGGTGCACGTACACGCCGTCGCGAATGCGCGCGTTCGGCAGGATGAAGCGGATGGCGTGATCGATGTTCCCCGCCTGCAGCTCGCTGCCGTAGAAGAGGAGCGGCGCGATCGGGTAGCCGGCCGCGTCGGCGCTGGTGCATTGATCGCCCCGGCTGAAATTCGGCGCCGCCGCCGGCTGCCAGTAGTCCTTGGTCAGGTCCCAGGCCGCGACGCAGCCGCTCGAGAACGTTCCGCCGGTCGCCTGGCCGCCGGTGATGTCCGCGACCCACGCCTCAAAGAGACGTGTGCCCTGATAGACGATCAAGTGGCAGTCGCCCGATCCGGCGCACGAATAGTCGTTGGTCGGTGAGCCCTCGACCTGCCCGCCGGCCGGCACCGGGATCGGCACCGGATCGCAGTCGGGCGAATAGAAGTCTCCCGTCGGTGTGAATGTCCGCCTCGTCACGTTGGCGTCGGCGTGCAGCACCACGATCGAGAAGTCGATCTGCAAGGAGCCCGTGCCCCAGCCGCCGGCGGCTTGCAGCCCGCTGATCACCGTCGCCGACTCCGAGTCGAGCGGCGCGTTCGAGATGTCCTGATACCAGATCGCCGACGACGGGAAACGATCGCCGCTCTGCGTGGTGCCGCCGCCATCCTGCCCGGCGGCGCTCGCCAGGTCGCCGCCACCGCCCGGACCGCCACCATCATCGCCGCCGCCGCCACGGCTTGCGAGATCTCCGCCCCCACCGATCGCGCCGTCGGTGCCGTGGCCGTTCATGCTGCCTCCGCCGTCCGCGCCGGCGATGATGTTTCCTGCCGAGCAGCCGGTGCAAACGAACAGCATCACGACCACGGTCCGCGACATGACGGCCTCCCGTCGCAGCGCTCAGCAAGGCCGATGCCCGCGGAAACTTCTGAAATCGTTGACCGCCGTACTTCGCCGCAGAGGCCGCCGGGCCACGGGTGAGGCTTCGAGGATACAGGGCTGAAAAATGTGCGCCCTCGAAGCAGTGGACGATGGCGCTCTCGCGCGCGCTACTTGTAGTCGGTGAGGCTCTTGCGAGTCCCGCCGCGGCGCGGATCGCGCAGCGCCTGGCACTCGGCGCACAACGTGGCGTAGGGCATGAGCGCGAGCCGTTTGGCGGCGATCTCTTCTTCGCACTCTTCGCAAAACCCAAATTCGTCCGGCGCGCGATCGAGCCGCACGAGCGCGCGGTCGATGCGCGCCAGTTGATCGGCTTTTGCTTTGTTGCGCTCGGAGGCGAGCGTCTGGAGCATCTCGTTGAGCGCCTGTTCGTCTTCGTCCTCGACGCCGACGGTGGCCGCGTGCTTGCGATTGGGCTCGATCTTGTTCGGGCCCTCGGCGAGCGCCTGGGCGCGCAGCGTCTCGAGCGCGGCGCGAAGTTTGTCGCGCTGCTTGGGCGTCATCTTTTTTTCCCGCGCTGCAGCAGATCGGCGAAGGTGCCGAGCTTCTGTGGTCCGCCCGCCGTCGGCGGCGGCGCGTCGTCGTCGCCGGGATCGGCCAGCGCGAGCGAGATGCGCCGCCGCTCGCGGTCGACGGCCAGCACGGTCACGCGCACCGCCTGTCCGAGCTTGACCGCCTCGCGCGCGTGCTTGAGCGGCCGCCCCGCACCGAGCTCGCTCACGTGCACCAAACCGTCGACGCCCGCGGCCAGCTCGACGATCGCCCCGAACGTCTCCACGCGCACCACCTTCCCGGGAATGTGCGCCCCTTCGGGAAACCGCTCGATCGCGTCGAGCCACGGATCGCGCTCGAGCGATTTCAGCGACAGCGCGATCTTCTCCGGCCGCCGCGGATCGTCGCTCTTCTCGATCTTGATCACTTGCACGTCGATCACCTGCCCGACCGCGAGCACGTCCTTCGGATGCTCCACGCGCGCGAACCCGAGCTGGCTCACGTGCAGCATCCCTTCGAGCCCGCCGAGATCGACGAACGCCCCGTAGTCTTTGATGGCGGTGACCGTGCCCTTGATGATCGCCCCGACCTCGAGGCGTGCACGTGTCTCGGCCGCCTTGCCTTGCGCCGCCTCTTCGAGCAGCGCGCGGCGCGACAGCACCACGTCGCGCCCGAGGCGCGTGACGCGGAACTGCAGCCGCTGTCCGATGTACGCCCCGGCGTCCTCGACGTGGCGCACATCCAATTGCGAGATCGGACAGAAGCCGCGCGTGCCGGCGACCTGCACCTCCACTCCGCCCTTGTTGACGCCGGTGACCAGTCCCTCGACGGGGATCTGGTGCTCGAACGCTTGCGCGAGCTCGCCCGCCGCCTCCGCGCCGCGCCCCATCACACGCTTCAAATGTACGCCCGACTCGATCTCGACCACGCGGGCTTCGATCTCGTCGCCGACCTTGACGGTCACTCGCCCGTCGGCGTCGCGTAGCTCCTCGAGCTCGAGCACGCCGTCCGCTTTGCCGCCGAGATCGACGAACACCGCGTCGGCGCCGATGGACACGACCGCGCCGCGCACCAGGTCGCCGATTTGTGGGCCCTGCTTGCGTCGGCTGGGCCCGCTCTTTTGTTCGTACTCGGCCAACAGCGCCGCGAAATCTTCCGGCTCGTCGTCGTTTGCCATGAGGCGCTGATTCTAGCTGGATCCCTTCTTGCTGTCGTCGCTCGCCATGCGCAAAAAAACTTCCAATGTGGCTTGCAACGTTCATCGATTCACCGTCGGTGTCGAGCTCTCGACACTAATCGTGCTGGCGCTCACGGGCTGCGGGAGCTCGGCGCCCGCGAACGTGCGCGACTTCAATGCGGCGCTCAATCAGCTCGAGTGCCAGGCGCATTTCAAGTGTTGCCCCTCGGCGCCGAGCAAGTGGGCGAGCGAAAGCGCCTGCGAGACGGCGCTCGACACCGATCCGCAGCAGCTCGCCAAGGTCGCGAGCGCCGAGGCGGACATTGCGCAGGGCTCGGCGCGCTACGATCAGGCGGCCGCCGGGCGGCTGCTCGACACCGCGCACGAGTGGACCGCGAGCTGCGACCACCCCGTGGATGTGCGCCTGTTCGCGAGCGAGCTCAACGCTGTGGTAGTCGGCACGCTCCCGATCGGCACCGCGTGCGCGCCGGGTTACGTCCAGTGCGCGTCCGGCCAATGCACCGACGGGGTGTGCGCGATGGCGCCCGCGATGTCGGCCCCGCTCGCGGACGGCCAAAGTTGCGCGCAAGACGCCGACTGCGCGAGCAACCGGTGCCACGGCACTTGCGTGGCGGTCACCGTCGCCGAAGTTTTGTGCGCCCTGCCGTGAAATAATGGGTGCATGAACGTCGCGTCCGAACGGATGTGGAGCATGATGATCACCGGCTCCGACGAGCTGGCTGAAACGCTCGGTCTCGAGGCGCCGCCGGAGGTGTTCGCGCCCGCGCGCGCCACCGCCGCCGTCGATCTCTGGCTGCGCGGGCGCGAGGCGCCGCTCGACGATGAGGAGGCCGCGGAGCTCGGCTTCTTCCTGGCGCGCGTGCTCGTCGAGACGCACGGCGGCGGCTTGGCGCTGATTCGCGCGGCGGCTCATCCGCTCGACGGCGAGTGGGCGGTGACCGGCTTCGAGCGCGGTATCGCCGCCGACTATCACGTTCCATTTGTCGTCTCCGCGGTGCGCATCGGCGTCGACCGTTCGCTCTCGGCCGCTGACTGGTACGCGCAATTGCTCCGCGAGGGCGCCGGCTAACGCTCGTCGCGCGCGAAGACGCATTCTTGCGGCGAGCCCGCCGCTAACGGGAGCCTTGGGGCGCTCGTCGGTGGGGACGCGTTCGCGCGGATTTTTCCGTCTGGGCGGACATCCTCGAGCAGATTTTCCCGTCGGAGAACAGGAGTTCGCGCAGGGAGGGCCGTGGCTGTACGGCAACGGCTGCACTCGACGGCGGAGCGCACGCGCAGGTCGTTTACATCGAAGGCACCGGGTACGACGCGAGGCGCGCTTTGTCCACCCGGAGGTTTTCCCGTCGCTGAGCGCGATGCGCGTCGAACTCTCGACGAGGAAACGTCACGGCGCTCACCTTCGGTGCAGGTGGCACGTGGATTCCAGAACCAACTGACCATGGCTTTCGAGATCCTGATCGTCGAGGACGACATCGACTCCTACGAGCTGTACTCCGATTTTCTGGCGTCCTGCGGATACTCGGTCTCGGGGGCGGACAATGGAGTAGCGGCGGTCGAGGCCGCGCTACGGTCACGGCCGGCGCTCATCGTGATGGACGCGGTCCTGCCGGGCCGCAGCGGGTTCGAGGCGGCGCGGCTGCTCAAATCGGACCCGCGAACCGGACATATTCCCATTCTCGCCATCACGGGACTGGTGCAGCGCCGCTTTCTCGACGAGGCTCGCGCCGCCGGCTGTGACGGCGTGTTGGGCAAACCATTTCCACTCGATGCGCTCGCGGCCGAGGTGCAGCGCCTGCTTGGTCGCGAGGGCGCACATGTTTCAGCGGCTCGCTAGAAGCTGAAGCTGAAGCTGAAGCGCAGTGGCTCGTCCTCGAGCGCGGGGTGGCGGGCGCTACTTCTGGGCGTCGGCGAGCAGCTCGTCGAAGAGCGGATTCGCGCGCGGCTGCGCGGCGGCGATGTACTTGGTGAGCGCCGCGGCGAGCGACGCGCGATCGGCCGGCGAGAGCGGATGCGGCGTCCCGCCCTTCATCGGCACCGGATGCTGCTCGTACGAGATCACGCCCTGGTGGTCGACGATGGTCCCGACCACATCGACGCCCACGCCCACGTGCGCCGTGATCACGCCGTTCGGATCCTTGGCGATGTCGCCGAAGCGCACATTGTCGAACAGCTGCGACGGCTGCCGGTGAACGGCGCTGCTGAGAAGGTGAATGAAGCACTGCAACACCGCGACGTCGACTCCGTGCGGCGGATGGTGCAGCTCCTCTTTGAGCGCGTGCAGCAGCGTCTTCTGCTGGGCCCCGTCGAGCAGAAACACCTGGCCGAGCGGCCCGCCGACCACCTGCGTATCGGCGGTGAACTTTCCGTCGGCGTAGGCCACGGTGATGGTCTGGTCGACGCCGAGTGGGCCGACCAGCTTCAGGCTGACCGCGACGGCTTGTGTGGCTTTGAACTTGGACAGATCTGGCGCCATGGATGACCCCCGAATTGGTTTAAAGCGGGTTTGAAGGGCGCACATTAACATGGCCGACGGCTTTGACGTCGCTTTGAGCGCCGATTGAAAGCAGCGCCAGATATGGCGGCGCAAACGCGAACGACCAGGTCACGAGCGCCGTCTGATCGCGGCCGTAGCTCGCCAGCAGCACGAAGAAGAACAGCGCCCCCGGCACGCGCACCAGCAGCTCGATCGTCGGCACGCGCCGCCGCAACCCACTCCAGAAAATGTACGCCCCGATCGGCGCCAGCACCGCCCACGCCGTCGCTGCCGCGAGCCACGGCGCGACGTCGCCGTTCACCCAACGCAAGCCGCCCCACCAGCACGCGAGCAGCAGCGCGTGCGTTGCCAGCGGCGCCAACAGCAGGGTCGCGACGCCGGCGTGTTCGATGAGCGCCACGCACGCGGCGGCGAATAGTGCCCAGCCGAGAATTCCAATCGGTGGCACTGCGAACAGCCCCGGCTCGGTCCAGCGCCATAGACCTGCGCGTACGGCGATCGGCTCGATCAGCGATGCGTCGGCGAGCACGAACGCGGCGGCCACCAGCGGCTGCAGGCGCACATTCGCGACCAGGCAGCGCGCGAGCTGCCAGGCCGAGTCGATCACCACCGGCCAGATCACGATGATGGCGAGCGGCACGCGATCGACGAACAACGCCCAGCTACGGTCGTAGTGATAGAAGCCGTAGGCGCGAATCACGCTGTCCTCGCCGATCCAGCTGGCGGCGACCAGCAGCGCGAGACGCGCAGCGACCCGCGTCGGATCAGGAGCGCGAGCCATCCGCACGGCGACGTAAAGCGCGACGATCGCCGCGCAGGCGGCTTGCAGGGCGGACATCAAACGCCGACTCCCGGCAGCCCGGCGGCGATCCAGAGGTGATAGGTGGCCAGCAGCGCGGCGCCGAGCCAGGTGAGCCCGACGCAGTCGGAGGCGGTGATTCCGCGACGGAGGGCGCGCTTGTAGACCACCACCTGGATGAGCGGCGCGAGGATCATGATGAACACGCGCCACGGCAATGCGTGAGCGATGAAGCCCGCCGCGAGCAGCGCCATCGAGCCGCCGATGAGCGCGTCGATGATGCGCACCGCGCCGCGCTCCCCATGCGCCACCGGGAAAGTGCGTACGCCTGCCTGCGCGTCGCCGGGCGCGTCGCGCAGGTCGTAGATGACCTCGTAGCTGAGCTCGAAGAGAAAGAAGAAGCCGGCTGCGGCGGCCAGGCCGAGCGTGCCCAGCCGGGGATGCCCGAACGCGGCCAGCGGATAGCCGAACACGGTGATGAGAAATCCCGTCGCAGATGCGGTGTTCTTCCAAAAATAGAGTTGCTTGATTCTCCGCCCGCCGGGAAACAGCGGCCAATTGTAGGCGAGACCGAGCGCGTGATAGGCGATTCGAAACATCGTCAGCGCGGGCGAAACGAAATGGATCGCCACGAGTGACCCGCTCAGCAGGCTGAAGCCGCCCCACAGAACCTCCCGTCGGTGGCGCGCGACGAAGTCGGTGCCGTGAATCCGATTGGCGCGGTCTTCCGGCAGGTCCACGACGCGATTGAGCAGATTGACGAGAAACCAATCGAGCCCGCAAATCGCCGCCAAAGACCACGAATGTCGGCCCGTCAAGAGCCAGCAAAACGTAAAGTTCCCGAGCGCAGCGATCGCCACGATGTGCAATCGGCTCACCGACGCGAACAACGCCAGGGCGCTCAAATCCGCACCGCCACGAACAGCGTCACCCAGGGTCGGATCCGCTCCGAGCGCTCGACGCGAAAACCGGCCGCCTCGAGGTCGGCGCGCGTCTCCGCGGCGGAGACGATGCGCACCTTTCCCATGAGCTTCCACAGCAGCGTGTCGGTGAGCGTGGCCAGAAAGAAATGTCCGCCCGGCCGAAGCACGCGGCGGATCTCCTCCAGCGCGCGGCGATACTCCAGGTACCAATGGTACGAGGCGGTGTTGGTGATGAGATCGATCGACTCATCGGCGAACGGAAGGGCGTAGACGTTGGCGTTGACCAACGGCGGAGCGGCGCCGCCGAGCCGGCGTCGGGCGGCGCGCAGCATGTCGGCCGACAGATCGACACCGGCGACGACCGCGCGCGGAAAACGCGCCTCGAGATCGGCCGTGAGCTGCGCCGTCCCGCAGCCGAGGTCGATTACCCGGCCCGCTTCGACGCCGTCGAGGGCGGACATCAAACGCGCGTGGAC
>DASREC010000569.1:0-2058 GCA_035652295.1 Polyangia bacterium
CTCTGCACACCGGCGATCCCATCAACATTCAATACACCTCTGGCACAACGGGTTTCCCGAAGGGTGCCACGCTGAGCCACCGCAACATCCTCAACAACGGCTATCTGGTGGGCGAGTTGCTCGAGTACACCGAAGCAGATCGGATCTGCATCCCGGTGCCGTTCTATCACTGCTTCGGCATGGTGATGGGCAACCTCGCGTGCGCCAGCCACGGCGCGTGCATGGTGATCCCCGACGAGGCGTACGATCCGTGGCGCGTGCTCGAGGCGATCGCCGCCGAGCGCTGCACGTCGCTCTACGGCGTGCCCACCATGTTCATCGGCGTGCTCGATCATCCGCGCTTCGCCGAGGTCGACGTCTCGTCGCTGCGCACCGGCATCATGGCCGGCTCGCCCTGCCCCGTCGAGGTCATGCGCAAGCTGGAGTCGCGCATGAACCTGCGGCAGATGACCATCTGCTACGGCATGACCGAGACCTCGCCGGTGTCGACGCAGAGCGCGCTCGACGATCCGCTCGAGCTGCGCGTCTCCACCGTCGGGCGCGTGCACCCGCACGTCGAGATCAAGATCGTCGACGAGCGCGGGCGGATGGTGGCGCGCGGCGAGCGCGGCGAATTCTGCACGCGCGGCTACAGCGTGATGCTCGGCTACTGGCGGAACGACGAGGCCACGCGCGCCGCGCTCGACGGCGCCGGCTGGATGCACTCGGGCGATCTCGCGGTCATGGACGAGCGCGGCTACGTCAACATCGTCGGCCGCATCAAGGACATGATCATCCGCGGCGGGGAGAACATCTACCCGCGCGAGGTCGAGGAGTTCCTGCACCGCCACCCCGACGTCGCCGACGCGCAGGTGATCGGCGTGCCCAGCCGCCGCTACGGCGAGGAGGTCATGGCGTGGATCAAACCGCGCGCCGGCGCCTCCATTAATGAGGCGGCGTTTGAAGCGGCTTTGATGGAACATTGCAAAGACCAAATCGCGAGCTTCAAAATCCCGCGTTATTGGAAATTCGTCAGCGAGTTTCCGCTGACGGTCACCGGCAAGGTGCAGAAGTTCCGCATGCGCGAGATCTCCGTCGAGGAATTGGGTTTGCAAAGCGCGGCGGAGATCGAGACGGCGTGAGCTACTTGCAGCAGGTGCTCGGCGGAATGCACGACCACGTCGCGTAATCGGGCGGGCAGGAGCAGCACTTGGTCATGCTGCCGCACATCGAATCCATGCACGTGGGCGCCACCGGATAGAAATCGGAGAAGTGGCTCACCTGCGCCTGGACGTGCGTCGCGTCCAGCACCGTAGTCGCCAGCATCTCGTAGCTGGTGGTTCCCGCCGGCGCGGTGAGAATCACTACGTCCTTCGCCGCGAAGCTCGACGACAGCGCGAGCGTCACCGTAACCGGCGTCTGAAACTGCGTGCCCTCGGGCCCGAATGTATACGAGTTGCCGGCCGAGGCGAACGCGCCCGGGATCTTCGGATTCGCTATCAGTGCGCCGGTGATCGAGACGGTGGCGCCGAGCGCCCCCGGCGGAATGGTGATGCCCGTGCCGTCGATCAACGTCACGCTTCCACCTGCTGCGCCGATCGAATGACCGCCCGGCATCGGCGCGACTTCTCCAGTGCATCCGATCGCCGAAACCAACAACGCGAGACAAGCGCGCTCGCCCATGACGCCCTCCCCTTCGGCTGTTCGACGATTTTATCAACGCCGCCCGGCAGCGTCCATTGACGCGCCGGGCGCTCGGCCTATTGACGGCGATCATGAGACCCGAGCTGGTCGCGCACTTTCACGCAAAGTTGATCGCAAAGCTCACCGAGGTGTTGCGCACGGTGAACGCCGACCTGCGCGAATCGGAGGTCGAGCGCGCGTTCCGCCTGGAGCGCTCCGAGGACGAAGCCGACAGCGGCGAGCGCGACTTGATCGACGACTCGACGCTGCGGCTCGACGAGCGGGCGGGCGCCCTGGCCGTCGCCGTCGAGCGGGCGCTCGATCGCCTGGCGCGCGGCGACTACGGCCGCTGCGTCGACTGCGGCCGCGCGATCGAGCTCGAGCGCCTCGAGGCCG
>DASREC010000570.1:0-3121 GCA_035652295.1 Polyangia bacterium
CGCCTCCTCGGCGAGCCGCGGCGCGCGCTCCGCTCCCTGCGCGGCCAGGTTGAGATAGAGCTTGAACTCGGGCGCGCGCCCCGGCCAGAAGGAGACCGCGTGCCAGACGGCGAACACGCCCTCGGGGCGCGGCGGCAGGAACAGGTCGCGCACGTCCTCGACGCGATCGAGCGCGACGCCGTAGCGCTCGCGCAACAGCGCGTTGATCGCGAGGCCCCAGTGCTGGTTCGACTCGAGCGTCGGCGGATCGCCGCGCGACTCGACCAGCATGCGCAGCTCCGGCTGCGCGCCGCCGACGGCGATCGAGAACTCGAACGGCGTGTGATCGTCGCAGACGTCGGAGGGCCACGGCGGCGGCTGGCCGAGGGCGATCCCGCCCCAGGGGTGGATCAGGTCGCGAAATAGCTGCAGCATCGACGGCAGCTGATCGCCGAAGCCGAGCGGCCGCGCGAGCGCCGCCAATCGCTCGCAGCCGTACTCGACCACCGTCGCGGCGTCGCGTTCACGCTTGGTGCTCATCCCATCCTCCCCTGTCGGCTGATTTCTACATACCGCTTCGCCTCCGACGGTGGAATGCGACACGTTGTCGCGCGGCAATTTGTCGCGCGGCAAATTGTCGCAGCGGCACTTTGCCGCAGGCTGCCGTCAAGCGGACGCCGCTACGGCGCGCCCGTCAGTCCGGTGACGTCGTCGGTGACCAGCTTCTGCCGCGCGTCGGTGGCCGCCGCCGTCGACGCGCACGACGAGAAGGTCACGCCGGCGACGTGGCGCAGGTAATAACCCCACGCCGGCAGATCGCCGAACATGTTCGATTCGGGATATTGGTTCGGCGTGGCCTCCGGCGGAGCGGCCGGCACCGTGGCCCGCCCGCCGTCGAACGTGACCGCGACGTTGCTGAAGGACAGGTTCGTGATCGGATAGGTCGTGCCGTTGAAGACGTGGCCGGTGACGAGCGAGCCCTGGTGCGGCGAGTTGGCCCACGAAGCCGTGGAGCCGGCGACGTCGGTGAACGAGACGCCGTCGATGCTCCCCAGCTTGGGAACGTCGCCGGCCGGGTGGGTCGTCGACTGCTGCGCGAGGTAGACGAAGAACGCCGCGCCCGCGTCGGCGAGCTCGATGCGGTTGAACGCCACCGCGCCGACGTCCGCGCCCTGCCGCGACTCGACCGCCATCGCCGCGTACTGCACGTCCTTGACGTACGAGTCTTCGATCGTGACGTTCTTGAACGCGCCGTAGGTCGCGGTGCCGAACTTGATGCCGTTCGAGCCGCCGCTCGTGCCCGAGCCGCCGAAGAACGAATTGCGCACCACCATCGTGTCGATGCCGCGCCGCACGCCGCTCTTGAGGCACATCGCGTCGTCGCCGCTGCGCACCGCACACTCCTGCACGGTGACGTTCTGCCCGTCGACCACGTCGATGCCGTCGTGCGTGATGCCGTCGCTCTGGATGTTCACGTTGTTGATGAGCACCTGATCGGACTCCATGCTCACCAGGCTCCAGACCGCGCCTTTTCGCAAATACAGGTTCTGCACCGTGACGTGATTCGACAGCACGGCCCAGATGATCATCGGGCGCGTCGCCTCGACGCCGGAGAAGGAGTCGCCCTGACCATCGATGGTGCCGCCGCCGTCGATGGTGAGCTGCGCGGTTTGCGGCGCGTAGAGCAGCGCGCGCTGGCAGTTGCTGAGCTGGGTGTTGCCGGTGTTCGGCGTGAGCTGCGGATAGTCGGCGGCCGCGGCGCTGCCGACGAGGACGGCCGAGGGATCGATGAAGAACGTCAGGCCGCTCTTCAGCGTCAGCGTGCCGCTCAAGAACCTGCCGTTCGAGAGCAGCACCGAGCCGCCGGTTCCCGCGGCGGCGTCGATGGCCGCCTGGATCGCCGCCGTGTCTTTGGTGGTCCCGTCACCGGCGGCGCCGTACGCGCGCGCATCGAACACCGGCGCCGGCGCCGCGCCGATGTAGTCGGCTTCGTTGTAGACCTTGACGTTGTCGACGTAGAGCGTGCCGACGTTGGTGCCGTCGATGAAATAGCCGACGCTCGAGACCGAGGGCGACGGCGTGCGCAGCGCCTGGCCGGCGGCGACGCGCACGCCGTCGACGTAGAGGTCGAAGGTGCCGTGGTTGGTATCGACGACGACGCGCACGCGGTACCAGACATCGGCCGCGAACGTCTGGAGCGTCGAGATCGTGCCGCCCACGTGCGCGATGATGTTCCCGTCCTGAAACGCCACCGACGCGACCGCGTTCCCGCTCGCGTCGTACACGTACGGGATCGCCTTGAAGCCGGCGGTCTCGCGCGCCTTGACCTTGGCCTCGAAGACCACGCGCCCGCTCTGCGCGGCGAACGTGGTGGAGAGACGCGCGAGACCGGCCGCGCCGGGCTTGGCCAGCTCCGCGCTCTTGTCGGCGGCGAAGGGGATCTCGCGAACCAGCACGCTCGCGCCTCCGGACGCGGACGCGGTCCACGGAGCGCCCGGCGGCGATCCGGTCGGCATCGCGTTGAATGTCTCGTACAGCAGGTAGACTCCGGTGTGGCGCGCGCCGAGATCGGACGCGCCGAGATCGGGCGTGGCGCCGTCGTCGCCGACGCCCAGATCGCGCGGCTCCCCGACGGCGGGATTGCCAAGCGCGCACCCGACGGCGCCGGCCAGCACGCACGACAGGACGATCAGCCGCCACGCCTTCATCTCGCGGATGAGAGCAAGAGACGGGCTGCGAGGCAAGCGCGCAGCCTTGACCGCGCCGCGGCCGCGTCGCATCGTCGGCCATGGACGAACGGAAGACTCCGACGGTCAAGCTCGACCACCAGACGCTGGTGTTCGATCTCGGCAAGAACCAGCAGGTCATGTGGATCGACGGCGTGGTGACGCTGCCGGTCGGCTCGGTGATCGAGCTGACCAACCCGAACGTCAACGCCGTGGTCGAGCGGGTTCGGCTGCTCGCCGGGATCCCCGTCTGCGTTTGTCTCGACGTGCGCACTTCGCGTCCCGTCGCGCCGCCGCGCGGAAGATCCGGCAAGCCGGTCCGCAAGGCCACGCCGCGCGGAAAGGCGGGCGCCGGCGGAGCGGCGGGCTGAGCGTCAGCAGCTCGAGCCGGCCTCGAACGGGCAGGGATCGCACGC
>DASREC010000571.1:0-2842 GCA_035652295.1 Polyangia bacterium
ATTCGAGGAGGCAGCCAATGCGCTACGCAACGTATCTGCTCGCCGGAACGCTCTTCGCCGCGCCGGCCGCGGCGCAGTCGCTGATCGATCGAGCGAAGCAGGACGAGAACGTCGTCGAGAAACGCGGCGAAGACCTCAAGAACGACGGCCGCAACCTGCAGGATCGCGGCAAGGCGCTCAAGCGGCGCGGCGACGATCTGGAGAAGAAGGGCGCGAACCTGGAGAAGAAGGGCAACGACACGATCGACAAGGGCCGCGACGAAGCGCGCGCCGCCGACAAAAAAGCTCACGTGGAGAAGAAGCGGATCGACGAGCGCCGCGGCCGCCGCGTGATCAAGAAGAAGACCACCGTCGAGCAGCGCCGCTTCGAGAACCGCTGACGAAACTTTGAACGGCGGTTCAACTTTTCAGGAGCTGGCGCAGCACGTACGTCAGGATGCCGCCGTGCTTGTAGTAGTCGACCTCGTTGGGCGTGTCGATGCGCGCCTTGACGACGAAGCTCTTCCCCGTCGAGACCTTGACCGTGAGCTGCTTGCCGGGTGACACGCCGCCCGCGATGCCCTCGATGGTGAACGTCTCGCGCCCGGTGAGCCCGAGCGACGCCGCGTCTTCGCCCGGCGAAAACTCGAGCGGCAAGACGCCCATGCCGACCAGGTTCGAGCGGTGGATGCGCTCGAAGCTCTTGGCGATCACCGCGCGCACGCCGAGCAGCCGCGGCCCCTTGGCCGCCCAGTCGCGCGACGAGCCGGTGCCATACTCCGCGCCCGCCAGCACGATCGTCGGCACGCCCTCGCCCTGATACTTCATCGCCGCGTCGTAGATCGAGAGCTGCTCGCCGTCGGGGAAGTGCAGCGTCCAGCCGCCCTCGACGGAGACGAGCTGGTTGCGCAGGCGGATGTTGGCGAACGTGCCGCGCATCATGACTTCGTGGTTGCCGCGGCGCGCGCCGTACGAGTTGAACTCGTCGGGCTTGACGCCGTGCTCGACGAGATACTTCGCGGCCGGGCTCTTCTTGGCGATCTCGCCGGCGGGTGAGATGTGATCGGTGGTGACCGAGTCGCCGACGACCAGGAGCACGCGCGCGTCGCGGATGTCCGCGATCGCGGCGGGCTCCTTCGGCACGTCCTCGAAGAACGGCGGCAGGCGCACGTACGTCGACGACGGATCCCACGCGTAGCGCCGGCCGGTCGGCACCGCCAGCTTGCGCCAGCGCTCGTCGCCGTCGAACACGTGCGCGTACTCGCGCTGGAACTGCTCGGCCTTGACCGCCTGGCGCACGGTGTCGCGCACCTCCTCGGCGGTCGGCCAGATCTCGCGCAGGTACACCGGCTGGCCGTTCTTGTCGTGGCCGATCGGCTCGTTGTGCAGATCGATGTCGAGCTCGCCGGCCAGCGCGTAGGCGACCACCAGCGGCGGCGACGCCAGGAAGTTCATGCGCGCGAGCGCGTTCACGCGGCCCTCGAAGTTGCGGTTGCCCGAGAGCACGCTCGCCACCACCAGGTCGCCTTTGGTGATCGCGTCGGCGATGTGATCGGGCAGCGGCCCCGAGTTGCCGATGCACGTCGTGCAGCCGTAGCCGACGAGGTGGAAGCCGAGCGCCTCGAGATACGGCACCAGCCCCACCGCCTGCAAATACTCGGTGACCACGCGCGAGCCGGGCGCGAGCGACGTCTTCACCCACGGCTGCACGCTGAGCCCGCGCTCGACCGCTTTCTTGGCGAGCAGCCCGGCGCCGAGCATCACCGCCGGGTTCGACGTGTTGGTGCACGACGTGATGGCCGCGATCACCACCGCGCCGTGGCCGAGCTGATAGGTCACGTGGTTCTGCGTCACCGGCACCGACGCGACCAGCTTGCCGAGGTGCTCGGCGTGCGCCATCTCGACGGGCGGCGTGGCCGGGCTGCCGCCCTCGGTGAGCCAGCGGCTGACGTGCGGCTGCGACAGCTCGGCGCCCTTCTCGATCATGTCGAGCAGCGACTTGCGGAACACCGACTTGGCGCGGCCGAGCGGCACGCGATCCTGCGGGCGCTTGGGCCCGGCGAGCGACGGCTCGACGGTGGCGAGGTCGAGCTCGAGCACGTCGGAGAACTGCGGATCGGGCGTCTCGCTCGTGCGGTAGAGCCCCTGCTCCTTGCAGTACGCGCGCACGCGCGCCACCACGTCGTCGGGGCGGCCGGAGAACGCCAGGTACTTGAGCGTCTCGTCGTCGACGGGAAAGAAGCCCATGGTGGCGCCGTACTCGGGCGCCATGTTGGCCACGGTCGCGCGATCGGGCAGCGACAGCGACGAGAGGCCCTGGCCGAAGAACTCGACGAACTTTCCGACGACGCCCTTCTTGCGCAGCAGCTCGGTCACGGTGAGCACGAGATCGGTCGCGGTCGCGCCCTCGTGTAGCGAGCCGTGCAGCTTGAAGCCGACGACTTGCGGGATCAGCATCGACATCGGCTGGCCGAGCATCGCCGCCTCCGCCTCGATGCCGCCCACGCCCCAGCCGAGCACGCCGAGCCCGTTGATCATGGTCGTGTGCGAGTCGGTGCCGACGACGGTGTCGGGGAACAGCAGATCGCCTGCGGCGAACACCGTCGTGGCGAGGTACTCGAGGTTCACCTGGTGGCAGATGCCGGTGCCCGGCGGCACGACGCTGAAGTGATCGAACGCGGCCTGCGCCCAGCGCAAGAGCGCATACCGCTCCTTGTTGCGCACGAACTCGAGATCGGTGTTGAGGCGGAACGCGCCCGACGAGGCGAAGCGATCGACCTGCACCGAGTGATCGATCACCAGGTCGACTTTCGACAGCGGGTTGATCTTGTCGGGATCGCCGCCCATGCGCGCGATCGCGTCG
>DASREC010000572.1:0-19543 GCA_035652295.1 Polyangia bacterium
GACGCCCGCGTCGAGTCGACCATCACCAAGCAGGCGAAGTCGATCGGCGTCGCCTACTAGCCTCCGCTTCGTCTCCCGCCCGTCATCTTCTGCGTCATTCGCGACTCACTGATTTCGTATTCTCCGTCGGCAATCGCACGACAAATCAACCCTCTTGATCGCGCGCTTCACGAATTGCTAGAAGCCGCGCCCGAGGAGGGTCCCCCATGAGACTGGCGAAGGTGGTGGTGTTGGCGTTGGCGTTGATCGGATGCGGCGGAACGGACGCAGTGGTCGACGAGAGCCAGGCGGCGCAGAAGGGCGGTTGCCACACGATCTGTCCGAAGTGTCATCCGAACGAGTTGTGTCCCGCGATCGCCTGCTACCAGGATTGCGAGCACAACTGCGTGCAGACCGTGTTGTGCATCCAGGGCTACGTGTTCGACGCCAAATCCTGTTCCTGCATCCCCGGCTGAGCAGCCTCCGCGATCCAATCGGCCACCGGCCCCGTCGAGACCAGCCACAGCTGATGCGTCGCGCGCGTCGCGCCGATGTGCAGCAGGTGCCGCGACTCGACCGTCGCCGGATAGCTCGACTGGTTCACGTCGAGCAAGATCACGTAGTCGAACTCGAGCCCCTTCACCTGCGTCACGTCGGTGACGTCGACGCCGGGCGCGAACGCGAAGTCCTGGCGGCGCACGCGGCGCAGCTGCGGCACCTCGGCGCGCTTGAGCGCGTCGAACCACGCGTCGGCCTGGCCGGCGTGGCGCGTGAGCAGCGCCACCGACGCCGACGGCTCGCGCCCGATCAGCGAGCGCAGCGCGTCGGCGACGAACGCCACCGCTTCGCCCATGCCGCCGAACTCGTGCAGCGTCACCTCGGCGCCGTCGCGCGCGACGATCTCGCCGTCGGGATCGGCGAGCGGGCCGAGCACCTCGCGCGCGAAGCGCATCACCGGCGCCGTCGAGCGGTACGCCAGCTTCAGCGGGCGCACGCGCGCCTCGGCGTCGCTCACGCCGAGATCGGCGAGCAGCTCGGGCCAGCCGCGAAACGCGTTGTCGAACACCACCCGCTGCGCCACGTCGCCGGCGATGGTGATCGAGCGCCGCTCGTTCAGCGCCTCGTACAGCACCTTGATCTCGACGGCGGCGAGATCCTGCGCCTCGTCGACGGCGATGTGATCGTACGCGAGGGGCGCGCCGTCGACGCGCTCGAGGCCGCCGTGCACCAGCTGGTAGCAGCGCAGGAGCAGCGCGTCGTCCTCGAGATCGAGGCGGCTGTTGGGTTGATCGCCGGCGTCGAGCGGCTTGCCGTCGATCGGCGCCAGGCGATCCTCGTCGATGCCGTCGAGCTCGGGCGGCAGGATCTCGTCGAGCTGCTGCGACGACCAGCGCACCAATTCGTCCAGCTCGCCGCCGCGCACCGGATCGGCGCCGTCAACCTCGGGCGTCCGTAAAGTTTCCAGGCGCGCGCGATCGGTGAGCAGCTCGAACACGATGCGCCGCACGTCGCGCAGCCGCGCCTGCACCTGCTTGAGCGCCTGCTCCGCGCGGTGCGCCACCTGCGGCGGCAGATCGAGCTTGCCGCGCTCGATCAGCGAGCGCACGCCGCGCGCGCGCTTGATCGGCGGTTCATTTTCCGGCTCGCGCCGATCCCACTCGCCGAGCACCCAGCCCGCACCCGGCGCGTCGGCGAGCCGCTCGGCGACGAGCGCGCGCGCCTGCGCCACCTCCGCCTCGACCGCGCGCTCGAGCAGCCGCGCCAGCGCCGGATGCTTCTTCAGCCGCGACACCGCCGGCGGCGTCTCCTCGGCGTAGCGATCGGGCGCGCTCGGCACCAGCCGCCGCCGCAGGTTGCGCGCCCACGAGCGGAAGGTGGTCACCGGCACGCCGCTCACGCCGAGCGCCGGCAGCACGCCCGAGACGTAGCGCGCCAGCGCCTCCGACGGCACCACGAACAGGCAGTGCGACGGCTTGAACGAGCGATCGTGAAACACCAGGTACGCGATCCGGTGCAGCGCGACCGTGGTCTTGCCCGAGCCCGCGCCGCCCTGGATCACCACCAGGCCGCTCGAGCGCTCGGTGATCAAGCCGAACTGCTCGCGATCGATCAGCGCGGCGATCTCGGGCAGCGTCTTCGAGTCGGCGCGCGCCGGACGCGCCGGCTGAAACTTCGCGCCGCCGCGCGGGCGAGGTGCGGCATTTTGCCGCGGCGGGCGCGCGGCCGTGCCCTGCCCGCCCTCGAGCAGCGCCACGCCCTGCCCTTCCAATTCGAACCAGCGCCCGTCGGCCGACGAGACGAACGTGCCCTGCGGACAGCCGATGCGGCGCAGCGCGCCGGCGGCGATGGTCACGTTGCGCCGCGCCTCGACGAAGCCGCGCAGCGTATTGCCCGCCTGCGCGCCGACCTCCTCCTCGTAGTCGTCGCCCTCGTCGTAGCGGTAGTAGACGCGCGACACCGGCGCGTCGCGCCAGTCGACGATCTGCACGCCGGCGGCGCGATCGATCAAGCCGCGGCGGCCGATGAGCACGTCCGTCGGCTTCGCGTCGGCGCCGGTGCGCAGCCGCAGGTGCGCGAAGTACGGGCTGGCCGCGTCGACGGGCGCCACCGCCTTGCCGCGGCGGCCGCCGGCGATCGCCTGCACGCGCGTCATCTGCTCGACGAGCGACGGCAGATCTTCCGGCTTCTCGTCGGCGATCTGATCGCGCAGTTGGATCAGCGTGGCGTCGAAGTCGGTGGACGCGCGCACGCCCGCGTCGTCGCGCCGGCCGAGCAGCGCGTGCACGCGCGCGAGCAGCGCCGTCTCGTCGGTGACGATGGCGTTCGACTCGGAGGCGGGATCGAGAGGCTTGCGCACGAGGAACCAGTATAAGTCGATCTTCCCTCCGCCGGCGATCCGACCTATGTTTCCCGCGCGCATGGCCAGGCCCTCGCCCATCGACGGGCTCGACGCCGACACGCCGCTCGCCGAAGCGGCGCGCCGTGCGCTGGCGGTGCGCCTGCTCGACGTGCGCACGCTGGCCGAGCGCGTGGCGCGCGCGCGCGACGCCGACGGCGTGCACGACCTGCGCGTGGCGACGCGGCGGCTGCGCGCGGCCATCGGGCTGTTCGATCGAAGCAAGCCGCGCAAGCTCTCGGACGCGCGCGCCGAGGTGAAGCGGCTCGGCGACGCGCTCGGCCGCGTGCGCGATCTCGACGTGCAGCTCGAGTGGCTCGACGCCGAGCTGGCGAACGAGCGGCCCTCCGCCGAGCGCGCCGGCATCGCCGCGCTGGCCGGCGATCGCCGCCGCGAGCTCGGCCCGCACGAGCACGCGCTCGCCGCCGAGCTGGAGCACTTTCGCGCCGAGGTGGCGCCGCGCCTCGAGGAGGAGCTGGCGCTCGTCGACGGCGCCGGCCGCTTCGGCGGGCGGCCGCTGCGCAACCGGCTGCGCGAGCGCCTGGCGCGGATCGAAACCGCTGCGCTGGAAGCCATCGAATCGCCCGATCCGCGCACGGCGCACAAGCTGCGCATCGCGGTCAAGAAGCTGCGCTATGACGCCGAGCTGCTCGAGCCGGCGCACCCCGACGAGATCGGCCCGATCCTACGCGCGCTGGTGCCGCTGCAGGAGACGCTCGGCGACCTGCACGATCGCGACGTGCGGCTCGACCTGCTGGTGCGCTTCGTCGCGCGCTGCAAGGCGGACGAGCGCGCGGGCGCGATCGCGCTCATCGCCGAGGATCTGCGCGAGCGCGATCGGTTGGCGGCCGAGCTTCAGGCCGAGCTGCGAAGCTGGGAAGCGGAGCGCCTCGCCCGAGCGTTACGACGATCGTTGAAGTAAGCTAACGGCGAATGTCGATGCTCGGCTCACTGGCGCGCGCGGTCGCGCTGCTCGCTCTCGGCGGCGCCGTCGGCCTGGCGGTGAACGTCGCGCGCAAGGACGGCGTGCCGCTCGCCGGGTTCGCGCCGCCGACGGAGTGCAAGGCCGAGCTGGCGCCGCCGCAGCTCGCCGGCCCCGACGCCGCCGCCGCGCTGTGCGGGCGTCCCGACGTGGTGATCGCCGACACGCGTCCGGCCGCGCGCTACGCCGAGGGCCACGTCGCCGGCGCGATCCACCTGCCGTGCGACGCCGCCGGTCGCGTCGCATCCGAGGCGATGGCGCACCTCGACGCCGCGCGCACGATCATCGTCTACGGCGAGGTGACCGAAGACGCGCTGCCGGTGGCCGCGACGCTGCGCCGCCGCTCGCCCGAGCTGGCGGCGCGCGTGATGGTCTTGCGCGGCGGCTTCGCGGCGTGGAGCCAGGCGGGGCAGGCGTGCGCGTCGGGACCGTGCGACGACTGCAAGACGACGGCGGCGTCGAGCTCGCCATGAAGCGCGCGCTCGAATGGATCTTGCGTTTTGGTCTGGGCGCGCTGTTCGTGTACGCGGGCTGGGTGAAGCTGCGCGACCCGACGGCGTTCGCCACCGAGGTCACGAACTATCACTTTTTCCCGTCGCTGGCGCCGTATCTCGCGGTGACCTTGCCGCCGGCGGAGCTGGTCGCGGGCGCGGGCTTGATCGTCCTGCCGCGCGAGTGGCGGCGCGCGGCGGCGCTGGCGGTGGCGCTGCTCTGCGCGATGTTCACCGTCGCGGTGGCGCAGGCGGTCGCGCGCCACATCAACGTCGACTGCGGCTGCTTCGGCGGCGCGTCGGGGCCGGTGACCGGCGTGACGGTGCTGCGCGACCTCGCGCTCCTCGCCGGCGCGATCGCGATCTACGCCCTCAGCCCTTCGGGCCCGCCGCGCGCACGTCCGGCGTGACGCCGCTCGCGTACTGCTGAAAGTTTTTCTCGAACATGCCGGCGAGCTTCTTCGCCTGCGCGTCGTATGCGGCTTTGTCCTTCCACGTGTTGCGCGGCACCAGCACGTCGGCCGGCACGTCCGGCACCGCGTGCGGCACGCCCACGCCGAAGAACGGATCGGGCGTCGTCTGCACGTCGTCGAGCGCGCCCGACAGCGCCGCGCGCACCATCGAGCGGGTGAACGCGATCTTCATGCGCTGCCCCGAGCCGTAGCCGCCGCCCGACCAGCCGGTGTTGAGCAGCCACGCGCGCGCGCCCGCCGCGGCGAGCCGCTCGCCGAGCAGCTTGGCGTAGACCGACGGGTGCATCGGCATGAACGGCGCGCCGAAGCACGTCGAGAAGGTCGCGCGCGGCTCGGTGACGCCGAGCTCGGTGCCCGCCACCTTCGCCGTGTAGCCCGACAAAAAGTGATACATCGCCTGCGCCGGCGTGAGCCGCGAGATCGGCGGCAGCACGCCGAACGCGTCGCACGTCAGGAAGATGACGTTCTTGGGAATCCCCGCCTGCCCGCCGACCACCATGTTCGGGATCTGCGCCAGCGTGTACGACGCGCGCGTGTTCTCGGTGAGCCGATCGTCGTCGAGATCGAGGCGCCGCGTGAGCGGATCGATCACCACGTTCTCGAGCACCGTGCCGAAGCGCCGCGTGGTCTCGAAGATCTCGGGCTCGGCCTCCTTCGACAGCCGAATCACTTTCGCGTAACAGCCGCCCTCGAGGTTGAACACGCCGCGATCCGACCAGCCGTGCTCGTCGTCGCCGACGAGCGAGCGCTCCGGATCCGCCGACAGCGTGGTCTTGCCCGTGCCCGACAGCCCGAAGAACACCGCCACGTCGCCGCCCGCGCCGACGTTGGCCGAGCAGTGCATCGACATCACCTGCTGCTGCGGCAAGAGGTAGTTCATCACCGTGAACATCGACTTCTTGATCTCGCCGGCGTACTCGGTGCCGCCGATCAGGATCGTGCGCCCGGTGAAGTCGAGCACCACGAACGCGCCCGAGCGCGTGCCGTCGGTGTCCGGGTTCGCGTGGAAGCCCGGCGCGTGCAGCACGGTGAACGGCCGCGCCGACGAATCGAACTTGCCGAGGAACATGTTCTGCGCGAACAGGCTGTGCCACGCGCGCTCGGTCACCACGCGCACCGGCAGGCGCACCGCCGGATCGGCGCCGACCGACAGCTCCTGCACGAACAGCTCGCGGCCCTGCAGGTACGCCAGCACGCGGCCGCGCAGCGCGCGAAACTGCTCGGCGCTCATCGGCTTGTTGACGTCGCCCCAGTTGACCAGCGCCTCGGTCTCGGCGTCGCGCACCACGAACTTGTCGTTGGCGCTGCGCCCGGTGTGCTTGCCGGTCGAGACCACCAGCGGGCCGTCGACGGCCAGCGTCCCCTCGCCGCGGCGCACCGCCTCCTCGTAGAGCGCCGGCGCCGACAGGTTCCAGTGCACGCGGCCGGCGTGCTTGAGGCCGAGCTCGTCGAGCATCGCGTTGCGGTCTTCGGCGGCGCGTTGAAGCATTAAGGTTCCCCTCGCGAGTGGTTGGGCCTTCTTAATTGTTTTTGTATCGCGGAGGCAAGAGGCAAGATGGCCAGTTTGACGCCTCTCGCCTGAGTGACGCTCGCAGCATGTCACACGATTGTGATATTCATTCGGGCATGCTGAAGGATTTTCGCGTCGCGCTTGCGGCCCTGCTGCTCGGCGGTTGCGGCGGGCGCGCGGCGCCGTCGACGGCGCTGACGTCGGGCGTGCAGGTGAAAATCCCCGGCTGCGCGTATGCGTTCTCGACGCCGGACCAGACCACCGCGCCGCTCGACGACGACGGCTTCGTCGGCAAGATGCCCGCGCCGCTCGCGCAGCACCTGTCGTGGGTCGGCGATCCGACGACCACGATGACCATCACGTGGGAGACCGACTTCGACACCACCAGCACGATGGTGCAGCTCGGCGCGACGGCGAGCTACGGGCAGAAGGCGCCCGGCTTCTCGTTCGCCTACCCGACCGATCTGTCGGGCACCGATCCGCCGTCGGTGCGCGTGCACCAAGTGCACCTGTGCGGCCTTCAGCCCGGCACCACCTATCACTACGCCGTGCAGACGGGCGCGACGCTCGGCGCCGACGCCACGTTCGCCACCGCGCCCGCCGCGCCCGAGACCGCGCGCATTCTCGTCGCCGGCGACTCGCGCGGCAACACCGCGACGTGGGGCCAGGTGCTCGCCGCCGGCGCGGGCGAGACGCCCGACTTCGCCTTCTTCACCGGCGACGCCAACGACCTCGGCACCATCCAGGACGAGTGGAACGCCTGGTTCGCCGCCGGCAGCGGCATTTTGCCGCACCTGCCGCTGATGCTGGCGATGGGCAACCACGAGATCAACGCGCGCCACTACTACTCGCAGTTCCCGCTGCCGCAGAACCAGCAGTGGTACGACTTCGACTACGGCGACATCCACTTCGTGGTGCTCAACGACACGCCGCTCGATCCGTTGGTGATCACCGGCGCGGAGGCGTCGTTCCTCGATCAGAGCCTCGGCGCCACGGCCAAGACGTGGAAGATCGTCGTGCACCACAAGCCGCCGTACACGTCGTCGCTCGGCCATCCGCCCGAGGCGTCGCTGCAGGCGGCGTGGTCGCCGATCTACGAGAAGCACCACGTCGACTTCGTCATGAACGGCCACGCGCACGCCTACGAGCGCTCGCACTCGATCGTCGCCGGCCAGGTGGTCGCCGACGGCGCCGGTCCGGTCTACGTCGTCGAGGGCGGCGGCGGCGCCGATCCCTACGACGTCTCGCCGCAGGCGTTCACCGCGTTCGCGCAGAAGACGTTCGGCTACGTGCTGCTCGATCTCTCCGGCCGCACGCTCAAGCTCACCGCCAAGGCGCTCGACGGCAGCGTCATCGATTCGTACTCTCGCACCAAGTGAGCCCCCGCCCATGCTAGGACGCCTCCTGCCGCAGAAGACCGAGTTCTTCGACTTCTTCTCCAAGCACGCCGCGCTCTCCGTCGAGGGCGCCAAGCTGTTGCAGGCGCTGCTCGGCGATCTGTCGCACGCCGAGGAGCACGCCAAGCGCATCAAGGCGGTGGAGCACGACGCCGACACGGTGGCGCACCAGACGCTCGAGATGCTGCACAAGTCGTTCATCACGCCGATCGAGCGCGGCGACATCCACCGCATGGTGTCGCGCCTCGACGACATTCTCGACTACATCGAGGCGGCGTCGCAGCGGCTGTGGCTCTACGACATCAAGGAGGCGACCGCCGAGGCGAAGGAGATGTCGCGCGTGCTGGTGCGCTCGACCGACGCGGTCAAGGGCGCCGTCGACGCGATGCACGACCTGCGCAACCCCGAGCGCATCCGCGCCGCGTGCGTCGAGATCAACCGCCTCGAGAACGAGTGCGACACGCTCCTGCGCTTGGCCACCGCGCGCCTGTTCCGCGAGGAGCGCGACCCGGTGATGATAATAAAATGGAAAGAAATCTACGAAAATGTAGAGGACGCCACCGACCGCTGTGAGGACGTGGCCAACGTGATCGAGGGCGTGGTGCTGGAGAACGCGTGACGCCCATCCTCATCGCGGTGATCGCGGTCGCGCTGCTGTTCGACTACACCAACGGATTTCACGACGCGGCCAACGCGGTGGCGACGTCGATCTCGACGCGCGCGATTCCGCCCAACGTGGCGCTCGCCGCCGCCGCGCTGCTCAACATCGTCGGCGCGCTGGTCTCGACGCACGTCGCCGCCACGCTCGCCTCCGGCATCGTCGACGCCAAAGCGGTGAACGCGCCGGTTCTACTCGGTGGCCTGGCGGGCGCGATCGTCTGGAACCTGCTGACGTGGTGGTGGGCGCTGCCCAACTCGTCGTCGCACTGCCTGATCGGCGGCATGGCCGGCGCGGTCTACGCCACGCAGGGGCCGGCGATGGTCAAGTGGGCTGCGATCAGCGAGAAGGTGCTGATCCCGACGGTGGCGGCGCCGCTCATCGGGTTCGGCGTCGGCATCGCGATCATGGTGGCGCTCTTGTGGATGTTCCGCCACGCGCACCCCGGCAAGGTGAACCGGCGCTTCCGCCTGGCGCAGACGGTGTCGGCGTCGGTCGTCGCGTTCAGCCACGGCTCGAACGACGCGCAGAAGACCATGGGCGTGATCACGCTGGCGCTGTTCAGCGGCCACGTGATCCCGTCGCTGACGGTGCCGCTCTGGGTCAAGCTGGCGTCGGCGGTGACCATCGGCGCGGGCACCTACGCCGGCGGCAAGAAGATCATCCGCACGCTCGGCATGCGCCTGGTGAAGCTGACGCCGGTGCAGGGCTTCGCGGCGGAGGCGGCGGCGGCGTCGGTGCTGCTGTCGACGGCGCAGCTCGGCTTTCCGGTGTCGACGACGCACGTCATCACCGCGTCGATCATGGGCGTCGGCGCCACCCAGCGCCTGTCGGCGGTGAAGTGGGGCCTCTCGCTCAACATCTTCGTCGCGTGGGTGATCACGCTGCCGGTGGCGGGGATGATCGGCGGCGCGTTCGCGAAATTGATGCTGGCGCTGCTCGGCGCTTAGAAGCAGATCTTTACTTTGATGTCCAAATAGAGCGTCGCACCCAATTTGTTATAACGAATGTGGAAGGTATGCGACCAACACCAACCGTGCGGGTGAAACAGCGGTTTCACCGAAGCCGGTCGGCCCTTGTGCTCGTCTATGGCGACCTCGACGTGCTTCGCCTCCGCGACGATCTTTGCCTTTGATTCAGCGTAGGCGTGCCACTCGCCATCTACGTTCGCCAAAAACACGTCAAATGAGCCGGCCGGCAGATTGGTTTCGTCACCTGGAATCTTTGTTTCAATGCGGCCGATGATCACGCCAGCACCGAGCGCCGCAGGAGTGTGCACCGCAATCGTCGCGGGTGTGAAAGAGCACGATTTCCCGTCGAGCTTTGCGATCACTCGCGCCGCGCGCAGGAATTTTGTCGCTTTCGCAGCCGACGCGACGGCTTCACCCTTTGGCGGGTTTTTGAGCTGAGCTATTTCGATCATTAGAGCCCCCTTCAAAGACGTTTGAACCGAACGCTAACATTTTTTGACTCCGAAACGCACGTGCTACGCTGCCGTCGATGCGTGCAATCGCCCTGGTTTTGATCGGTGTGCTGATCGGCGCGGCGGCCGTCGCCGTTTGGAATCGATCCCTCCACATTGCGGACGAGGCGAGGATCGCCCGATTGGAGCGCAGCCGGGACGAGGCGCGCTCGCAGTGCAACGCGCCGCTGCTCGCGCGGATTGGCGCGGCGACCGCCCTGCTTCGCAGTGGGCGGAATGCAAAACCACCTTCGATCGTGCAATCCGCGACCCCGTCTTTGCCTTCACCTTCAGCGAGCGACGGTGGAAATGAGGAGGCGTCGGATGACAATCCGGCCGACGTCGTCTTGAATTGGAACCTGGGTGCGTCGCGGCTCGTGGATGACCTGCGGCGCCGCGCCAATTTGACTGAGGAGCAGCAAACCACGTTACGGTCGGCTTCCGCCGATATGAATCGTGAGTTGAGCGAGGCGATCGATCGCTTCAAAGCGCTCGATGAAAGCAAAGCCACTTCGCGCGACGCCATCGACATCGCCCTCGATGCGCTGAAGGCGATCAAGAGAGCCGATGACACCTTCAGAAGTGGTTTGTCACCACAGCAACGCGAGTCGCTCGATCGCGAGCGCTTCGACGTGCTCTCCCAGCTCGATCCGATGCTGCTGCTGAAACTGTCGCAGCCGACGACTCTTTGAAGCTGGCTACTTGAAGTATTCGGCCTGCGCGCCGGGCGCCTCGGCGACGTTGTCGACCTCGTCGAGGCGGATCCGTTTCTCGACGGAGCCGATGGTGAACACCGCGTCGTAGCCGTCGATCGCCTTCCAGGTGCCGCACAGATAATGGAACGTGGTGAGGCCGACGGTCACGCGCTTGCCGATCCACGACTGGTACTTCTCGCGCAGGTTGCGGGGATTCTGGCTCGACTGCATTTACCGTCCTTTGAAATTCGGCGTGCGTTTGTCGACGTAGGCGGCGATGCCCTCGCGCGCGTCGTCGGAGAGGAACAGCTGCTGCTGCAATTCGCGCTCGAGCGCGAGGCCGCTCTCGAGCGGGACGTCGAGGCCCGACACCACCGCGCGCTTGATCGCGCCGACGGCTTTCGACGCGCGGCCGGGCGGCACGAAGCGGCGCGCGTACTCGGTCACGCGCGCATCGAACTCGCCCTCGTCGAAGATCTCGTTCACCAGCCCGAGCGCGCGCGCCTCGTCGGCCGACAGGCTCTGCCCCGACGCCATCATTTCGATCGCGCGCGCGCGGCCGACCAGCCGCGCCAGCCGCTGCGTGCCGCCGGTGCCGGGCAGCACGCCGAGCGAAACTTCCGGCAAGCCGATCTTCGCCTTGCCGCGCTTGGCGACGCGCAGGTCGCACGCCATCGCCACCTCGAGCCCGCCGCCGACGCAGTGGCCGTTGAGCGCCGCGATCACCAGCTTGGGCGTCTGCTCGAGCCGCGCCAGCGTCTCGTTGGCGTGCAGGCAGAAATAGTATTTGAAGCTCGGCTGCGCGTCGCGGAGCATCTTGATGTCGGCGCCGGCGCAAAAAAACTTTTCGCCGTCGCCGCGCAGCACGATCACGTGCACGGCGTCGTCCATGCGCGCGCGCAGGATGGCGGCGTCGAGCTCCTGCATCATCTCGTAGCTGTAGGTGTTGGCCGGCGGATCGCGCAGCGTCAGGGTGCAGACGCCGGCTTCCGAGGCGTAGAGGACGCGCTCCATGGCGCGAGACTATTGCAGCGTCCCGCGCGCCACGTCAACCGTCCGTCATCCGGTGCGGGCGACCTTGATGCGCACCGTCGCCTCGTCGGAGCGCGACAGCGGCTGGTCGGGCGCGATGCGGCCGATGGCCAGCCCGCCGTCCCACGTCACCACCATCTCGCGGTTGCACAGCTCGCACGGAATGCGAAACCGCCACGACGCCTGCTCCGACCCGCGCACCTTGGTATCGGCCCCACACCACGGACAAGGAAATTCGAAGCTCATGCGACGATCGTACTCCCCACGCGCAAGTTTTCTGCTCGGCGGCGGAGCGCGCGGGCGTGGACGATCGATACGCTTGCGGAGTTTCTGGCTCGCGGCCGTGCTCAAACATTCTCGGTCGCGCAGACGCGCCCTGCGAAACTGCGCGCGGCCGCGAGCCAGAAACTCCGCACGCTAGCCGTGGATGGTTCGCGTGGAACGCAGCGGATTGGCGATTGGGACTGGTTTAAGGGGTCAGGGTTCTCAGAGCAACGTCGACTTAACATGTAGCGAAATGGAGCGCGGGGGCGCGAAAACTGTTTTTTGCCGGCGTTGAGGAGCGCTCCTCGCGTCTGCGCGAGGATGCCAGCGACGAATCGAGCGAAGCACGGTGAGGCCGCCGCAGGCACGCTCACGAACCTACGCCGACCAGCGGCGGCCGAACCGCACAGGACGCTGCGCAGCAGCGGCCGAGCACGGCGTATGCGAGCGTCCGGCGAAAAACAGTTTTCGTGCCCCCGCGCGTAACGCAGCGGTCGTTCAGCCGGCTTTCTTCTTCTCTCGCTCTTCGGGATGTTCGTCGAGCCAGGCTTTGCGCGACTCGGGCGTGATCTCGACGATCAGATCTTCCTCGGCGCAGCGGGCTTGGCAGCCGAGGCGCGATTGCGGCCGCACGTCGAACGCCTTGTCGAGGATGTCTTCTTCTTTTTCCTGCTGCTCGGTGAGCGAGTCGAGGCCCTGGCGCACGTAGACGTGACAGGTGGAGCAGGCGCAGACGCCGCCGCACGCGTAGCCGACCTGCGCGTGGCACTTCTTGGCCGCTTCGAGGATCGACGTGCCGGGCGCGACGTCGATGGTGTTGCCGTCGGGGGTGAAGGTGATCTTCGGCATTATTCGGCTCGCTCGTGATCGGCGGTGCCCTTGGCGTGCTCGACCTGCTTCTCGACGGCGTCGACCTGCTGGCCGGCGATGGCGCGCGCGATCTCGCGGTTCATGCGTTTCTCGGCGAACGGCTTGGAGGCGTGATCGAGCGCCTCGGTGCGCTCGCGGATGCGGCGGTGATCATTTTGTTGCAACGCAGCATGCAGCGCGCCCGCCGCCGCGTCGACCGCCGCGCGCTCGTCGGGCGCGAGCAGCGCGCCGTCGTTCGCCAGCGCCACGTCGAGCGCCGCCAGGATGCGCTCGGCCTCGACGCGCGCCTCGAGCAGCATGCGCCGCTTGAGATCGTCCTCGGCGTGCTCGTAGCTGTCGAGCAGCATCTGCTCGATCTGCTCGTCGGTGAGCCCGTACGACGGCTTGACTTCGACGGCGGCCTCGATGCCGGTCGTCTCCTCACGCGCCGACACGCGCAGGATGCCGTCGGCGTCGACCAGGAACGTCACCTCGAGCCGCGCCATGCCCGCCGCCATCGGCGGGATGCCCTTGAGCTGGAAGCGCGCCAGCGAGCGGCACTCGGCCACGGTCTCGCGCTCGCCCTGCACCACGTGCAGATCGAAGCCGGTCTGCTTGTCCGCGTAGGTGGTGAACGTCTGGCGCGCGCCGGCGGGGATCGTCGAGTTGCGATGGATCAGTTTCTCGACGACGCCGCCCATCAGCTCGAGGCCGAGCGACAGCGGGATCACGTCGAGCAGCAAGACGTCCTCGCGCGGGCCCGAGCCGGCGAGCAGATCGGCCTGCACCGCCACGCCGAGCGCGACCACTTGATCGGGATCGATGTCGCCGAGCGGCTCGCGTGCGAACAGCTCGCGTACGAACTTTCGCACCGCCGGCGTGCGCGTGGCGCCGCCGACGAGGATGACGCCGTCGAGATCGGCGGGCGTGATGCCGGCGTCCTTGAGCGCGCGGCGGCACGGACCGCCGGTGCGCGTGAGGATGGGCGCGATCGCGGCTTCGAATTCTTCGCGCGTCACGTCGCCGGCGCGCGCGGCCGAGGTCAGCTCGTGCTTGAGGCGGCGCGCCTCGTCGAGCAGCGCGCGGCGCGCCGAGTCGGAGAGCGCGTCGGCGGCGAGCCCGCGCCGCTTGACCAGGAGCTCGGCGAGCGCGCGATCGAAGTCGTCGCCGCCGAGCGCGGTGTCGCCGCCGGTCGACTTCACCTCGAACACGCCGCCCGCCAGCTTGAGGATCGAGATGTCGAACGTGCCGCCGCCGAGATCGTAGACGGCGAACGTGCCCTGCGATTTCTTGTCGAGGCCGTAGGCCAGCGCGGCGGCGGTCGGCTCGTTGAGCAGGCGCAGGACCTCGAGGCCGGCGATGCGGCCCGCGTCCTTGGTCGCCTGGCGCTGCGCATCGTCGAAGTACGCCGGCACGGTGATGACCGCGCCGTCGAGCGGGCCGCCGAGCGCCGCCTCGGCGCGAACTTTCAGCGCGCGCAGGATCTCGGCGGAGACCTCCATCGGCGTCACGCCGTCGGGCCGCCCGGCGACCGAGAAGCGCACCACCGGCCCGCTCTGCGAGACGAAGCGATAGGGCGTGAAGCGGCGCGTGGTCTCCGCGTCCTCGGGCCCGCGCCCCATGAAGCGCTTGACCGAGACGATGGTGTCGCGCGGAAATTCGGCGGCGCGCTCGAACGCGTCCCAGCCGACCACCGGCGGCGCGCCCGCCTGGTAGCGCACCGCCGACGGCAAGAGCGCGCGCCCGGCGGCGTCGGGCAAACAGACCGGCGACGCGTCGCGGATCACCGCGACCAGCGAGTTGGTGGTGCCGAGATCGATCCCGATCGCGCGCCCGGCGCACGCCTCTTTCACCGTCGAGGAGCCCGGCTCGGCGATGTCGTAGAGTCCGCCGGCCATCAGAGCTCCTCCGGCGTTCCGGCGGCGCGCTCGCCAAACCGCGTGTAGTAGCGGATCGCGACCAGCGACTGGGCGATCTTCGGCAACACGCTCCGATCACCCTTTTCGAACGCGTAAAACGCATCGTCGACCGAACGCAGAGCGAGCGCGCGGCGATCGTCCGTCAGCCGCGCCAGCGCCTGCTGGTTGCCGTCCGAGAGCTGCTCGTTCAGCTCCATCATCTCGGCGAGCAGCGCCGGATCCGGTTTCACCGACGCCGATTTCTCGTCGGCGACGTCGAAGCCCTCGAGCTTGATCAGGTACTCGGCGCGCTTCACGTCGTCCTTGAGCACGCGGTAGGCGTCGTTGAGCTCGGTGGTCTTCTGCAGCGCCTCGACGCGCGCGCGCGGCGCCGCCTTGGCGAAGCGATCGGGGTGCAGCTCCCGCGACAGCGCGTGGAAGCGGCGCTCGAGCTCGCCGGCAGGCTGGTGGTACGCCCTCGGCACCCCCAGGACGTCGAAAAAGGTTCGCATGCGAAACTCTCGTATACGAGCTAAAACTGGACGCTCTCGCCGCAGCCGCACGACCCCTTCACGTTCGGGTTCTCGAACTTGAACCCGTGGCCCATGAGGCCGGTGACGAAGTTGAGCGTGGTGCCGGCGAGGTACAGCATGCTCTTCTTGTCGATGAACACGCGCACGCCGTCGAACTCGAGCACGTGGTCGCGCGGGCCGGCGGGCTTGTCGGCCCACTCGAAGACGTAGGAGAAGCCGTCGCAGCCGCCGCCGCGCAGCCCGATGCGCAGGCCCTCGGCGGTCTTGCCCTCGGCCACGCGCCTGGCGGTCAGCTTGCGGATCTGCTCGACGGCCGCGGGCGTCACCTCGATGGTGAGCTTCTTGGGCTGCTCGGCGGGCTCTTCCCCCTTCGCCG
The DNA here is from genome assembly GCA_035652295.1 of Polyangia bacterium. Taxonomy (GTDB): domain Bacteria; phylum Myxococcota_A; class Polyangia; order Palsa-1104; family Palsa-1104; genus DASREC01. Next base: position 15,496 of record DASREC010000572.1, read on the forward strand.
TCGCTGCGCCGTGAATGCCGACCTGTTCCATCACTTGCGCCCGTTCTTCGCCTTGTAGTCGGCGATGGCGGCCTTGATGGCGTCCTCCGCCAGCACCGAGCAGTGGATCTTGACCGGCGGCAGGTTGAGCTCCTCGGCGATCTGCGAGTTCTTGAGCTCCATCGCCTTGTCGATCGACATGCCCTTGACCCACTCGGTGACCAGCGACGACGACGCGATCGCCGAGCCGCAGCCGAAGGTCTTGAACTTGGCGTCCTTGATGATGCCGTCTTCGACTTTGATCTGCAGCTTCATCACGTCGCCGCACGCCGGCGCGCCGACGAGGCCGGTGCCCACCGACTCGTCGTTCTTGTCGAGCGAGCCCACGTTCCGCGGGTTCTCGTAGTGATCGATGACTTTCTCTGAATACGCCATTTCGATTCTCCTAGTGCTCCGCGGCCCACTTGATCGACTTCAAATCGATGCCCTCCTGCGCCATCTCCCATAGGGGCGAGAGCTCGCGCAGGCGGGTCACGCTCTTGATCACGTGATCGGCCACGTAATCGATCTCCTCGTCGGTGTTGAAGCGCCCGATGCCGAAGCGGATGGACGTGTGCGCCAGCTCCTCGCCGATGCCGAGCGCGCGCAGGACGTACGACGGCTCGAGGCTGGCCGAGGTGCACGCCGAGCCCGACGACACCGCGACGTCTTTCAGCGCCATCATCAGGCCCTCGCCCTCGACGTAGGCGAAGCTGACGTTGAGGTTGCCCGGCAGGCGGTGCTCCGGCGAGCCGTTGAGATAAATTTCGGGGAGCGCCGCGAAAAGTTTTTCTTTGAGGCGATCGCGCATCGCCGAAGTGCGCTTGGCTTCGAACGGCATCTCGTGGCGGCACAGCTCGGCCGCCTTGCCCATGCCGACGATGCCCGGCACGTTGAGCGTGCCCGAGCGCATGCCGCGCTCGTGACCGCCGCCGTCGATCTGCTACACCACGCGCACGCGCGGCTTGCGGCGAACGTAGAGCGCGCCGATGCCTTTCGGTCCGTACATCTTGTGCGCCGAGACCGCCGCGAGATCGACCTTGCACTCGTTGACGTCGAACGGAATCTTGCCGACGCCCTGCACGGCGTCGACGCAGAACAGCGCGCCTTTCGCCTTCACGACCTCGCCGATCTCTTTGATCGGGTGAACCGTGCCGACCTCGTTGTTGGCCAGCATCAGCGTGACCAGGATGGTCTGGTCGGTCATCGCCTCGCGCACCTGCTCCGGCGCGATGCGGCCCTCTTTGTCGACGGGCAGGTACGTCACCTGGTAGCCCTGCTTCTCGAGGCGCTTGCAGGTATCGAGCGTCGCCTTGTGCTCGGTCTGCCCGGTGATGATGTGGTTGCCCTTCTCGCGGTAGAACTCGGCGACGCCTTTGATGGCGAGGTTGAGCGACTCGGTCGCGCCCGAGGTCCACACGATCTCTTTCGCGCTGGCGCCGATGATCGCGCCCACCTGCTCGCGCGCCAGGTCGACCGCCTTCTCGGCGTGCCAGCCGAACACGTGGTTGCGGCTGGCGGCGTTGCCGAAGTCGTGCGTGAAGTACGGCATCATCGCCTCGAGCACGCGCGGATCGACCGGCGTCGTCGAGTGGTTGTCCATGAAGATTGGAATCTTGAGCGCCATCATCATCCTCTGTGAATTCCAGCGACGAGGATCGGCTGGCTCACGCCCTCGTGTCCGTTGTGGTTGCAGGCGCCGCACTCGTCGGGTTGATGCTCGGTGACGCAGGTCTTGCAGCCGTCGAGGTACGCCAGGCTGGCGGTCAGCTCCTGCTCGAGCTTGCTGAGCTTCTCGATCTGCTCGCGCGTCTGGCGCAGCCGCTCGGCGAACTGCTCGCGCACGCGGTTCATCGCCAACGACGCGATCGAGCCATCCTCGACGATGCCACGCAGCTCCTGGAGCTGGTGCAGCGAGAAGCCGGCGTCTTGCAGCTTCTGGATCCACTCGACGCGCGAGACCGCGGACGGCGCGAACAGGCGGAACCCGCCCTTCGAGCGGTGCACCGGCTTGAGCAGACCGAGCTCCTCATAAAGGTGGAGCGCGCGCACCGTCTTGCCGGTCCGCTTGGCCAGCTCGCCTACTCGCAGCGGTTTGCCGAGATCGATCACCGACGCCCTCTCCCGTCAACCCTTACGCTTACGTAAGAGTTCAGTCTGTGGAGTAACATGATGGGATCGCGAGGAGCTGTCAAGACCCTTCTCTTACGTAAACGTAAGGGTCGGCGAGTTTACTGACACATCAGTCTAATCTAGGGGACGAGGACGAGCTTGCCGAACGGCTTGCGCTGCTCGAGCAGGCGGTGCGCTTCGGCGGCTTCGACGAGCGGCATCACGCGATCGACGACCGGCTTCAGGCGGCCCGCGGCCACGTGCGCCAGGATCGGATAGAGGTCGCCCTTCGGCGCCATGGTCGAGCCGAGAATTTCCAGCTGGCGAAAAAAAACGTGGCGCAGATCGGTGCGCGCGTCGAAGCCCGAGGTCGCGCCGCACGTCACGATCTTTCCGCCGCGCGCCGCGCACAAGATCACCTTCGGCCAGACCTCCGCGCCGACGTGCTCGAACACGATGTCGACGCCGCGCTTGCCGGTCAGCCGCTTGACCTCGGCCACCAGGTCGCCGCTCGCGTGGTTGATGGTCTCGTCGGCGCCGAGCGCCCGCGCGCGCTCGAGCTTGTCGTCGCTCGAGGCGGTGGCGATCACGCGCGCGCCGTGCAGCTTGGCGATCTGCACGGCGGCGGTGCCGACGCCCGAGCCGGCGGCCATCACCAGCACGTCGTCGCCGGGATGCACCGGCGCCTTGCGCGTCAGCATCTGCCACGCGGTCAAGAACGTCACCGGCACGGCGGCGGCTTGCGCGGCGTCGAGGCCGGCGGGGCGCGGCACCACGTTCACCGACGGCACGACGATCTTTTCCGCGTAGCCGCCCGGCCGATCTTCGCCCATCAGCTCGAAGTGGCGGCACAGGTTGTCGCGCCCCGAGAGGCACTCGCGGCAGCGCCCGCACGAGTGGCCCGGGTTCACCACGATCTCGTCGCCGACGTTCAATCCCGCGACGCCGGGCCCGAGCGCGTCGACCACGCCCGCCACGTCTGCGCCGAGGAGAAACGGGTAGCGCAGCTTGAGGTGCGGCATCCCGCGCCGCACCCAGAGGTCGACGTGGTTCATCGCCACCGCTTGCACGCGCACGCGCACCTCGCCCGGCCCGGCGACGGGCTCGGGCAGCTCCTCGACGCGCAAGACCTCCGGACCGCCGTGCTGGTGGAGCGTGACCGCTTTCATTCGCACAGACCGAATACGCCGGCCGAGCCGAAGAACGCGCCGCACGAGCCCTCGCCGTCGGGGCACGCGCCGAGCGTCGTCCCTGCGTCCGCGTCCGTCACCGGAACGACGTAGCACAGCAGCCGGCAGAAGCCGAGCCCGCTGCACGTCTCGCCCGGCGCGCAGTCGTTGTGGCTCATGCACGTGGTGTCGGGCGGCTGCGTGCCCGACTTCGCTTGGCACACGCGCGGGCGCCCGACGTCGTCGCCGCCGCCGAAGTAGCACGCGCCCGCAGCGCAGCCGGTCTGCGCGACGGGATCGCAGCCCTCGTCGGTGACGCAGGCGGAGAGCGGCGTGTCCTGCCCCATGATCTTTTTCGTGGTGGCCGAGTTGGTCGGCGCCACGCAGTAGTCGCCGTCGGCGCAATCGGCGTGCACGAAGCAGCCGCGCCGGCAGAGCGACGTGCCCTCGTAGTCGATGCACGACGTCCCCGGCGTGCAGAAGTCGCCCTGGATGCCGCCGAAGTTGATCGCGGTGCACGCCCCGCCCTCGGGGATCGGCGCCGCCGGATCGGGAATGCACACGTCGCCGACTGCCGTGGTCGCGCAGTGCAGCCCGCTGAAGCAGTTCTTCTTCACGAAGTCGCACGTCGCGCCGAACTGTCCGGCGGCGTCGACGGGCGGCCCCATGTCGAGCGGCGCCGACAGATCCGACGCCGTGCCGCTGTCGGTGTTGCTGCATCCTGCTGCAAGGACGACGAGCACGATCCA